>NZ_JBCOIQ010000010.1:0-68517 GCF_040926185.1 Collinsella aerofaciens
GCGAAGATGCGCAAGGCGATGCGGGTGACCCAGAAGCAGGCCGCCGCGGGGCTCGGCCTGTCCGCGGCCACACTCGGGCACTTGGAACGGGGGAAACGGCGGTCGACGAAACTGGAGAGGAGGTATTACGAGCTCCTGTGCGAATTGGAGAGAGCGCTCCCGCAAACTGCCTCTTGACAACTTATAGGAGCGTCGGTTTTATTGCCTAAAACAGGTTGTGCTCAGCGGTTTTCGAATTTTCCCCGCACTTCGGAAAACACGGCAACACCGAGCGCCCTGAAGTGAAAATCGCTGCGAAGTAAGGCCAAGCAGCCACGCGTCAGTAAAGTTACGTGCGAACAGAAAAACGCCCGCAATTTCGTCTTTTCCCAACTGAGATGTAAGTTTTGACAGGCCGAATCTTACATCCAAGCAAAAAGAGGGCGGGATTGAAGGGGAGAATATAGAACGATGTCGTTTTCGGAGAGGAACATGCCCGTGACAGAGGCCGAACAGAACCAGATCTTCGATATCTACTATGAGATGCGGGGTCTCGCGGCAACGCTCCTTGCGGCGTCTCGCGGCGACCTACAGGATCCGGACAGAATCGTCGAATATGCCGCAGGCCAAATCGACCGCCTTGCCGATAATCTCGCGTCATGCATTACGGGGAAATTCAAGCAGAGGGCGGAATAGCTCTCGTTTTAGCGCTTTATGAATGAATTGTTTGGCTACCGGTCGAGAGGCCGCCTGCCGGCCCGCTCACAGAGACGGGTCGCAGGACATACACCACAAGTCGATTCTGAAATCCCGAGTTCACTCTTCGAAGAAGTCGGTATCGACCGCTTTAATCTCGTAGATCTGCCTCGTGCTCACTCCGACTCCGTAGTCGATCATAAGGCCGGCGAGGGCTGGGCCGTCGACGAGCACGACCGTTTGGCCTAGGAGCCCGTCAGCATATCTGCGAGCTTCCTTGGAGAACCGTGCCGTAGTGATGAACAGACCCTTGGATACGCCCTTACCGGAAAGGGCTCCGACGAACGCCTGCACCTCGGGGCGGCCAACCGTTCTCGAAGGGTCCCAGCGCTTGGCCTGATAGCAGATGGTGCCGAAGCCAAGGCGATCTTCGCGCACCACGCCGTCGATCCCTTCGTCGCCGCTCTTCCTGGTGACATCCGCATGGGATTCCAGGCTCTCCCCGTAGCCCATCGCCACGAGCAGTTTTCCCACCAGGTGCTCGAAGAAGTACGGGTCCTTGGCCATGATGGCGGAAATGAGATCATCGACGAGCGCATCCCTGATTTCGCTGTAGGCGGACTCCATGACCTCCTGGGGCGACTCCTGGTCCTCCTCAGTGGGCGTCGTGGGGGCCTCCGCCGAGGTCTTGGCCTTGCTGGCGGCCCGGTAGCCGTCCTTCCAGGCTTTGAACGACGGACACCGATCATAGAGCGCCTTGGCCGTGATGGGGCCGGGGTAATCGGCAAGGTACGACCTGCCGGCACCGGTGATGCGGTAGGTCCCCTTCCTCTCCCCGTATTCAAGGAGTTTGGCCTTCTCCAGGTCGGTGATTCCCCAATACACACGGTTGTAGAGCCTCAACTGCCCGCTCTTGAGGCGCTCGGCACGTTCATCACCTGTCATGTCGAACGCTGTCGCTACGGCTTCTTGAAGGTCGGAACCGGTCAGGCACCCATCGCCTTTCGCCAGTGTCTCAAGGATGGGCCGCATGGTCTCATGCCATTTGGGCATCGTCATCGCTACTCACCGACCTTTTCGGCATAGAGATTGAATAGATGGGAGACGATCTTGTTCTCGTCTCCATTGAAATCGACGCCGTAGGCCGATTCGATTGCCTCGTCGAGCTTGCCGTGGGCTTCGAACAGCTCTGGATACAGGAACTCGTCCGCCGGTTTATAGAGGTCGGCCAGGGACGCGCCGTGATACAGCCCCCTTGCAGAAAGCACCGCCTGACCGGCATCGATGATGGCTCGCCGTCCCTCATCGGTTAATTTCGGCAGGGGGAAGTTGTTCCACACGATGGTGTTCGAGAAACGGCAGTCGCTCTTGAGCTCGCCTCCGACCGCCTTCTGCCACGCCATGAAGACCCCTGATGAGATGATTCCGAACAGGAGACCATCGGGGTCGTCGGCGAAGAAACAGGCGTCCGTGGCGATTTCCCCGGATTCGCACCGTTTGACCGTGAAGTACTTTCGCCCACCGGAAAAGTGACGTGGGACGCAGAGGAACGGCCCGTCGGCCTTCCTCACCTCAGCATAGCGCCAGGGCTCATCAGCAAGCAGCCTCGTCGATGCTTTCTTCGAGGCCAAACGGAAATCTCGGACTCCCTGGACCCTCCCCCTCAAGATCGGGGATTTGGCGATATCCGATCTGGGCGCGTCCGCAAGCCACAAAGACCATCTTTCCTTGTTGTTAATCAACTCCTGGGCTCCCACACACGGGACTACATATTTTGCGGCGACGCTGTCGGAAATAACGTCCTCGTATTCTTCTCTTGTCTTAATCTGGAAGTATCCCCCATCCGCCGGTTTACCTCCGATGACCATAGGAGATACATCCTCAAACAGTGGTCTCATTTTCTTCTCAACAAAGACGTTCGGGGCGTCAAGCAGGTAACCGTTCAAATTGTTCGGATGCTCAATCGTCCTTTTGCCCCGATGATACGAGAAGGCAACAGGCTCCACGGGACCCTGGGAGAATCCAACGATGACTACGTGCACATGGGCCTCGTCGTCAGCCGCCGAATCCCATACGAAAGAACGGTGCGCGAAACTGACCCTCCATCCCGCGTCGAATAGGGGTCTGAAAAGGGATGGAACCGGCTGGCCCTGGCAAATCGAGTTCGTCGAGACAAACGAAAACTCCGCGTCAGTATTAACCAAATAATCGGCCGCTTTCCTATACCAGCATGTCGCATAGTCGAGATAGCCGTCGTAGCCCCGGCCCCAAACATACTTAAGGTCGTCCACCTGCTCATCGGTCCTTTGGGACTGCCCGATAAACGGCGGATTGCCGAGAACGTAGTTGACCTCATCACTTGGGACCACGTCGTTCCAGTCGATGCGGAGAGCGTTCGCGTTAACGATGCCCTCGTAGTCCCTGAGCGGCAACTCCTGATAGACGCGCTGCGTCACTTTTGCGGTGTCAGCGTCCGCCTGCTTCTCAGCGATCCAGAGCGCCGTGCGGGCAACGCAACAAGCGAAGTCCTCAAGCTCAATACCATGGAAGTTTTTTAGGTTAACCAGCACGTCGCGATCGCCGGAATCCTCAAAGCTGAACGACGTCTGCTCACCCTGGAGCTCGAAGAGGATACGATTCTCCAGCTGTCTCAGGCAGAGATAGCTTTCGGTGAGGAAGTTACCGGAACCGGCCGCTGGGTCGAGAATGGAGATGCTTCCGATCTTCTCGTGAAGGTCCTTGAGCGCACGGGTCCTCGCGCCGCCCGCGACGGGCTTAGCGCAGACCTCATCGAACTCGGCCTTGAGGCCGTCGAGAAAGAGCGGGTCTATGACCTTGTGAATGTTCTCGGGGCTCGTGAAGTGCTGGCCGTTTGCGCGGCGGTGGTCGTGGGACAGCGCGCCCTCGAAGATGGAGCCGAAGACCGTGGGGCTCACGCCCGACCAATCAAACTCCTGGCACCCCTCGACGATGAGCGTATGGCGGAAGTTCTCGGACAGGGGCGGAATCTCCGTCTTCTCGCGGAAGAGGCCGCCGTTCATGTAGGGCAGCTTCTTCAGCCAGGACTCGGCATACTTGTCGCGGTCCTCGTCCTTGGTGTCGAGCCAAACAAACAGGTCCTTGAGGCCGCGCCTGAGGTCACCCGCCGAGAAGTGGGCAACGTAGTCGCGGAAGGCGTTTGGGGCAACGAGCCCCGAGTCCTCACAGAACATCAAAAACATGAGGCGCGTCATGAGCACGGAGAGTGCATGGTGATTCTCGGGCGTGTTGGGGTCATCAAACGCCTCGGCGACCTGGTCATGAAGCTTTGACATGATCTTGCCGGCTTCGACCGAGACCGCGCGCGAGATCGTGGCCGGGGCATCAGTCCCGCCCTTGAGGAACTGGACGGCCGCGAGGTTCTTGGGAAGCTCCGCGAGCGGCAACTTGAAAAGAGGCTCTCGACATAGCGAATCCCGCTCGCGGTCGAAGACCCAAAACTCGGCAAAATTGCAAGCGATGATATAGCGCGGCTGCTGCGAGAGGGGCATGCCCTGGGCATAGGCGTTGCCCTGCTTCGCGGGCGTCACCTTGCGGCCCTGGCGCGTCTCCTCCTTGGCGAGATCGATTCCAAGCGACTTCTGCTCTACAAGGGTTTTTGCTGACGGAATGAAGACGTCGATATATCCCTCATGCGTGCTTGCGTCGGTGGAGACGGGCTTCTCGAACTCGAGCCTCGAGACTGCATCCTCCACACCCAGGACATTCTGATAGAAGTCGATCCAGAACCGCTGGGTGTCCTGGTTCTCATTTCCCTTGTTCGCCCACCTGCTGGCGAATGACTCCGCGTCAGATTTTTTACCGGCCATCCGGCCTCCTTGTATCGAAATTCATCGCTTTCGATTGTAGGGGAGGGGAGTCCGGTGACTCACCTATATAGCTCAGTAATGAATAATTGTTGTGGGCGGATGGGGGCGAAAATATGAATTGCGCCTCAAAGGGCGTCGGAGAACAGTCTTTCTTGGTGCTGACGTTTTCTCAATTTCGATTGGATTGATCTGTCTTGTCTTATTCGATTCAACATTGAGGCGTCATGGCATATGGAACCAGCGATTTCAATACGACGCAGATGAGTACGGGGACATACCCGGTTTTTGTTGTTTGGCTTAAGATTGAGCTGTTGCGACGTTATGAGTGCTTTTTCGGCGGTAGGCGTGTTTGCTTGCCGATGAATGATTTGATTGGAAGACCGTATGGACGTCAGGCTGCTTGGAAAGAAGAGCGAGGGTGAGGGTCTCGAGGCCGCAGTTCCTGTTGATTCGGCTCTTGCAGAGTTAAAAGACAAGAGCGATGAGCAACTGGCAGAGGCTCAGAAGTTTTTGATTGACTTTATGAAAAAAGTTGCTCGGTTAAAAGGGGTGAAGATTGATCGGGCCCATTTCCTCCACTCAGAGCTGAGGAAGAAGGGCGTCTATAAAGATGTCGTCGAGTTTGCAGTGGAAACGACTCCCGTTACCGCCGGAATTGATGCGGGCCTGATCGATAGAATCGCTAGAGATATTATTGATTTTGAGACAAAGAAGTCAACGGCTCTTTCCTTTGCAGCGGGTCTTCCCGGAGGTGTCGCGATGGCGGGCACCATTCCTGCCGATATTACGCAATACTACGTGCACGCATTTAGGATTATGCAGAAGCTGGCATACCTGTATGGCTGGCAGACCTTTTTTGAAGAATGCGACGACGTTGATGACGAGACTCTCTACGAAATGGCAGTGTTGCTCGGTGTGATGATGGGTGTAGGCAGCGCGAATTCGATGCTAACCGTAATCGCCAAAAACGCCCAAGAGGCGGTCGCGAAAAAGGTCGCTCGCCAGTCGTTAACCAAGACCAGTTGGTATCCGATCCTAAAGAAGCTCTTGAGTTTCATGGGTATCAAGATAACCAAGCAGACGGTGGGGGATGCTGCTGGCAAGGTCGTTATGGGCGTCGGCGGCATAATCTCTGGCACTGTCACTTTTTTAGGCCTTTCAAAAGGATCAGCGCGCTTATGTAGACAACTTAAGTGCTTGCCGCAGGCAAACGAGCGAATTCCCGGCACTGGATACCATGAAAAAGATGAGGCTGCGGTTGCCAAGAGGCGAGTCGACGTGGCGGAACCACTCTTCATCGAAAAGTTCGGATTCACCCCCATGTTCTACGGCTCTGTTGTTGAATATGCTGACCGGCTGGAGGAGTCGCTGGCGACTGGAGAGGCGAAGCTCGACGCATATAATCCGGACGTTATTCTTTGATGCTCGACGGAATTAGGCTGTGTACAACAGAGTTGTCGAGCAATCTAATGTGAACGTTGGATGATGCGGGCTATTTGCTGAAGCGGGGTTATAAGTTTTCACCCCGTTTCCACCCCCCCGGCTTGCCACCTCCATTGCTAGGTTCTCTAATCGCAAAATACTTTATCGATAGTGGAAATATCTTGCCGGTGTATCTTGGTGCGAAGGGATGCTTTGAGGCACCTCTGCAATGTATGGTTCGCTTGATTAGGGGGCGTTATGGCCAAAGGCATTATTTACGTGATGGAGACCGTTGTCCCCGGTCTCGTGAAGATTGGCAAGACCGGCACCGGTAACTTCGAGGGGCGTATGTACTCGCTTGAGCGCAACGGATACTTCAATGTTGTCGGCCTGAAGCGCCGGTTTGCCATCGAGGTCGAGGACTATGACGAGAAGGAGGCACTGCTCGACGAGATCTTCTCGAAGGCGCGTGTGCCGGGCTCGGAACTCTTTGCTCTCGATATTGACTTAGTGATTCAGCTTCTTGCGTCCTTTGACGGAAGGCAGGTGTATCCCGAGGCCGAGACCCGCGAGGAGTCCTTTGACCAGGCGACCGAAAAACGCCATATGAAGGATGACTGGACCTCCATCCCTGATGAAACCTATCACCTGAAGCAGACCCGTAAGGGCAAGGGCACAGCTGTGGCTCAGATGGTTGTTGAGGACGGTGCGTTTATCGTTAAGGCCGGTGCGAAATGTCTGCCGGTTAACGAGGGGGTCGTCTGGACCCCCGAGCCACGTCGTACGGCACCGATCGTGGACGGCGTGCTGCAGGCGGATGTGGTGACGAAATCGCCTTCGACTGCTGGTTGGGTTGTGCTTGGCGGCTCTAATAACGGATGGAATGTTTGGAAGAGCGCCGCCGGAAAGACGTTGGATGAGTACCGAAAACATATGGGGAGCTAGTTCTTTGACATTATTTGCCGAGAGGGAAACGAGATGAGGGGCGTCTGTGTTTGGCAAGAAGCGCTGGGCGATTTTTATCATATTGGCCGTTTCGGTCGTTTTGTTTATATTGGCAAGACCATTTCCTGCTGTGCAGGCTCATAAGAGCGCTTTTACTGTGTGGTCTCAGGAAGACGGAACTCTCTACATATGCAACCGGTCCGAGAGGCCCGAGGAGGGATCGACTTTCAAGAAAGCTCGAGTGTCGAAAGTCGAGGATCTTGACCTCAAAGAGAAAAAGTCCCGTAGCCTGTTGGATGACAATGCCGCTTTACTCGTAAGGCGTGTTGTCGTATTGGATCGGCTGAGCCCGAAGTATTGTGCGGAGTGGTTTAGCGATTTTAGGAACTGCAAGAGTTTTGATTTAGAAAAGCTCGACACATCGAAAACCAAAAGCTTCAGCCAAATGTTTAATGGCTGCGAAAATGTGGAAGAGCTTGATTTGGGCAATTTCAAGGGGGAAGCGGCCCGAGATTTCTCTTGGATGTTTTGTTGCTGCTATAACCTGGAATCGATAGATTTAAGCTCCCTTGTTGCGTCTGAGGGCGTCGACTTTAGTCATATGTTCTTTGGCTGTTCGGCACTCGATGAGCTCGAGATTGATTCAATTAAGCCAGTTAAGGGCGAAGACTTTACGGATATGTTCGCAAACTGTGGCGTTCTCGAACTTGATTGTAGCGACTGGAAGGCTGCTTGCGGTGCCACGGCAGCAGGTTTTGACTATGACGCCCCCGGGGTAATTCAGCCCGAGTGGATCGAGAGGGCTGCCGCCTGGCAACCGGGTAGCGTTTCTTCAAGCAGCGAGAGTGGGGTTCTGGCTGATACCTGCAAGGCCCCCGGCTGTACTAATTCCCCTAAGAACAAGTGCGGGTACTGCAACTCCCATCACTTGGAGTACTGTGATGACCCTTATTGCTCGACAGGGCGGTGCAAGCACATCGGCTGCGATAGTCCGGCCCAGCAGGGATCAAACGGGTACTGCTGGGTGCATAAAGATGAACAGGCGAGGCAGGAGCGCGAAAGAGCTTACGGTTCGGAGAACAGCCATTCAAGTCAGTGTAAGGTCGCTTATTGTGATCGTCCGGTTTATAGAAACGGCTACTGCTCATACCATTACGTTGAATGATAATTGCTGAAGCTGTTCTTAGTAATTTGGTGCTTGATTATCGTAGGGCTTCTTGTGAAGGCTCCGTCCCTGGATGTAAATGTTCGGGGACGGAGCCGTTAACTGATGGAGGCCGTGTGTAGGTGGGATGGGGCGAAAATATCTTTAGAAATCTTTTTCACCCCTTTTTCACCCCTTCGCGGAGTGTCGAGGAGTCAAGAAAACAAAAAAGCTCAGAAGCAATTATGCTTCTGAGCTGCACTAATGCAATGGAGCCAGCGACCGGGCTCGAACCGGTGACCCCCGCTTTACGAGAGCGGTGCTCTACCAACTGAGCTACGCTGGCGGCCATGTGGTGACGCAACTGAGGCGTCAACGGCTGTCTATGATACGGGACATCGCAAATCCGCGCAAGGGTTCTGGCGGCTTTTCTCACTTTAAATGCACTAATATTAGAGGCGTGATGTCTGCGACGTCCATTTGGCGCTTGACCTGCTGTTGGGTTGGTGGCTGACGTCCCGCTCGTATGGGTCTCAAACAGAATGGGGCAGCCATGGCTCAACCCAAGATCCTTCTCACGCGTATCGATGACTGTTTCATTTACGGGCAAGACGTTGAGCTGTGGAACGAGGCCGTGGGCTCCAACCTTGTCCTAATCGTCAACGATGAGATCGCGGCGGATTCGCGCCAATGGGCACCCATGAGGGTAGCGGTGCCAGAAGGCGTTTGGACACGGTTTTTCTCGGTGCAAAGGACCGTCGACATCATTCATACCGCAACGCCGCGCCAGTTGATTCTGATTATGGTGGCCTCACCCGCCGATGCGCTCGCGCTGGTTAAGGGTGGTGTGCCGATCACCAAGATCAGCATTGGGCATATGCAGACAGGGGGGGCAAGCGCCCCATAACGCCCGCGGTTGCCGTGAGCGACGCAGACGTTGCTGCCCTCAAAGAACTGCAGGCGCTCGGCATAGAGCTAGAAATCCGCCATCTCCCCAGCTCCAATCCCGACCCCATCCAACTAGTCATTTAAGAACGTCCCCAATGACTAGGTAGCAAAGCGCCCGTCGGCGGTGGTGCCGGCGGGCGCTGCTGTGCGATATGTCACGTTGCGGGCTTAGTGCCTCATAAAGTGGTATTCGATCACATTGCTGTAGGGGTGACCCGGGCCCACAATGCCCTGTGGGAACAGCGGCTGGTGCGGCGTGTCGGGGTACATCTCTGCCTCGAGGGCAAAGCCGGCGCCCCAGCTATAGTTAGCATCGTCCTTGGCGTGCTCGTCGCCCAGCCAGTTGCCGGTGTAGAGCTGCACGCCCGGGGCGGTGGTGTAGTAGTCCAGCTCACGACCGGTCCACATCTCCTCGACGTGCATCGCGCGGCGCAGATTACGGCCGTACTGATAGCCATCGATGCACAGACAGTGATCGTAGCCACGGGCCTGCTTAATCTGCGGGTCATCGGCTTCCATGCCAGGAGCGACAGGGCGCAGCTCGCGGAAGTCAAACGGCGTGCCCTCGACCGGAGCAATCTCGCCGGTGGGGATGTTCTGCTCGTTGATGGGCAGGTAGTGGGCAGCGTTGGCAATAAAGAAGTGCTCACAGTCCATGCCGGCGTTATGACCGGCAAGGTTAAAGTACGTGTGGTTGGTCATGGACACGTAGGTGGCGCGGTCGCTCTCGCAGCCATACTCGATGCGAAAGACGCCGGTGCGTGTAACGGTAAACACGGCCGTAAAGGTGCGGTTGCCGGGGAGACCCAGCTCGCCATCCTCAAGCGAGGTGGTCATGCGAACGGCGTTGTGAGTCTCGTCGAGTTCAACGTCCCACACGCGCTTGTGCAGACCATGCTCAAGGTCGCTGTGCAGGTTGTTGGCGCCTTCGTTGGCCGGCATATGCCAGTCCGTGCCAGCGATAGTGATCGTGGCACCTGCAGTGCGGTTGGCCACGGGGCCGATGGTCGCGCCAAAGCAGGCGGGGTTGTCAAAGTAATCCTCGAGCTTATCGAAGCCCAGCACCACATCGCGCACGTTGCCGGGAATGTCGGGCACATCGATACCCAGCACGGTGGCACCATAGTCCATAATGCGAACGCAGATCTCGGGCCCGTTGAGGGTGTAACGATGAACGGGGGTACCGCACGGCGCGGTGCCGAAAAGCTCGGAAGTGATCATTTGGTTCCTAACATCGAGGTATTTCCGACAAACTGTAGCGCGAACACGCGAGATTATCACTACACCCCACTAAAGCAGGGGGTATTTTTCTCAAAAAAGTGATGATTGGAGCTGTGCGGGCGTTCATTTTTGACGCGCACGGGTCTGATACAATTTGTTCGTTACTGTTTGAATGATATGCACGCATAGAACGGCGAGGATTCATCGTGATTAAGGCAGAGCGACAGGATAGGGTTCGCCAGCTGCTCGATGAGCAGGGCACGGTTTCGGTTAAGGAGATTTCGGATGCGTTAGGTGTCTCGGACATGACGATCCGTCGCGACCTTGAGGAGCTTGCGAGCCTAGGCGAGATCGAGCGTGTGCACGGCGGAGCCCGCAGTGCACAGGGCCGTCCCCACGCTATGCTGCGCCACGAGTACTCGCACAGCGAAAAGCGCACCAAGCATGCCGAGGAAAAGCTGCAGATCGCGCGCCGTGCTGTGGAGCTTATCGAGGAGGGCTCGACCATCTTTTTGGGTACGGGCACCACGGCTGAGCAGATGGCCTCGATGCTGCCGGCGTTTCGCCTGCGCATTGTGACCAATTCGCTTTCGGTGTTTAACCTGCTCGAGGCGCGCGAAGACTGCGACCTGTGCCTCGTGGGCGGCATGTATCGCCGCCGCACCGCCGCCTTTGTGGGGCCCATGGCCGAGGATACCCTGCGCGCGCTGGGAATCGACGCAGCCTATATCGGCGCCAACGGCATTTTGGACGGAGACGTGTCCACGTCTAACATGGAAGAGGGCCGCATCCAGCAGCTCGCCTTTAGCAAGGCCGACTCGCGCTATCTGATCGCCGACTCCAGCAAGATCGGCAAGCGCGACTTCTACACCTTCTGCCGCCTGGACAGTTTGGACGCCGTGGTGTGCGAGCCGGGTATTACCGCCGAAGATCGTGCCGCCATCGAGGAACACACGCAGGTCATTTGCTAACTAGCGTAGCAGGCGATACTTCTGCCCTCTGCCGGTGCCTTCAACTGTCGCCAGGCCTGTCTCAACGAGTTTTTTGAGGATGCGAAGAAGCTTCGAGCGACTAAAGGTGACTTTGGCCGCAAGCTCGCTTGTCGATTGAGGGTGTACTCCGCTCAGCAGTCCGAATACGATAAGTTCGTCGCCTTTGAGCCCCGGGTTATCCATGAGTAGGGGAAGTGTTACCACAATGGCGTTATCCGAAACTTGAAACCGGGGCTTTCTGACGCTGTCCTTATAGGTATCGCGAATTCGCATGATGCCCGTTCCGAAGGCTTCGATAAGACCCAGGCGCAAAAAGACTTCGGCAAGAATACGATTGCGTCTAACGGATAGCATGTCGGACAGATATTCATCGACGGTCATGCTTGCCGGCAAGCCGCCGGGCGAAGCGACTTCCACACGGTCGTCGAACATCGAGATGCGGATGTGTGCGGGCGCATCCCAAGTCCTATGAACGACTGCATTGGTAATGGCCTCGCGGAATGCTTCGAGCGGAATGAGCTCCTTGCGGATCCGCTCCATCCCCTGGATCTCTTCGTAGCAGTACTGGGCTTCGAAAAGCTCAAGGGCTCCGTCAATTTCCGCTAGAACGGATGCATGTTCAAGAGTCTTGCGCTGCTTAATGAGGTTGATAGTTTCACCAAACACTGCGATGTCGATACCCGGGAAGCCATTCTCGTCCGCGAGCAGCTCTGCCGCGTTGTTGTAGGTTCCGGTTTCATCAAGCAGGCCAAGGGTTTTGAGAGTATCGGTTGTGAATGACTGAAGCGAAAGTTTTGCTGTTAGACGATTCTCTAAAACGGTGAAAGATAAATCTTGTTTGTTTGCCGGGAGCTGCTCAAAGGAGAGGTTTTGACCCTCGAGTACAAGACGCGAAAGGCCTAGGGTATCAACTGGAATGGTCGCGGTGTCATTGCGCTTGTATGCCTTCGAGCGGTATAGGTAAGGCTTCGATCTGCCGGGAAAGACCGTAAGCTCCACGGTTGCATCGGGCTCGTCGATCTTTAGGGAGTAATCGGGCTGGGGGATGATCGAATCGTTAATCTTGTTTTCGATATCCAGGCAGGTCTGCTTGGGGTCATCGAGGCCAACGGCTTCTCCGTCGTCGTTAATTCCAAATAGAACGCGTCCTCCCGTGCCATTTGCATAAGCGGAGACGGTTTTAAGGAACGAATTGGTGACGCATTCCTTGAATTCAAGATCTTTGGATTCTTGCATTGTGATGCTCCGTTTCGCTTCAATTTGACGTGAAAAATAACACGTAAAAATTTTACACGTCATTTTACGCGTCAAAATTATGACACGAAAAAATTTGCGTGTCATTATGCGCGTCAAAGTGACGCGAAATGACGCGCAAACGCGAATGCATTGGCATTCTGAACAATAACGGAGTTTGTAAGCCTGGGGCTTGATTGGGCTAACGCATGGAATTATCCGTATTCTCGAACACGCTTTCGGTATCATTTTGGCATTAAAAGATACCGAAGTGTGTTCGTGATGCCGATAATAATTAAGAAAGAGGAGCGCTTCGTAGCTGCCTGGAAAGTGAGGATTTGACCATCTGATTGTCTCGATCTGTAACAACTAGGCGATCAAATGCTCGTTAGATGTTACAGATTTAGATTTTCTGCCTGGCCGATTCCGTTTGTCTCAATCTGTAACAACTGGGACCGAAAAGCTCGGCTAGATGTTACAGATCGAGATTGAGCGGATTGACCTGTGCGTTTGTCTCGATCTGTAACAGGTAGATGGTCAAAAGTGGGCTAGGTGTTACAGATTTAGATTATTCGGACCGGCCTGCGCGTTCGTCTCAATCTGTAACAATTAGGACCGAAAATCCCAGCTAGATGTTACAGATCGAGACGAATGATCCGCTCGGGCCCACCAAAAACAAAAAGGCCGCATACGAACCCGTGGAGGGATTCGCATGCGGCCGACAGGGGGTATGCGGCAAAAGTTAGGCCATAAGCAGGCCGGTCTCCGCGACGTTCTTGTACCAGTACGCGCTCGCCTTGGGATAGCGCTTCTGGGTCTCAAAGTCGATGTAGAACAGGCCATAACGCTTGTTGTAGCCGTTGGTCCAGGAGAACTGGTCCTGCAGCGACCACACAAAGTAACCGTCGACGTTTACGCCGCCGTCGATTGCCTTGAGGATCCATGCGAGATGCTGACGCATGTAATCGATACGAGGGGCGTCGTCAATAAAGCCGTCCTCAAAGTCGTCCTTATAGCCCATGCCGTTCTCGGTAATGTAGATCTTCTTGTAGTTGGGGTAATCGTTCTTAATGCGGAGCAGCAGGTCGTAGAGGCCCTCGGGATAGATAATCCAGTCCCAATCGGTGGTGGGTACGCCTTCGCGCACGCATGACTCGCCCACTCCCTTGAGGAACCAGCGCGAGGAGCCCTTGTCGCCGGTGCCATTGTGGTTGATGTCGTTTTCGCCCTCGGCAGCACGCAGGAACTGGCACTTGTAGGTGTTGACGCCCAAGCAATCGTTGTAGGGGAGCGCGGCGGTCAGCGCGGCGATGTCCTCGTCGCGGACGTCGAGCTCGCCGCCGGCGATATGGGCCAGCTTGGTCGCAGCCTCCATGGTGTCGGCTGCATAGTGGCCGCGGAAGGTAGCGTCGAGTACCCAGCGGTTGTTGATGACGTCGGCCATGCGAGCTGCCTCGCAGTCGGCGGCGTTGTTGGGATCGAGGGGATACTTGGGCTCCAGGTTCTGGACAATGCCGATCTCGCCCTCAAAGCCGCCCTCATGGAAGGCGACGACAGCCTTGGCGTGGGCCACCATCATGTTGTGCATGAGCTGGAAGGCCTTGTCCAGGCGGTACTTCTCGCCGTGCGGCCAGTTGCCGACGATAAAGCTGCCCTCGGCGGTCGCGGGAATCTCGTTAAAGGTAAACCAGTGCTTGACCTCGGTGAACTCGGCAAAGCAGAACTTGGCGTACTCGACAAAGGCGTCGATCGTCGTGCGCGTCAGGAAACCCTCGCCGCCGTTCTGGTAAAAGGCCTCGGGCGTATCGAAGTGATCGAGCGTGACATAGGGGATAACGCCGGCTTTATTGCAGGTGGCAAAGAGCTCGTGATAGAAGGCAACACCCTCGGGGTTGATCTCGCCAGTGCCGTTGGGGAAGA
The DNA here is from genome assembly GCF_040926185.1 of Collinsella aerofaciens. GTDB lineage: Bacteria > Actinomycetota > Coriobacteriia > Coriobacteriales > Coriobacteriaceae > Collinsella > Collinsella aerofaciens_BC. The sequence continues at coordinate 14,349 of NZ_JBCOIQ010000010.1, forward strand.
TGCGGCTCCAAGCGATGGAGACGCGGATACCGTTGATGCCGAAGCGCTGGCACAGGTCGATATCGACCGGGTACTTGTTGTAGAAATCGCTTGCGGGATCGGGGGAGAAGCGACCCTGGGCTGCCAGGAAATCGTCCCAGGGCACTTTGCCCTTGCCGTGCGTACGGGTCTCGCCCTCAACCTGGTAAGCAGCGGTGGCGCCGCCAAACACAAAGCCGTCGGGGAACTGCATGGGGTTGGTCATGAGTCATCCTTTCTGTGGGATACGAATAGGGAGAGGTGCCCGAACCGGGAATCCGGGCACCAACAGAGGGAGGAACTAGTCGAGGTTCTCGCGGAGCCACTTGATGGCGCCAGCGGGGTCGCGAGTAAGGTCGATATATTCCTTACCGCGGGGAGCGAGCAGCTTAATGCCCAGGCGATCGGTGTCGGCCTTCATGTCGTTGTAGTAGCTACGAACCTGCGGGGCGAGCACGATGACGTCGTACTGATCCATGATGGCAGTGTGCTGACCATAGGCGCCTGCGGAGGAAGCGATGTTCTCTCCGGTCTGCGCAGCACCTTCCTTGATGGCGTTGGCAAGCATGGCAGAGGTGCCGGCGCCGGCGCACAGGACGAGGACCTTCAGGCCATCGACGTCCTTCTTAGCGGATGCGTCGGCGGCGGGCTCGGGCTGGTCGGCAACAGGCTTGCTGTCGGCGGCAGCGGCGGTCGGCTCGACGGAAGCGGCGGTCTGCTCGGCAGCGGGCGCAGAGGCGTTGGCGGCGATGGAAGCAGCACCATCGGACTCGAGGCCCAGCTCGGCGGCGCGCTCGGCCTCCTGGTCGCAGAGCAGCTTATCGTATGCCTTCAAGAACGGCAGGTAGATGATGGCGTCCAGCAAGATGATGATCGCGACAAATACCAAGGCGATAAGCTGGAAGTTCGTGGTGATGAAAATGCCGATGGGGGCGGGGGTGGCCCAAGGCACCACGAAGGAGAAGCCGTTCATGCCTACGTTATCGATAAAGAACTTGGCAACACTTACGTTGACGCAGCCGGCGGCAACAAAGGGGACGAGCATGTAGGGGTTAAGGATCATCGGCGCGCCAAAGAGCAGCGGTTCGTTGACGGCGAAGGCAACAGGAACAATCGAGGCCTTACCGACGGCTTTGAGCTGCTTGGACTTCATAAAGAGAATCAGCAGAAGTGGCACGATGAATGTGGCGCCGGTGCCGCCGAACTCGCCCACGAGCGACATGTTAAAGGTGAGGGAGTGGGCGGGGTGGCCACCGGCCAGCAGAACCTGCAGGTTCTCGGCCTGGTTGGCAAGACGGATGGGGTCGATGCCCGGCTGGACGATCGAGGGGCCGTGGACGCCGATGAACCAGAAGAACGCGGTGGCTGCCTGGATAAGGATAAGGCCAGGATAGGTTTCTGCAGCGGTAAAGAGCGGGGAGAGCAGTTTGATAAGCAGCTCGGAGAACGGAACGCCCATGAGGTTGCGCACGACGACATCGATGATGCCGCAGATGATGACGGCGCCGCCAAAGGGGATGATGTCGCGGAAGTTCTGAGCGATGGCGCCCGGGACCTCCTTGGGCAGCTTAATGGTCAGATCGCGCGAGACACAGAACTTATAGACCCACACGGTAATGAACGCGGCGATATAGGCAGAGAACAGACCGCGCGTACCCATGCTGGTGCAATCGAAAACCGAAAGCTCAGCACCGTTGAGCTTGGTGGTGAACTGCGTAACAGCGAGCAGCAGCATGCTGCACTGGGCGGCCACCATGGTGGAACCGTCGTTGAGCACCTTGCCGGCGGGCATGCGACGGTTCATGGAAGCCGTGAAGTTCTTGGCGGTGGTGCCGGCAACCATGATGCCCATGACGCCCATGGTGAAGTTGTACAGCTTGTTGCACCAGTCGATGAGCGGCTGGGGCAGCGTGATGCCAACTACGCCGGGAAGGGTGGCGATCAGCAGAAAGATCGAAGAGGTAAGGACGATGGGCATGCACCCAAGGAATCCGTCTTTGATGGCCTGGAGGTAGATGTTCCTCGAGATCTTCTCGAAGAACGGTTGATGCTTTTCGAGCATCTTTACGATGGCGTCCATAGAGCTCCTTTGCTACTTGATGCGCGATGCATGTGGATGGAACTGGTCGTCGATGGATGGTCAGGATTGCCCGGAAACCTTCCTGCTCAAGGAAGGCATTGCGAAATGACAACGTTGTCATTTCGTTAATGACAACGTAAGACATTTTTCGAAGAGCAACAAGGATTTACAGGTGAACGGTCGATATCGTCCGATAAACGGCTGATTTATCAGTCAGGCAGGTAGTGTATGCTAGAACACAAAAAAACAAGCGATGCAAAACCGACTGGAGAAGTAGTGGCAACGATGGACAAGAAAAATGTCTCAATGAACGATGTGGCGATTGCTGCGGGTGTTTCTCTCAAGACGGTTTCGCGTGTGATCAACGAGCCCGATAGCGTGCGAGAGTCGACACGCGATAGGGTCCATGCGGCCATGGAGGCGCTTGGGTTCCGGGCGAACTTTGCCGCGCGTTCACTCAAGTTGGGTCGTTACGGGTGCATCGGCGTGGTGCTGTTCCACTTGTCGGGCGGTGCCGTGGACATGATTGACGGTATTGCCGATGCCGCCGAAGAGCGAGGCTTTGCGCTCACGATGATTAAGAAGTGCGGAGGTGAGAAGATGACTCTTGCCGATGCGGCGCGTAGGATGTCGCAGCTGCCTGTTGATGGCATGATCTTCAACCTGCGTCAGATGGTCGATGACTTTGATAGCTTTGAGGCGCCGAAAGACCTCAAGACGGTGATTATCACACCGATGGAGCATCCTACCTGCTCCACCGTCAGTGACGATCAAGAGGGCGGCGCTCGTATGGCGTGCGAGTACTTCTTGAATCGCGGGCACAAGAACGTGTACTTCGTCTCTGGTAAGAAAGAGTCGCTGTCGAGCCAGTGCCGTATGAAAGGTTGGCGTGCGGCACTCGAGACGCGTGGCATTGAGCCGCCCGAGCCTCTGCAAGGCGATTGGAATGCGGATAGTGGCTATGCTGCGGGCCTTGTGCTTGCCGATAAACCCGATTGCACGGCGGTCCTCGCGGCTAACGACTGCATGGCAAACGGCGTGATGATGGCTCTACGTGACAAAGGGCTCAGTGTGCCCGACGACGTGTCCGTGATCGGCTTCGACGATGAGCTCTACAAGACGATTCCCAACTCGATTCTGACGTCGGTGAAGTTTCGCCACCGCGAGCTGGGCATCCGTGCGCTTAACGAGGTCGTCGCAGGTCTGGAAGCCCCGAGCTCCAGAAGCCGTACGCTCGTCTCGGGTGTGTTGGTCGAGCGCGCGAGCGTGCGGGATTTGCGGGCGTAGACGTGCTCGGCCTGCTCGTCTAAGTCTGTAACAGGTGGGACCCGAAAACTCGGCTAGATGTTACAGATTGAGATGAACAGGAGGACGGGTGCGGTCTAAACAAAATGGCCCGCGCATCACACATCGATGCACGGGCCATTTATTGTCTGCGAGCGGCAGGTGGTGTCAGCGTCTTATGCCTCGAGGTTTTCCTCGATCCAGGCGACGGCACCCTTGGGATCCTTAGTGAGGTCGATGTACTGTTTGCCCTTGGGCGACAGCAGCGTGATGCCCAAGCGGTCGGTGTCGGCCTTCATCTCGTTGTAATAGGTGCGAACCTGCGGAGCCAGGACGATGACGTTGTACTGGTCCATGATGGCGTAGTGACTGCCGTAGGCACCGGCGTTGGCGGTAATGTCGATGCCCAGCTCGTCGGCGCCTTCCTTAAGCGCGTTGGCGAGCAGTGCAGAGGTGCCGGCGCCAGCGCACAGAACCAGAACCCTCAGATCCTTGCCCTTAAGGGCGGACGGAGCTGCGGAGGCCTCAGTGGCAGAAGCGGTCTCGACAACAGGAGCCTCAACGGCGGGGGCGTCAGCGGTCTTGACGGTCTTGGTCTCCTCGGCCTCTTCTTCGGCCAGGGTCTCGGCCTCCTGCTTGCACAGGACGTTGTCGTAGGCCTTGCAGAACGGGTAGTAGATCAAGAAGTCAACGACCAGCAGGACGACAACCAGGACCAGAGAGATCGGCTGGAAGTTGGTGTCGATGAAGGTGCCGATCGGTCCGGGGAGTGCCCACGGCATGGCATAGATAAAGCCGTTCATGCCCAAAAAGTCGATGAAGAACTTACCAATGAGGACGTTGGCCACGGGGGCAAACAGGAACGGGATCAGGAAGTACGGGTTGAGGATGATGGGCGCGGCGAACAGCAGCGGCTCGTTGACGGCGAACATCACGGGTACGACAGAGGCTTTGCCGACGGCCTTGAGCTGCTTGGAGCGCATAAAGAGCAGGAAGATGATCGGGACAATGAACGTGGCGCCGGTGCCGCCGAGTTCGCCGATGTAGTTACCGAAGTTCTCGGTCAGGGCGAGGGCGGGGTGACCGCCGGCCTGCAGCGTGGCGAGGTTGGTGGTGATGTTGCCAAACAGCGCGGCGTTGAGGGCAGGCTTAACGACCGAGGGGCCGTGGATGCCCATGAACCAGAACAGCGGGATCATGAACCAGATGAGGGCGAGGCCGGCGTAGGAATCGGCAGCGGCGAACAGCGGGCTCACCAGCGTGGAGATGACGTTGGCAAACGGGACGGCCAAGCAGGTGCGGCAGATAACGTCGATGACGGCGACAAACAGGATGGAGAAGCTGAAGGCGAAGATGTCGCGGAAGTTCTGGGCGATGGCGCCGGGGACTTCTTTGGGCAGCTTGATGGTGATGTCTCGCTTAATGCAGAAGGCATAGATGTTGACCGTGGCAAATGCGGCGACAAAGGAGCTCAGCAGGCCCTTGGTGCCCATGTTGTCGGTAAAGAACACCGAGACATCGGCGCCGTCGATCTTGGCACTCGTCTGGGTAACGGCCAAGATGAGCATAGCGCACATGGCGGCGACCATGGTGCTCGTGGCGTTGATGGCCTTGCCGGCAGGCATGCGGCGGTTCTTGGAGCCGGTCAGCGCGCTTGCGGTGGTGCCGGCGACCATGATGCCCACGACGCCCATCGTGAAGTTGTAAACCTTGTTGCAGAAGTTCACGACGTCGACGTTCCACCAGTCGGGCAGCGTAAAGCCGCCGACCGTGGCGACAACGCCCGGCAGGGTCGAAATAAGCAGGAAGACAGAAGAAGACAGGATGATGGGCATTGCTGCCAAAAAGCCGTCTTTAATGGCCTGAAGGTAGATGTTCTTAGAGACCTTGTCGAAGTACGGCGGACCTTTCTCCAAGAACTTAACGATCGATTCCATAGTTCACGCTCCTCTTTGCATGAAATCTTAATGGCATGGACATTGAAAACCTATATGGTCTCCCGCTTGCTAAAAGCCCGGGTGCAGGCGGGGTCGGTCCCAGGGGGAGAGAGGGGAGCGGCTGGGTTTGTATCGCATGGGGCCGCTCCCCCTCGGGGGAAAGCGAGGCGATGCGCTACTGCGCGTCCGCCATAGTGTCGGCGAGCTCCTTGTACCAGAGTGCCGACTGCTTGATGTAGCGTTTTTGCGTGTCGAAGTCGATGTAGAACAGGCCGTAGCGCTTGTTATAGCCATTGGCCCACGAGAACTGGTCCTGCAGGCTCCAGATAAAGTAGCCCTGGACGTCGACGCCCTCGGTACGCGCCTGGAGCACCTTCTCCATGTGCTGGTCGACAAAGTCGATGCGCTCGGGATCGGCGACGATGCCGTTTGCGTCGGGCTCGGGGTCCTTGTGGCCCAGGCCGTTTTCGGTGATATAGATGACGGGGAGGTTGGGATAGGTGGCGCTGATGTGCTTGAGCGTGTCGTAGAGGCCTTGCGGGTAGATGAGCCAATCCCAGTCGGTGGTGGGGATACCCGGCATATCGACCTGCTGCCCGACGCCCTTAAACTTAAAGCACGAGGTGCCCTTGTCTCCGGTGCCGTTAAAGCTGTTGGTGGACTCGCCATCGTAGGCGGCGATAAACGCCGACTGATAGTAGTTGAGGCCGAACATATCGTTGCGGGGCGCCGCCTTGGCGAGCTCCTCCATGTCGCTGTCCTCAACCGTAAGCGTGGCGTTGTTGGCACGCAGAATCTCGTTGATGAGTGAGAGGGTGCGCGCGGAGTAGTGACCCAGGAAGGCGCCGTCCATGATGAAGTCGGTGTAGAAGGCGTTGTACAGGTCGGCGGCGTGCTGGTCGGCGGGCGAGTCTGTGGCAGGATATGCCGGCGTCAGGACGTTGACCATGCCAATGCGTCCGCCCAGGTGCTCGGTCTCGTCAAGATCCTTATACAGGTTGACGGCGCGGGCGTGGGCAACGAGCTCGTTGTGCTGGCTCTGGATGCCGCTCGTCACATCAAAGTGATGGTTGGGCGGGAAGTTGCCTTGGATGTATTGGGAGTGCGAGAGGCTGATGAGCTCGTTGATGGTGAACCAATTCTTGACCTCGCGGAACTCGCGGAAGCAGAACTCGGCATAGCGCACATAGGCGTCGACGGTCTTGCGGTTGAGCCAGTCGCCCTGGTTGAACAGGGCGGCGGGGGAGTCAAAGTGATGCAGGGACACATAGGGCTCGACGCCATACTTTTTGCAGCAGGCGAACAGCTCGTGGTAGTGCTTAACGCCCTCGGCGAGGGGCTCGGCATCGTCGCCGTTGGGGAAGATGCGGGTCCAGGCGATGGACACACGGATGGCGTTGAGTCCATGCTCGGCAGAAAGGCGGATATCCTCCTCGTAGCGGTTGTAGAAATCACTGGCCGGGTCGGGCAAAAAGCGACCCTGGGCGACAAGGTAATCGTCCCACATGGTCTTACCCTTGCCTGCCACCTTCGTGGAACCTTCCGTTTGGTACGCGGCGGTTGCGGCGCCCCAAACAAAGCCCTTCGGCAGCTGCTGTACGCGGTTTAGCAAAGACATATGCATACACCCTCTCGTCTCGCTGTTCGATATTGTGCGTTTGCGCTCAGGAGGCTCCCTGGTTAGCGTTCAGCGGTGAAAAAGCCCGATAAACACTATCTTAAAATGATTAGAACCAAAATGAGCACGTGAACATTTGACAATGAGCACGTTAACATCCGGCTGGGATGTATAGAAACAAAACAACTTCAAACAGCCGCGAACGGTTGTATTTGTTCGGTAAGCGGTTTTGATTGACAGAAGTTTTCATGTTGTGGTATATGGCTCGGGTATCATGAGCACGTTATCAATGTATGTACGATGCGCCATGGGCGCGGGGAATAGTTGGGAAGCAGGTTAGCGTGGAAGGCATGGCTCAGCAAACAAGGAATGGTCATTCGGCGAGCGCGGCAGAGGTTGCGGCGCTCGCTGGCGTGAGCCGCCAGACTGTGTCTCGCGTGGTCAACGGTATGCCTAACGTGACGGAAAAGACGCGCAAGCGTGTGCTGGCCGCCATGGAAGAGCTGGGCTTTCGTCCCAATTTTGCTGGAGCGGCGTTGCGCGGCGGGTCGTATCGTTCTATTGGCCTGTGCATGTACAACATCACACGTGTCGGTAACCTGGCGACGCTCGAGGGTATCATGCAAGCGGCGCGCGAGCACGATTTTGCCGTCACTATGATCGAGATGGGCGGCGACAAGCCCTATACACTTGCCGATGCCTCGCGCCGCATGGTCGAGCGACCCGTCGACGGCATGATTCTCAACATGAACCGCATGGCTCCCGATTTTGAGGAGTTTGTTCCCCAGCCGGGAGTGCGAACGGTCATCCTGTCCATGTATGCGCATCCGCGCTGCACGACGATCGACTCCGACCAGTATGGTTCGTGCGAGCTGTTGACCAATTATCTGCTGGAACATGGTCACTCGAATATGCGGTTTGTGGCGGGTCCGGAAAACTCGATTTCCTCGCGTTTTCGTGAGGCCGGTTGGCGCGATACGCTGGGTCGTGCTCATGTCGATGCCGCTCCGATGCTGCGTGGCGATTGGAGTGCGGACAGTGGGTACGCCATGGGCGAGCGGATTGCGGCCGAGGTGCTTGCCGGCGGGTCGCAGGCGCCGACTGCCGTGCTTGCGGCAAATGACCAGATGGCGCTGGGCGTTATCGCCGCGCTCGAGAACGCGGGCCTGTCCGTGCCCGACGACGTGAGCGTGGTTGGTATCGACGACGCACTCGAGGGACTTGTTCCTCACAATCGGCTGACGACGCTGCGATTTGATTTGCGCGGTGTCGGTAAGCTTGCGTTTGAGGCGGCGATTGGAGAGAGCTCGTCTATCGAGGCGATTCATGTGCCGAGTACGCTGGTCGAACGCTCGACTGTTAGGGACATACGGGGTTAGGTCCTACTCCGTTTGTCTCGATTTGTAACAGGTAGACGGTCAAAAGCGGGCTACGTGTTACAGATTTAGATTCTTCGGAAAGAGTAATCCTGTTCGTCTCAATCTGTAACAGCTAGGACCAAAAAACTCGGCTAGATGTTACAGATCGAGACAAACGGCTCCCGACCAGCCCAAAAACAAAAAGACCGGGGGCGGCGCGCCGTGTGACGTGCCGCCCCCGGCTGAGAAATGGGGACAGGTTGTGTGAGCGGGCAACCCCGCCAGCCACTAGTCCAGACGACGGGTCTGCGCTACGTGCTTGTACCAGTAGGCGCTTGCCTTGGGTGTGCGCTTCTGGGTCTCAAAGTCAACGTAGAAGAAGCCGTAACGCTTGTTGTAGCCATTGGTCCAGGAGAACTGATCCTGCAGGCTCCACAGGAAGTAGCCGCCTACGTTGACGCCTACCTCCATGGCCTTGAGCAGCCAACGCAGGTGCTGCTCGATGTAGTCGATGCGCGGCTGGTCGTCCACAAAGCCGTCTTTGTAGGGATCCTTGTAGCCCATGCCGTTTTCGGTAATGAAGATCTGCTTGTAGTTGGGGTAGCGCTGCTTAATGTAGACGAGCAGATCGAACAGACCCTCGGGATAGATGATCCAGTCCCAGTCGGTGGTGGGGATGCCGGGCTTGTTCACATGCTCGCCAATACCCTTAACGCGCCAGCGGCCGGTGCCCTTCTCGCCCGTACCGTTGTGGTGCAGGTCGTTCTCGCCATCGTAAGCCTTCAAGAAGCGGCACTGGTAGTTGTTAACGCCCAGGTAGTCGTTGTAGAGCGCGGCCTCGCGCATGATTTCCAGATCCTCGTCCAGGATCTCGATGGTGCCGCCCGAGACGGCGGCCAGGCGGTTGGCGCACTCGAGGGTGTCGGGCGCGTAGTCGCCGCGGAAGGTGGCGTCGAGCAGAAACTGGTTCTGCAGCACGTGCTCGTTGTTGGCGGCTTTGATGTCGGCGGGGTCGTTCTCGTTGAGCGGATACTTAAACTCCAGCGACTGAATGACGCCGATCTTGCCCTTAAAGCCGCCGTTGTGGAAGGCCAGTACTGCCTTGGCGTGGGCGAGCATCATGTTGTGCTCGCACTGGAAGGCCTCGGCCAGATGCGCCTTGACGCCACCGGGGAAGGTGCCCTCGATGTAGGTGTTGGAGGCGTCGGCCCAGATCTCGTTAAAGGTGAACCAGTAGGTCACCTGGTCGGTGTACTCCTTAAAGCAGAAGGTGGCAAAGTCCACAAAGGCGTCGATGGTCTCGCGGTTGAGGAAGTCGCCCTTCTCAAAGAGGGGAAGCGGCGTATCGAAGTGATGCAGCGTGACAAACGGCTCAACGTGGTGCTTGTGGCACTCGGCGAAGAGGTCGTGGTAGAACTGGACACCCTCGGGGTTGATTTCGCCGGTACCGTTGGGGAAGATGCGGCTCCAGGCGATGGAGAGGCGGATGCCGTTGATACCGAACTCCTCGCACAGCTCCAAGTCGACGGGGTACTGGTTGTAGAAGTCCGAAGCGGGATCGGGGGAGAAGCGCCCCTGGGCCTCCAGGAAGTCGTCCCAGGCAACCTTGCCCTTACCGTGGGTGCGGGTCTCGCCCTCTACCTGGTAGGCAGCGGTGGCGCCGCCAAAGACAAAGTCCTCGGGAAACTGCGCAGGCGGGTTGGTGACGCTAGCAGGGTTAACGGACATGATGATCCAATCGTCTAAATCGAAGGGCTAGCCGGCTGTGGATGGTCGGCTGGCCCTGAGCGTTACTTACTTCGAAAGCTGTTCACTCACGAAGGCGAGAGACTTGTCGCCGTTCTGGGAGAGCTCGATGTACTGCTTGCCGCGGCAGGCGACGCACTTGTTGCCCACGCGCTCGCAGTCCTTTTGCAGGTCGGCCAGGTAGCTGGCAGCCTGCGGGGCCAGGACGACCAGGTCAAAGTCGGGGAGCATGTCGACGTGGTTGCCATATGCCTCGGCAGCGGTCTCAAGATTGATGCCGCGCTCTTTGGCGGCCTTGGCCAGTGCGTTGGCGAGCAGGCCCGAGGTTCCGCCGCCCTGGCAGAGCACGAGCACGCGCTTGCCGTTGAGGTCGCTGGCGGTCGTTGCCTCGGCAGCGGGTGCTGCAGAAGCGGCGGGGGCATCGGCCTTCACGGCCTCGGCAGCAGCGCCGGCGGCAACGCTCTTGGCGTCAGCCTTGCCCTGGAAGGCATCGTTGAGCTTGGCAGCCTTCTCGGCGTTCTTGGCGGCGAGCTCCTCCTCGGAAATCTCGGCCTCCTCGGCGCACTTCTGGGCGTCATAGGCACGGAAGAACGGATAGTACAGAACGAAGTCGACGACCAGGATAAGGGCGAGCATCACAAAGGCGAGCGGCTGGAAGCCCAGGCCCATGATGGTGCCGATGGGGCCGGGGACGGTCCAGGGCAGGGTGTACATAAAGCCGTTCATGCCCAAGAAGTCGATAAAGATCTTGAGGATCCAGATATTGGCGATCGGGGCAAAGACAAACGGGACAAAGAAGACGGGGTTGAGCACGATGGGCGCGGCGAACAGCAGCGGCTCGTTGACGGCAAAGCACACGGGGACGATAGCTGCCTTACCGACGGCGCGCATCTCCTGAGACTTGGCCAGGAAGCAGAACATAAAGACCAGGACGAGCGTGGCGCCGGTGCCGCCCATGCAGACGACGAAGTACTGGGCACCCTGGGTCAGGACAGCGGAAGCGTGCTGACCAGCCTGGAACGCAGCCAGGTTGTCGGTCATGTTGGCAACGAGGGCGGCGGCGATGGCGGGCTCGACGATTGAGGGGCCGTGGACGCCGACGAACCAGAAGAGGCTCATGGCGCCGTAAATTACAGCGAGGCCAATATAGCCGTCGGCAGCGGTGAACAGGGGCTGGAACACCTGGATGACGCCCTGGGCAAAGCAGAAGCCAAAGGCAGCGCGGAAGACGATGTCAAAGACCCAAAAGACGGTGATGCAGACGGAGAAGGGGATGATGTCCTTAAAGGTCTGCGAGATGTTGGGCGGAACCTGCTCGGGCATCTTGACGGTGATGTTGCGCTTAATGAAGAACTTGTAGATGATGCCGGTCACAAACGCAGCGATGAAAGCGGTCAGCAGGCCCTTGGAACCAAGGTAGGTGGTGTTGAAACCACTGGCAGCGTCCGTGGCGATGGTGTCGCTCGAAAGGAGCAAGAAGCCGATGATAGCTGCGCACATGCACGAGATGAAGTTGATCTGGTTGTTCTTGGGCAGATCGCGGTTCTGAGCGTCGGCGAAGTGCTTGGCTGTGGTGGCGGCGCAGGCGATGGCCAGGATGCCCATGGAGTAGTTGTAGCACTTCCACAGGGCGTTGTTGATGTCATCGGGCCAGTAGAAACCCCAGATGTTGGGGACCGAGGCTACCAGGCAGAAGATGGACGAGAAGATGATGATGGGGATGACGGAGATAAAGCCGTCGCGGATCGCCTTGAGGTACTTATTGCGGGCGATCGCGTTGAAAAAGGGCTGGCCCTTTTCGATGATGGCGATAAGTTGCTCCATGCAATGCTCCTAAGAGTCGGTGGGTTAACAACGATGGTAGCTTTTGGCGTTCGGTTGCCAAAATGTTGACGTTGCCATTTTGCGACACAAAAAAAGACGCGAACCGGTGGTTCCTGTGCCTGCGAACCGTCGATTCCTTATACGTAAACGTTTGAGCCGCCCGGTGGCTCTGTGTTTGCGCAATGGCAACGTTAACATTTGGGTGCCAAAAGCCGTTTGGGGAAGCAAAAATGTCGGTGAACGGTAGGTTTTGGGTGGTGAGCGTATGGTGGGGGAGGCGTTGGATATACTTGAAGGCGTTAAAAATGACTGCGTAGAGTGCCACCAATGGCATCGTCGACATAGAAAGATCGACCTATGGCCGCTGTAAAAAAATCGGTTTCCGTTAAGGATGTGGCGCGTCTCGCGGGCGTCTCGGAGCAGACAGTCTCGCGCACGGTGCACGATTCGCCCAGCGTGCGCCCCGAGACCAAGGAGCGCGTGCGTGCCGCCATGCGCGAGCTGGGGTATCGCCCCAATTTTGCCGGTCGATCGCTGCGCCGCGGTAAGTTTAAGACCGTCGGCGTCGCTATGTTCAACATTACCGGCACCGGCAACCTCGACCGTATGGAGGGCTTTGCCGCCGCCGCCGACAAACACGGCTACGCCATCACCCTCACTAAAGTAGATGGGCATCCGTATACCCTCGAGAGCACATCGTCGCGTATGAGTGCACTGCCGGTGGACGGTATGGTTGTGATCATGAACCGCATGCCGGCGGACTTTGGAACCTTTGAACCGCTGCCCGGCATGCAGACGGTGCTCGTTACGATGTTGGAGCACCCGCTGTGCTCGACGGTCGATAACGACCAGTTCGATTGCTCGCGCCAGGTGGTCGAGTACTTGCTGGAGCAGGGGCACAAGACCGTGCACTTTATCTCGTGCCCCGAGCGCTCGCTTTCGGGCATGCGGCGCGAGGAAGGCTGGCGTGAGACATTGCGTGCGCATGGCATTGAGCCACCGCAGCTCGTGCGCGGCGACTGGACGGCGCAGAGCGGATATGCTGCCGGCCAGGTGCTTGCGGATGATCCGACCTGTACGGCCATTTATGCCTCCAACGATGCCATGGCCTACGGCTGCATTCGCGGGCTCGAGTCGCGCGGAAAGCGCGTGCCCCAGGACGTGAGCGTGGTGGGTGTTGACGATAGCCTGGGCGATATCGTGCCCGATTGTCGCCTGACCACGGTGCGCTTTGACAACAAGCGCGTCGGCATGTGGGCGGTCGACAAGATTGCCGGCGCCGAGGGCGTTGCACCTGGTGTAGAGCACATGCTGTTTCCGGGCGTGCTCGTCGAGGGCGATACGGTGCGCGATATACGCTAGGGTGCGGACCTGTTTGGGTTGCCGATAATTGTGTTTGATAATGTTCGGATTGGTTTAAAAGCCGTTCACGGGTGAAAAGCAACCGTTCATAGCTCGAAATTGCATTTTGCGCTGTTCTTTTTTGTTTGAATGTTACTGTTCCTACCATACACAACGCAACGCGTATGCCCGGACGCGATGCTCTCCATTGGTTCATATGTGAAAGGAACGCAACATGGCAACCAAAGAAGAAATCTCGATGGTTGGATTCGAGATTGTCGCATACGCAGGTGACGCCCAGACCGATCTGCTTGCAGCGCTCGATGCTGCTCGCGAGGGTGACTTTGAGAAGGCCGAGCAGCTGCACAAGGATGCCAGCGATGCGCTCATCGGTGCCCACGACACGCAGACCAAGCTGCTTTCGCAGGAGGCCGGCGGTGGCGAGATGGAGATGACCTTCATCATGGCTCACGCTCAGGACACTCTCATGACCACTATGATCCTGGAGAAGCAGGCCCGCTTTACCATCGATGCCTACAAGCGCATCGCTGAGCTCGAGGCCAAGCTCGCCTAACGAGCCCTCACAACCAAGTTCCCTTCCAAAAGCCCTGCCGCACCCGCGACAGGGCTTTTTCTGTCCTCCTCCAAGTTGCGGTGAAATAGGGACTGAATAGGGGCCGGCGGGCGCAAAACAATCCCTATTCCACCGCAACTCATCCCGAGATAGTCATTGGGGACGTTCTTAAACGACTGGTCATTGGGGACAGTCTTGGTGCGCTCCGTTCGTCCTCCCGTTCGATTTTTGCTCGGTGGGTATACTTCCATCCGCAATACAGGCCGGAATGAGGAGGTATCCAAATGCCGGACAACGGATTGATTCAAAAGAAAGATGCGCACGAGATGGCTCATGGGCGTCCTGTCCAGATAACCGAGCACACGGCGGTAACCGAGCTGCAGCCCAGTCTGTCCGATGTCGTGTGCGCAAACAAAAAGCTGCAGATTGGCTTTATCGTTGCGCTCGTGGTCCTGGCGCTGCTGTCGGGCTTTGTAGCTCGTCCGCATTTCGCCGATACCAAAACTTGGGACTCCACCATCGAGGTCATCGACCAAAAGAAGGGTAACGTACTGGCGCTCACGACCTCGTGCGTGGCGCTGTCTGCGGGCATTACCGCGCTGCCGGGTGATACGGGAACGCCGGTTGCCGAGCAGCTCGCGCAGCTTTCAGGCAACCTTGGTATCGTGCTTGCCGTGCTCTACCTCGAGAAATACCTGCTAACCATTTTGTGGTCGGTTGGCTTGGGCATCTTAATCCCGTTTGCGTTGGTGCTCTTTGCGGTGTCGCTCGGCATTCACGGGCGCTGGAGCACGAGCGCTGTCCTGCGCCGTGTGGCGACACGCGTGCTGGTAGTTGCCGTGATCGGCATGGCGTTGGTGCCTGCAAGCGTTTGGGTGTCGCAGAAGGTCGATGAAACGTATCGCGTAAGTATTGAGCAAGCTGAGCAAAAGGCTGCGGACGCTGCGGACGCGGCCGACACCACGGACAAGTCAGCCGAGACCAGCTCAAAATCGAATAAGATAAAATCCGAGGCCACAGAGTCCAAAAACGTGCTCGAGCAGTTGACTGATGGGGCCTCGAGCCTTGTTACGTCGGTGACCAGCGGTGCCAAGCAGATGACCGACGAGATCGTGCAGCAGGTGACCGACCTCATCGAAGGCGTCATCGTGATGATCGTGACTTCGTGCGTTATCCCGCTGCTGGTGCTCGTGGCGTTCCTGTGGCTGGGACACGTACTGCTAGGGATCGATATTTCCGGCCCGGCGAACTATTTGACGGGCCGCTTTCTGAGTGCTCCGTCCAAGCACGCCAAATAGGGTGGGCAGTCCGAGTAGCTAAAACAGCTGTATATACCGGGGAATACCGCCGAAGGGCGGCCGAGACACGTTCTTGGCCGCCCTTTTGTTTGTTGAACACGTGGTCGCTACGTCCGCGCCCGGCTCAAACGGTCAGCAATCATCCGTGAACGATATTTGTTCAAAAAAGAACAAAGATAAACAAATAGTTGTTGCAGTTACTGTTCGAATGTGTTCAAATAAACATGAACAGTGAAGAACCGCACATTCAGATGCCCGGACCTGAACGCGATTCAACACTTCCAAACAGAAACTACGCACCTGCGTATCTCTCAAGGAGGATGTCATGAGGGTTGTAATCGCTTCCGATGCCGACGGTATGTCGATGAAGGAGTCTATCAAGGAGATGCTCATCGCCGACGGTCACGAGGTCGTCGACTATTCCGAGACCCCTGCCGCGGACTTTGTCGATTCCGCGACCGCCGTTGCCAAGGACCTGCTGGAGCACAAGGATTCCCAGGGCTTCGCATTCGATAAGTACGGCGTCGGCTCCTATATGGCCGCCGTCAAGATCAAGGGCATGGTCGTCGCCAACATTTCCGACGAGCGTTCCGCTTACATGACCCGCGAGCACAACGGCTCGCGCATGGTCACCATGGGCCCGGGCGTTGTGGGCACCGAGGTCGCCAAGAAGATCGCCCGCGAGTTCCTGCGTGCACAGTACGCCGGCGGCCGTCACCAGATCCGTGTCGACATGCTCAACAAGATGGCCTAACGAGAGCCACCGAGAACTCGAACTTCTACCTCAACTTGTGAATTCAGACGAAAGGACGTTCTGATGAAGAAGACCATCGCAATCGGTTGCGACCATATCGTTACGGACGAGAAGATCTATCTGGCCGACCGCCTGGAGCAGGCTGGTTACAAGGTGCTCGACTGCGGCACCTACAGCCACACCCGTACGCACTATCCCATCTACGGTAAGGCCGTGGGCGAGGCTGTTGCCAGCGGCAAGGCCGACTTTGGCGTGGCCCTGTGCGGCACCGGCATCGGCATCACCAACGCCGTCAACAAGGTTCCCGGCGCCCGCTGCGCCCTGGTCCGCGATATGACCTCTGCCCTGTATGCCCGTCGCGAGCTCAACGCCAACATCGTGGGCTTTGGCGGCAAGATTACCGGCGAGTTCCTGATGGCCGACATCATGCTTGCCTTCCTGGAGGAGCCCTACGAGAAGACCCCCGAGCACGATGCCCTGATCGCCAAGATCGATGCCTGCAACAAGGCCGACGCCGAGGCTCAGGCTGACCCGCACTTCTTTGACGAGTTCCTCGAGAAGTGGGACCGCGGCGAATACCACGACTAAGGAGGTTACGCGGTTTACCAAACCGCGTAACGGGTCGACGCTGCGCGACGCTCGCTGACGTTGAGGGTGCCTGTGGGGTTACCGCTGTTGTTGCGAAGCGTTCTGGTACGGCAAGTTGCTCCGATAACACGTTTGCTTGCTGAGCTTGTGTGCTTCGCTCTTGGCGGTACTCGGCATTCTGCAGCTTTTCAATTGACGGCTCGCGTTTCTGTAATGGGGCGCGGGCCAGTTTTCTATCAGCCCAATTGGCTTGGCGGGCTTGGCGTGCATTGTTCTTTTGCGTGCGGCGCCGCCTCATTACCTTTGTGCTAAAGGCACGGCGTTCGCAATGGATCGTGCAAGATGATATGTGAAGGAGAAGATTCCCATGGAGTTTGTTCTTGATAACGGTTCTATCCGCGTGGCACTGAGCACGGCGGGCGGGTCGTTCACTTCTATTACGGCCAACGGCCGTGAGTACCTGTGGCAGGGCGACCCGGCGGTGTGGTCGGGCCAGGCACCCATTTGTTTCCCGATCTGCGGCGGCCTTCGTGACGGTCGCGCAATGACCATGGGCGGCCGCGAGGTCAAGCTCGCCCGCCACGGCTTTGCGCGCAAACAGGAGTGGAAGCTTGAGGAGCAGAGCGACAACATGGTTGCGCTGAGCTTAAGCTCTGCCGACCATGCCGAGTTGCTCGAGCAGTACCCGTATCCGTTTAAGATCGTTGCTCGTTACACGATCGATGCGGAGAAGGTGGCCGTGTCGTACGAGGTGACCAATGAGGGCACCGAGGACATGCCGTTCTTTGTGGGCGGTCACCCTGGCTTTAAGTGCCCGCTTGACGAGGGCGAGTCCTACGACGACTACGAGCTCCGTTTTGAGCAGCGCGAGGCCGCCGAGCTCTGTACTGCCGTTCCCTCGACGGGCCTGATTGATGTTGAGCATCGCAGCAAGAACCCGATGGTTGGCCATGACCTGCCGCTGACCCACGAACTCTTTGACTTCGCAGAGACCATCTTTGACGTGCTCGAGAGCCACGTGGTTACGCTTACCAAGAAAACCGAGGACAAGGGCGTGCGCCTGACGTTCCCCGATATGCCATACCTGATTGTGTGGAGCAAGCCCGAGGGCGACTTTGTGGCCGTGGAACCGTGGGGCGGCCTGTCCACCTGCTCCGACGAGGACGATATTCTGGAGCACAAGCGCGGCTGCCTGGTGGCCAAGCCGGGAGAGACCGTCACCCGCGGCTTTGAGATCGAGATCCTTTAACGAGCTATCGTATGTTTGGGGCGGGTTATGCCGCCCCGGAACAGGAGTTCAACATGATTCTGACCGTTACCATGAACCCGTCGATTGATACGCGCTATCAGCTCGACAAGCTGATCATCGACGATGTTAACCGTGTGACACCCGAAAAGACCGCTGGCGGCAAGGGCCTCAACGTGAGTCGCGTGCTGCTGCAGCTGGGTGACGACGTGCTCGCGACCGGCCTGCTCGGCGGCCACATGGGTGCCTATATGGCTGAGCTTATGGATGCCGACGGCGTCAAGAACGACTTTGTGCCCATCGCCGGTGAGACGCGCATTTGCCTGAATATCCTGCACGAGGGCAATCAGACCGAGCTTTTGGAGAGCGGTCCGCAGATCGCCCCGGCCGAGCTCGAGGCCTTTACGGCCAAGTTTGCCGAGCTTGCAGCGAAGGCGGACGTTGTGACGCTTTCGGGCTCGCTGCCGCGTGGGGTCGATGCCGGCTACTATGCCGAGCTCGTCAAGATCGCCGAGGAGGCGGGCGCCAAGGTGCTGCTCGACACCTCGGGTGCATCGCTGGAGGCCGCGCTGGAGTCCGACGCTAAGCCTGAGCTCGTAAAGCCCAACCTGACCGAGATTAACGGCCTGCTGGGTACGTCCTTTACGACCGATGATGTCGATGCCCTGCGCGAGGCGCTTGCCGCCGATGACCGCTTTGCCGGTATTCCCTGGGTTGTCGTTTCGATGGGCGCTGCCGGTTCGGTGGGCTTCCATGAGGGCCGCGCGTTCCGCGCCAAGACGCCCGCGATTGCGGCTGTGAACGCGACGGGTTCCGGTGACTCGACCATCGCCGGCTTTGCGCATGCCATTGCTGCTGGTGCCGACGATGTCACGGTGCTCAAGACCGCCAATACCTGCGGCAAGCTCAACGCCATGGATCCCAAGACCGGCCATCTGGTCATGGACCGCTGGGACGAGATCTTCAACAACGTTGAAGTAACGGAGCTTTAAAGTTACGGCGTTTTACCAAACGCCGTAACTGGCCGACGCTGCGCGGGCCGCATTTGGACAATCTGACGTTCAACTTCAAGGGCGCGACCAGAAGGTCAGCGCCCTTTCGTTTCACGTCACCTTGTCTCAAATGCGACCCGCTCGCTGTCGTTGCCAAAACATCGACGTAGTCATTGGGGACGTTCTTGTTTGACTAGTCATTTAAGAACGTCCCCAATGACAACTCCGATGACTGTTTTGCAGCTGTATGCGCCTCTTTCTCCTCCTCCTTAATCTCTCAGTGGATGAGGAAGATGAATGCTGCGCACAGGGCGATGATGCCGCCGACGGTTGCGATTTCGTGCCAGTCGCGCACGATGACGGTACGGAGGATCTCGCTTCCCAGCTTGAACTCCAGACCCATGGCCAGGCCTTTGGCCAGCGTGAGCTTGGTGGCGGGGAGCGTTTAAGATAGAGCTGGAATCCGCGCAGGCCGGAATAGATGATGATTCTGACGCCGATGAATTCGAAAAGCAGAATGGCAATCTCGACGATTTGTTCCATGAGTGTGTCGAGTGCGAGAAGAATATCAGCCATACCTGTCGTTCTTCCGCCTGTTCAAAAGCACAATCGGTCACAATGCCTTTAACGGCTAAATCATACCCTGTTTATGCACGGACGAATCTTGTGGGCTAATGCCGGGCGCTTGTGGGCCTCCGTTTCGTCGACAAAGGTTTGTTTTGCCAAAACAACCTGCACAAAACGGGTAGACGGCAGTCGCGCCCATTGGACTGTTTGATTTAATTCCACATTCGTAATCTGACCTTGTCAAATAAAGGCGAGCGCCATAGGAGGCGCTCTCAGACAAGGAGGCAGATAATGTGTGAAAAGATGTGGGCGGGCGTCGTTCATGCTAAGGACGACATTCGCTATGAACAAATTGATAAGCCTGAGCCCAGGGCTGGAGAAGTTCTGGTGAAGGTCAAATATTCCGGTATCTGTGGTTCGGATGTCCCTCGTGTGTTGGGCGACGCATGCCATTACTATCCCAACGTGCTTGGTCATGAGTTTTCCGGCACGATCGAGAGCGTTGGCGAGGGCGTTGAGGGCCTTAATCCTGGAGATCGCGTTGCCGGTGCACCACTCGTTCCTTGCATGAAGTGCGAGGACTGCCAGCGCGGCGATTACTCGCTTTGCAAGCACTACAGCTTTATCGGTACGCGTCAGTTTGGTAGCTTTGCGGAATATGTCTGCATTCCCGCCATGTGCGCCGTTAAGTTCGACGAAAGCGTGAGCTTTGAGCAAGCCGCGCTTATTGAACCCACGACCATTGCACTCCACGGCCTTGAACGTCTGGACTATGAAGGTGGCAAGACGGTCGCTGTCTTAGGAGGCGGAACCATAGGTATCATTACGGCACAGTGGGCTCGCGCTTTCGGCGCCCGTGAGGTTACGGTGTTCGATGTAATCCCGGAGCGCTTGGACTTTGCTAAGAAAATGGGCGCCACGAGCGTTGTGAACTCCATGGATGAGGACTGGAAAGACCAGGTTGCCACCATTACCGACGGCCGCGGATATGACTATGTCTATGAAACTGCGGGCGCCAACGCAACCATGCATATGGTCTTTGAAGTCGTGGGCAACAAGGGTCAAGCGTGTCTGATTGGCAAGCCTACGCGCGAGCTAACCTTTACCGTGGCGGAATGGGAGAAGCTCAACCGTAAAGAGTTCACGCTTACCGGGTCTTGGCTTGGATATACCGCGCCGTTCCCGGGACATGAATGGACTCTTACGGCAGAGGCGTATCGCAACGGCATGATCCCCTATGACGAGGGACACATTTTTGACAAGTATCCACTCGCCAAGATTTCTGAGGCGTTTGACCAGTTCCGAACCCCCGGCCTGGTCAAAGGCAAAATTCTCATTGATTGTGAGCAATAGGAGCTCGCAAAGATACATATGTGGCGAAAAGCTGCCACCGACTGCTGCCGGTGCCTTCGCCGCTCAGCCATCACCAAAAAAGAAACTGGAGGGTAGTCCCCTCCTCGAGAAAACAGATATGGAAAGGAAACAATCATGACTACGACGGCAGACTGGAAAGACGGAGAGAAGATTATCGGCGCCTGCATGAATTGCGCTGAGTACACCAATCTTGAGAAGACGATTGCCGAGCTCGATGCCGCAGGCGTTGACCTGTATCATCTGGATATTATGGATGGAACATTTGTCCCCAACATCGCGCTTGGCCCCCAGGACGTTCAGGCGATAGCAAAGCTCACCGGTAAGGTCTGCGATGTGCATTTGATGGTTCAGGACGCGCCCAAGTACATCGATATGTTTGTCGAGATGGGCACTCAGATTGTCCACGTCCACTCCGAGAATGATTCCCAGATTACTCGAACTCTGCAGCATATCCGTGATCTGGGTGCTAAATCGAGTCTGGCAATTAGTCCCTGCACATCGTTCGAGACGATTCAGGAGTCGCTTAACGTATGCGATTACGTCCTGGTTATGCGTGTCAATCCTGGTTTTGCCGGCCAGAAAGCACTTCCATTTGTCGATGAAAAGATTGAAAAGCTTGTGGCTGCCAAGGAGCATTATGGTTACAAGATTCTGGTTGATGGAGGTGTCTCGGCTGAAAGCGTCCGCGACTTGTGGAAAGCAGGCGTCGACGGCTTCTGCCTGGGTAACGCCGGCCTGTTCGGTAAGGATCGTACATATGCGCAGATTATCGAGGAACTGCGTTCATACCCCAAGTAGGGGTCGATGTGCCAAACCGATCGTTTAACCAAATAGCGAAAAACGGGTAGACGGTGGGTTCGTATTATTGGGCTGTAACCTTGGGGGCAAAGGCGCGATAGTGATATCAACGAAACGGGTCACGTTAGCCGGCGCCCCCGTCAAACTTTATTGCATGGCGGCGAATGCCAAATCGTTTGCCTGTCAGATAGGAGTGCATCATGAGTAAGAGTACGGTTAAAGTCTTGGTTGCTTGCGGCAGCGGTGTCGCAACCTCTACGGTCGCCCAGGCTGCCGTTAAAGAAATTGCAGAGCGTGCGGGCGTTCCCGTCCAGCTCTTTAAGGGCACGATCGGCGAGGTCGGCGTTAAACAGTACGACGTCGACATCGTCTGTACAACGACCAATTATCGCAAGCCGCTGGAACGCCCGTTTTTGAGCGTTTTCCCGCTGATTTCGGGCATTAACAAAGATAAGTGCGAGTCGGATTTGGTTGAGCTGCTTAAAAAGGTCCAGGCCGAGTAACTGCATGTTGCGTTGCGCTTTGCGAGTGAGAAAGCCCGCCATTGTTGGGAGATGAACTTCATGGATATCGTACTTGCGTTCTTTAAAGAATTTATTAATATGGGCGCCGCTGTTATGCTGCCCGTTGTCATTTTTGCCCTGGGACTGTTTTTTCGCATGAAACCTGCACAGGCTTTACGCGCCGGTCTTCTTGTCGGCATTGGCTTTCAAGGCGTGGTACTTACCATCAACTTTTTGTTGAGCACCATTCAGCCCGCGCTGGACTATTACACCGCCCTCGGTTCCGGTTACGATGTGGCCGAGATTGGCTTTGCGGCACTGGGAGGCGCCAGCTGGACAACTCCGTTCGCTGTGTTCGCCATCCCTGCTATCGTCATCGTTAACATCATTCTGCTGCGTCTTAAGGTCACCAAGGTTCTGAACGTTGATATTTGGAACTTTATGCACTTTTTGGTTCCCGGCGCCCTTGCTTACGTCCTTTTTGGCAATGCTATTGTTGGTTTCTTGGTCGCTGTAGCGCTCTCGGTTGTAACCTTGTTCGTTGCCGAGAGGGTTGCCCCCAAGTGGGGAGAGTTCTTTGGTCTTGAAGGCACCGCCTGTACCTGCTTAGGCTACATCGTGTATGAGTATCCCCTGAGCGTGCTTATCAACAAGGTCATCGACTTCATTCCCGGCCTGAACAAGATTGATCTCGATCTTGATACCCTCTCGACAAAGATTGGCATTCTGGGTGATCCCGCAGTTATCGGCCTATTTGTTGGTGGTTTTTTGGGCATTATGACGCAGCAGGGCTTTACTACCATCGTAACCATGTGCGTTGGCATGGCCGCAGTCATGGTGCTTCTGCCTCGCATGGTTGCCATTATGATGGAGGGCCTGACTCCCATCGGCGCTGGCGCAAATGAGTTCGTTAAGAAGCACATCGATTCCGACGCCAATATTTACGTGGGTATGGACATTGCTCTTGCCCTGGGCGATCCGTGCTGCATTACCTGCACCGCCATTATGATTCCGGTTACTGTCGGATTGGCATTTCTCGTTCCCGACATGCGCTTCTTCCCGGCGGCAATTCTGGCTGAAGTCTGCTATGTCGCCCCTATGGCCGTGCTTTCGAGCAAAGGCAACGTGTTCCGCACTCTGGTGTGCATGACGGTCTTCATGTATCTGATGCTCTTCTTCGCCAATATGTTTGCCCCTTACGCCACGCAGATGCTTAACGCCTGCGGCATCGATGCGGGCGGTCATCTGGTGACGGCATCGCACTTTGGCTACAACCCCGGCAATCTCATCGTGTCCTTTATTGCTAAGGCCATGGGTATCTAATGGACGGTGATAACAATGGATGAAGTTATTAGTATCCCAAAGACATCCGAGAGGGCCTGCGATGGTGTAGCGAAAGGCTTTCTCGCTATCGAGGGAAGCGCCGAGACCGCTATTGAGGCCATCGAGTTGTGCGGAAGCGAGCTTGAGCGTCAGGGGTATGTGACGGGTGCTTTTGCGAGGGACTGCATTGAGCGGGAGGTCAGCTATCCTACGGGCATCTGCACCGACATTCCCGTGGCGTTGCCCCATTGCAAGTCCGATGCGATAATTACGAGCGCTCTGTGCTATCTTCGACTCGATTCGCCCGTTCGGTTTGCTCGTATGGACGATGAGGAAGAATTCGTCGAGACTCGTCATATCTTTAATTTGGCTATTGCGCCTGGCGACCATCTCGAATTTCTATCCAAGACCATGCAGCTGCTAGCAGATCCTGCAGTGCTTTCGGGTTTTGAGAACAAGCCGATCGGCGAAGTTGCCGAATACCTGAAGACGCATTTGTCGTAACGAACAGGAGGAGCCATGTCGGTCAAAAAGCGGAGCGCTGAGATACTTCGTCGTCTCGTCGATGCGCCGAGTCATCGCTTAAGGCTCAGTGCACTCATGGATGACTATCGTATTTCGGAGAAGACGCTCAGGGCCGACATTGCCTCCTCCGCAGCGTTCGCTCAGGATCCGCGCGGCGACTCTATGGTCGAAGTATCGGAGAATCATGTGTTGCTAGCTGCGGGCGCTGATGTTGAAGGCCTTGCGGATCTGCTCGACAGTATGGACTTATACGATTACCGCCTGTCATTTGATGAACGCAAGTTTTTTATTGCCTGCACACTCCTTTCGCTTGGCTCTGACGAATGGTGCTCGATGCAGCAGTTGGCGGACGCGATGTATGTGACGCGCAACACGGTAATTTCAGACGTTAAGGCCGTCGATGATTATCTGGCGGGTTACGGGATTGCCCTGGTGAGTAAGAGCAAGCGGGGGCTTCGCATCGAAGCGACTCCTGACCAGGCGGGCAATCTGGTTATCGATCTGTTTTCTGAAGTCTTGGCCCAACGACTGTGCCGCCACGACTATTTTTCTCATTTGATTTCACAAGTTCTTGGCGCTCAAATTGAGATCGACGACCTGTTGGATGCGATGCGCACGTTCTTGAAGAGCAAGAACATCTTTTTGGCTGTGACTGTTGAGATTGAAATAGTCGCCAGCTTGATGGTCGCACTTGGTTTCAGTGGAGATGCCACATCGATTTTCGCTGATGCAGGCGGTACGCTTGACTGCGTTGGGACACAAGATCGTCCGCTCGACGTTATTGGCCAACTGGTGCAGTTTGTGGCATCCAAGCTGGATATGGGCGTTTTGAATGGTGGTCGTATCGCTACCATTGAGCAGATGATTTTGGATCGCAATTTATCGCCCCATATCAGGCGCTTTGATGATTTTGATTTGTACTGCGCCATCACTCATTTTCTGTTGTTGGTGGCACGCGAAATCGACATTGATATTCAGAATGACGATCTATTGGTAGAGTCCCTTCTCTCGCACCTTAAGAGCGTCTCGAATTGGAGTTCCGATGCCTTTGAGGTCGGTGTTTCCGGGCCGTCTGGAGTGATGGTCGGTATGGTGCAAAAGGCGGCGGAGCCGCATTTTCACGTACTCGAGGATTACCTCAATCGCGCCATGGATGATTCGATGCGCGCAAGTGTGGTGATTCACATCTGCGCTGCACTTTATCGCTCTGAAAGCTCTATGCGCTCGTGCAACGTACTCATTTCGTGTCCGTCCTCGGTTGCAACGAGTAAATATCTCGAGGCGCAGATCGCTCAGTACTTCAAACTCAATATTTGCGGCGTTGTCCAAACTGCCGTGATAGAAGCGGGGGAGGCGTCACTCGATGGAATCGACTTTGTCATCTCGACGGTTCCGTTGACTAATATTTCGATTCCAGTGGTGGTCGTGAGCCCTGTTCTTTCAGTCGATGACATCAATCGCGTGCAAGCGCATGCTTTTAAGCAGAGCAGGCGAGAGGGACTGCCGGTTAAGGACGGCCCTTCAATTATTTCTGAGCTTTGTCGTGTATATGAACAGGGCAACGCTCGCAAAACGGCATATCTCAACCATGAGCTTGCTGCGGTTTTGGAACGAGTGAGCCGAATTGAGACGGAGACGACGAGTTCATCTCCTTTGCTTCGTATGCTCGATCGCCGTTTTATCCGTGTTGAACGTGCGACGCTTCCGTGGCGTGAAGCGATGCGTTGCGCGTCGGCACGGCTCATGAACGAAGGCTATTTTACTTCTGCATATGTCGATAAGGCGATTGATAACGTTGAGGAGTATGGCTCCTATATCATCGTTAACCAGGGGATCGCGCTTGCCCATGCGGGCAGCGAAGATGGGGTCCATAAAGATGGACTCAGCCTATTGGCCTCACGGGAAGGCGTTGAATTCGATGAGGGCGATCGCGTTCATCTGCTATTCTTCTTTTCACAGGTGGGTAATGGCGATTATCTAGAGCTGTTCCGCGAAATAATTCGACTCGGAAACGACCAAGCCGGTATGGCCCTTATCTGTGATGCCGAATCGGCTGAAGATGCATATCAGTCCTTAGTTGAGATGCTGGCAGATTATGGGGCCGTGGCATAGATTGGTCTCTTGATTCGTTTTCCTCCGGCCCTGTCAGATCGCGTTGAGGCGAGGAATAGGTAGCGCGGCGCCCGTCGGCGAGATTGCCGGCGGGCGCCGTTGTCGTGTGGGCGGTTATGTCGTGCGGGCTGCGGTTGAACGCCCGGTCCTGCGCTCTACAGCGAGTCGATAAAGCGCTGCTGGGCGGCGCGGCCGGCTTCGTCCCACTTAAAGACGCCGGCGTTGTCGAGCACGTGGCCAAACACCACGCCGACCTCCTCGTGCAGGATATCGATGGCGTTGTCTGCCGTAAGCTCGTCGGCGCGGCGGGCAAAAACGTCTTCGGCCCATGCGGCGTGGTTGCGGCATAGATCATCGCCCTCGAGCGCGCTAGCAAGGTCGTAGCTGGCATCGACCTTGGCCGCCAGCAGGTGCTCGCGGACAGCGCCGAGCTCGGGAACCAGGCGCGGCGGAAGAATGGCCAGGCCCATGACCTCGATCAGGCCGATGTTCTCCTTCTTAATGTGGTGGTACTCGGCATGCGGGTGGAACACGCCCAGCGGATGCTCGTCGGTCGTGATGTTGCAGCGAAGCGCCAGGTAGGCCTCGTAGATTTCGCCGCCGGCATTTCCGCGAGAGTCGACGCGGCGGATGACGGGCGTCACGGTGTTGTGCGCCACGCCATCGGCTGTGTACGCGATGACGCCCACAGACTCATCGGTCCACTCGCGCCAGGCGAGGATAATCTTCTCGGCAGCGTCGAGCAGCTGAGCGCGGTCATGCGAGCGCAGGCGCAGCACCGAGAGCGGCCACTGCAGCACGGTACCGCTGACCTGGTCAAAACCGGGCACGCTAAACTGCGAGACCTCGGCGGCATGCATCATGGGGAACTCGTGCGCGCCGCCCTGGAAGTGGTCGTGCGACAGAATCGAGCCGCCCACGATGGGCAGGTCGGCGTTGGAGCCAATAAAGTAGTGCGGGAACAGGTCGACAAAGTCGAGCAGGCAGGTCAGCCCCTTGCGGTCGACGTGCATCGGACGATGCTCGGAGCTCATGGCAATGCAGTGCTCGTTAAAGTACGCGTACGGGCTGTATTGGAAGCCCCAGCGCTCGCCGTCGAGCTTAATGGGGATAACGCGCAGATTCTGGCGGGCGGGATGGGCGCCGCCGTCGGCTGCAGCGGAGCGTCCGGGATAGCCCTCGTTTTCGATGCAGAGCTGGCAGGCGGGATACTTCTCGCCCGTGTTTTTGGCGGCGCCGGCCGCGGCAATATCGCGCGGGTCCTTTTCGGGCTTTGACAGGTTGATGGTAATCTCGAGGTCGCCCCAGTTGGTGGGGGTGCTCCATTTGATGTTGCGCGCGATGGCGGCACGGCGCACGTAGCCGGCGTCGCAGCACAGGCCGTAGAACCAATCAGTCGCGGCGCGGGGCTCGTTGACGCCCATGCGGCCGTTGAATTCCTCGTTTACAACCGAAGGCCTCGGCATCAGCACGCCCATGATGCGCATGGCGATGCGGTCGCGGCCCGATACCGTGTCCTCGGCAGCACCGTTGGCAACAGCCGCCTCGGCAAGCGCGGCAAGTGTGCCTTCAAGGTCAAAGTTGGGCAGGGTATCGGGGTGCAAGAGCGAGAGTTTCTCGACCTGGAGCGCCCAGGCCATGTCGAGCGCCGGGCCCGTGGCGCCGATGCACTCCAAAATGGTGTTGTAGGCCCAGATGCGATCGTCCTGTCGGATCATCGATCGATGGATGGCATACTCAATCAAGCCCTGCGCGGCCTCGCGCACGTCAGTCATTACAGCCATGCCGCGTAAGCCCCCTTGTCAGAAATTGCGTAGTGGCGGGCAGAGCCCTCGCCCAGCCAGCCGTTCATCTTGGCAATGAAGGTGTCGACCAGGTCGAGCGGCACGAAGGCCTGGATGGTGCCACCAAAGCCGCCACCGTGGATACGGACGGCGCCACGGCCGTCGAGCACGTGCTCGGCCAGCGCCAGGGCATACATGGAGGGCTGCTCGGAGCCCAGCTTGGCAACGACATTCTGTAGGTACATGGCAGAGCTGGCGCCGGACTCGCGCGTCAGGACCAGGAACTGATCGATGTCTCCGGCGTTCAGGGCAGCCCAGCGCTTGTCGACCAGGCCGTTTTCGTACCAGTAGTGAACGGCGCGCAGGCAGGCGCGGTCGCCCAGCTTGGCGCGCAGCTCGGGGAGCTTGGCGTCAAAGACCGCCACGTTTACCTCGCACAGGCGTGCCTTGCCAAACTCGGCAGCGACGTCCTGCATCTCGCGCGGAACGGCGGCGTAGTCGTCGGTGGCGGCCACGTGGTCGGCACCGACCTTAACGAGCACGAGCGCATAACCGTGATCCTCAAAGTTGAGCTCGAGCTTCTGGGTTTTAGGCTGAGCCTGGTCCTCAAAGTCCATGTAGGCAAGGCCGCCCAGGCACACGGCGGCCTGGTCCATCAGACCGCAGGGCTTGCCGTAATAGTTGTTCTCGGTGCGCTGGCTCATCTGCGCGAGCGCGACGGGCTCGATGGCGGGTGCGCCCCAGAGGGTTTCCATGGCGCGACCGTACGCGGCCTCGACGGCGGCAGAGCTGGAAAGACCGCCGCCCGAGGGGACGGAGCAGGTGAAGGCGAAATCGAAGCCGTGGGGCTCAACGCCAAGGGCTGCAATCTCGTGGGCCATGCCGCGGACGAGGCCCGCGGACGTGCCCTTCTCGGACTCTTGAATATCCAGCGTGTCGAGCATGATTTCAAACGTAGGATAGCCCTCGTCGGCGACGCGAATCTTGTTGGAGTCGGTTGCCACGGCGATGCCGTCAACGGCGACATCGAGCGAGCCGGCGATAACGTGGCCGCCCTCGTGGTCGGTGTGGTTGCCGCTGATCTCGGAACGGCCGGGCGCGTGCACGTAGAGCACCTGGCGGTCGCCGATGGGGCCAAACTCCTCCTCAAATAGCTTGGCGAGCGTGGCGAATGTCTTTTCGTCGGGGGTGGTCATGGGAGTCCTTTCCTTGGCGCGCCCGGGTGGGTTTTGCGTCGTTATGAGTACGTTAACAACTTAAAGCGGCATGAACCAAGTGTTCACGATACCGCACGTTACGGGCTATGTTAACGTACTCATAACACATCGCTTGTCACTTTTTGAGAATCTGGTAATCGGTAGAAATACAGCCGTGAACGGTATTGCCGTATGGACTTATAAAGCAGAAGAGATGCGGATTGAAAAAGTAGAGTACGTTAACATGCGTCCGACGATAGCGGGCCTCGGCGCGGGCTAAACTCCTGCCCGGGCCGGCATTCACGCTATTCAGATCTCGCAAGGGTGAAGGTGATCCTGTGGCAAGGCGCCCGTCCAACGATACAGGTACGCGTCCGGTCTCCATGGCCGACGTCGCCCGCGCTGCTGGCGTTTCGCAGCAGACGGTTTCGCGCGTCGCCAACGGCTTGCCCAACGTTAACGAGCAGACGCGCCAGCGCGTGCAGTCCGCTATGCAAGAGCTCGGCTTTCGTCCGAGTTATGCCGGTCGCTCGCTGCGCGACGGTCGATACCATTCGGTTGGCCTATGCGTCAACGATGTCACCAAGTTTGGCAACCTCTCAATGATCGACGGCATCGCCAGCGCTGCTCGCGAGCATAATTGTGCCATCACGCTGGTCGAGATGTCCAAGACCGAGGAGTTTTCGCTTGCCGAGGCCACGCGTCGTATGGCCGCACTGCCCGTGGACGGCATCATCATCGGCATGAGCCGCATGGCGCCCGATTTTGAGACGTTTGATCCACTGCCGGGCATTGGCACGGTCATCGTTACCATGTATGCGCACCCGCGGGTGACCACGGTCGATTCCGATCATTACGGCTGCTCGCTATTGCTTATGGATCACCTGTTTGAGCTGGGGCACGAGCAGATTCGCTATATTGGCGGCCCGTCGTTCTCGGTCGACGAACAATTTCGTCGCGCCGGTTGGCAGGATGCACTCGAGCGTAAACACATCGAGCCGGCAGAGCCGCTCGAGGGCGACTGGTCTGCAAACAGCGGCTACGAGGCCGGCAGGCGCCTGGCCGAGCACGATCACACCATGACGGCGATTTACGCGGCAAACGACCAGATGGCAAACGGCGCAATTGCGGCGCTGCGCGATAGCGGCCTGCGTGTGCCCGAGGACGTGAGCGTGGTGGGCGTCGATGATTCGCTCGATGATTTTGTGGCACACAACGAGCTCACGACCGTGCGATTCGATCTACATCAGCGCGGACGCGAGGTGTTTGAGCATGCGGTTCCCGAGGCGGGTACGGCGGGCAAAACCGTTGCCATTCGTATTCCCGGCCAGCTCATTATTCGACATAGCACGGCGATACCACGCTCATAGTTTACGCAGGTAAACGGCGATTTATCGTATTTCAATAACAATCGGTAAGGATGCCGGCAGATAACAGTTGGAATGCTGCCGAGTGCTATGATAGACGGGTTATTTTGTCTATCTAGGAGGCTTTGCCTGATGGAGATCACCAAGGATATCCGCTACGTTGGCGTCGACGATCACGACATTGACCTGTTCGAGGGCCAGTACGATGTGTCCGAGAACGGTATGGCATACAACAGCTACGTTATCTTGGGCGAAAAGATCGCTGTCGCCGATTCAGTCGACGGCGGTTTTGTTGACGAGTGGCTCGGCAACCTCGAGGCCGTGCTCGATGGCCGTACGCCTGACTACCTGATCGTCCATCACATGGAGCCCGATCACTCCGCCGGTATCGCCGCCTTTATGGAGCGCTATCCCCAGGCACAGATTGTGGCCAGCATGGGCGCCTTCCGCATGATGGTCAACTACTTTGGCACCGACTTCCCCGAGCGCAAAATGGTCGTCAAAGAGGGCGATGTGCTCGATCTGGGCGGCCACAGCCTGACCTTTATCGGCGCCCCCAACGTTCACTGGCCCGAGGTGATTTTCTCCTACGAGTCCACCGACAAGGTGCTCTTTAGTGCCGACGGCTTTGGCAAGTTCGGCGCCAACGACATCGAGGATCCGGAAGGGTGGGCCTGCGAGGCTCGCCGTTACTACTTTGGCATCGTCGGTAAGTTTGGCAAGTTCGTGCAGGCCGTCCTCAAGAAGGCCGCCGACCTGGACATCCAGATCATCTGCCCGCTCCACGGCCCCGTGCTGACCGAGAACCTGGGCTACTACCTCGACACCTATAACACCTGGTCGAGCTATCAGCCCGAGGACGAGGGCATCACGATCGCCTATGCGAGCGTGTATGGCCATCTGAAGGCTGCCGTCGAGGAGCTCGCATCTGCGCTCGAGGCTCGCGGCCAGAAGGTCTCCGTCTTTGACCTTGCTCGCGACGACATGGCCGAGGCCGTTGAGGATGCGTTCCGCTACGACCGTCTGGTGCTCGCCTCCATTACCTATCAGGGCGAGATCTTCCCGTGCATGAGCACCTTTATCCACACGCTCGCCGAGCATGCCTACCAGAACCGCACCGTGGCGCTTGTCGAGTCCGGTTCCTGGGCGCCCGCAGCTGCCAAGGTTATGACCAAGGAGCTCGAGGGCATGAAGGACATCACCCTGACGCAGAACAAGGTGACTGTGCTGGGCTCGCTCAACGACGCCTCGCGCGCCCAAATCGAGGCCCTCGCCGACGAGCTGTCCAAGTAGCGATATATCGCTTTTAACGCTCAAACCACCACGAAGGGGACAGGCACCTTTGTGGTGGTTTTTGTTTAAGCGCCGGCGATGACGAGGGCTGGACGTGAGCTGTCAGTGGCCTCGGCGATCGAGGTGGCGACGGCATGGTCGGGGTCACGGTCCATCACGATGGAGTCGACATCGGCAAGCTCGGCAAAGCGGTACATGCCGCGTCCGTTAACCTTGCTGGCGTCCATGAGGGCGACGCTTTGATGGGCCGCGGTGATCATAGCCGTTTTGGTCTCGGCCATCTGGGGAAAGTCGGTCGTAAAGCCGCAGCTGGGGACAAAGGCGCCGGGGCACATGACGGCCAGATCGGCATGGACCATTTGGAGCGCCTGCATAGTGAGCGGTCCGTACAAATAACGATGGCCTTTGCGCAGCGCCCCGCCCAGCATGACGACATCGACTGAGGGCATGCTCTCGTCGATGTAATCGGCAATGGTAATGTCGGCCGTGATGACGGTGATACCGTCGCGCTGATCGAGGAGCCGGACGAACTCGAGCGCCGTGGTGCCCGAGTCGACGAGCAGCGTGTCGCCGTCATTGACGAGCTCGATGGCGCTTTGCGCGATGGCCTGCTTGGCGGCGACGTTGACATTGATGCGGCGATCCTGCGTGGAGACGGTCAGACGTTTGTGGAGTGATACGGCACCGCCGTGCGTGCGGCGCAGCTTGCCTGCTTCGGCGAGCGCGTCCAGGTCGGCGCGGGCGGTGACGGAGGACACGCCAAAGGTCTGGGCGATTTCTGCTACCTGCACCGAGGCATTATGATCGAGCATTTCCATAATGGCGGTACGGCGTTCGTCGGCAAAGGCACGGTTGGTGGCTTGGGCCATGCTTGCTCCATTCTCGGCTAAATTTGCAGGAATTGTGTTGACTCTATTTTCGTTCATTTTCTTTTTGAGTAAGAAAACACCTTTCGATTACTTATCTTTTCTATAAAAGAAAGACGCTGAACGCCCAAAATTCAATATCGAACATGTCCACTCGGCTCATATTCCTTCCGTTTACTTTTCAAAAACGACTGTATTGACCTGCATGGGCTCAATATCTCGCGCGTGTAAAGCCGCTGAATTTCATACAATGAGCGCAGAAAAACGCAAGGTAAAACGCCTTGTGAACAACTACGCCCGATGTCCAGATGCGGGCGAGGGAGAGGAGCAAACGCTCATGGCACTTGTTACCACCGAAAAGATGCTCAAGGACGCTCAGGCCGGCCACTACGCTGTTGGCGCTTTCAACGTCGAGAACCTCGAGTTTGTTATGGCCGTTCTGGCCGCTGCCGAGGAGACCAAGTCCCCCGTCATCATGCAGACCACCCCGGGCACCATCAAGACCGCTGGTCTGGACTACTTCTACGGCATGGTCAAGGCTGCCGCCGAGCGCGCTTCCGTGCCCGTCGCTCTGCACCTCGATCACGGCGATGGCTATGACCGCTGCATGCAGGCTTTCCGCACGGGCTACACCTCTGTCATGATCGACGGTTCGCACGAGTCCTTCGAGGACAACATCGCCCTGACCAAGTCCGTCGCCGATGCTGGCCGCGCCATGGGCGTGCCCGTCGAGGCTGAGCTCGGTAAGGTTGGCGGCAAGGAGGACGACGGTCCCGCGGTTGAGGGCGAGAGCCCCTACACCGATCCGGCCGAGGCCAAGGAGTTCGTCGAGCGTACCGGCTGCACCTCCCTCGCTATTGGCGTTGGCACCAGCCACGGTGTGTACACGAGCGATCCGCACATCGAGCAGTCCGTGGTCAAGGCCATTCGCGACGCCGTCGACGTGCCGCTGGTTCTGCACGGCACCTCCGGTGTGCCCGATGAGCAGGTTGCCGAGGCCGTGAAGAACGGCATCTGCAAGGTTAACTACGCCACCGAGCTGCGTCAGGCCTACACCAAGGGCTTCATGGCCTACATGGCCGAGAACCCCGCCTGCTTCGATCCCAAGAAGCCGGCCAAGGAGGGTATGCGTGAGATCACCGAGCTGGTTAAGATCCGCATGACCAACCTCAACTCCGTGGGCAAAGCAGAGTAACAACAAGGGTACTCTGATCCCACCGGACGGTTTGGGCGGGTCCCGTACTTAGTTTCCAAAACGTCCTCGCGCATGAAGGCCCCCGTTGTCTCGCTTCTTCGAAGCGTTGACAACGGGGGCCTTCGCGCTGCGGAATGATTTTGGAAACTAAGTACGGGACCCGCCCAAACCGTCCTGCTCAATCGCCCTTGTGGCGTTAGGTCTGAAAATAATAAGAAGCCTTCGCGCTGCGGAATGATTTTGGAAACCAAGTACGGGACCCGCCCAAACCGTCCTGCTCAATCGCCCTTGTGGTGTTGGGGCTGAAAGGGTGGGGCGCGGGGGTTACTTGGTTGTTAGGGTTAGCAGGTCGTTGGGGGTTTCGAGGTTGTAGGTGGCATTTGGGATGTCTTGGTGTGATCCCCATGCCGCTCTGGCAAAACTGACCCCTGCCGAAGTTGCGCATTGTTCGTCGTAGACGGTGTCGCCAACGTAGACGACGTTGCCAGGATTCGCGCCCGTACGCCGGAGATATTCGAGCATGGGAGCGGGTGCGGGTTTATGTTCGGTTGTGTCTTCGACAAGGATGATGTGCTCAAAATACTTATCGAAGCCAAGGGGTGCAATTTCTTCTGCGTATTCATTGCGCGCACGTGAGGAGACGATGCCAAGTTTGCAGCCGTTGTCGGAGAGTGTTGCGATAACTTCGTGCAAGCCGGGAAACACGCTGATGGTGCTTTTAAAGCTGGCGGCAACTTGGCACCAGCGATCCAGCGTTGCCTGTGAGTAGATCCCAAGTTTCTCAAGGGCGTTCTTGCCGGGTATGCCGAGGGCAAATTCAAGCTCGTGTCGGGGGAGCGTTTTGCCGGTTTCTTCTTGGATAATCTGGCCAAGCGATGACAGCACGCTTTCTTCTGTATCTGCCAATGTCCCATCAACGTCAAACACGATATAGTCAAAGTACTTCATATAGTAGCTCCTATCCGTTGTTTGCCTGCAAGTTTGATGCAGTGACAGAAGAAGGGCTAGCGGGATTTCTGCCTGGTACTATCGAGATTCTGCCTCGCTGCTCGATAGCTCGAAGGAGTGCATCCCATTTGTTCTTTAAATACCTGGCCAAGATGGCTTGCTGTCGCAAAGCCGCATTGGCGCGCGACTGTCTGGACCGTTCGCGTGGTGTGTGCCAAAAGTTCGCAAGCACGGTTTACGCGGTATGCGCGCAGATATGCCGCCGGGGTCGTTCCTGCGCAAGCTTCGATAATGCGGTAACACTCTCTTTCGCTTACGCCGGCTGCAGATGCCATCTGGGGCACATCTATAGCGGCTGCATAGTTTGCGCGGATATAGTCCAGGATTGCCTTGAACTGTACGTCGCGGTTGGTCATCCAAGAGGCGTTGTCGGAGGAAAAGAGCGGTTCGGCCTTGGCGTAAATCTGAATCCAGAGCTCTGACAAGCTATTCCGAAGCGCCATCTCGTTCTGCGGCCGTTGAAGGTCGTGGTTAAAGGAACTCTTTAGCAAATCGATAAAGGGCATATCGTCGGGGTTGGTGGGCGACCATTTGAGCACATCGACGCCTCGACATTGCAGCAAAGGATTGATATAGCGCTTTTGAAGGCGTCCCGCGGGATCGCCGAGCATCGACGGCTGAAAGATATGCAACATTTGAATGGCCGGTGCCGAATTGGGTGATTGCAGCGTGCTGTGCAAAACGCCGCCGTTGATAAAGCCGGCGGACCCTTCCTCAAAGCGCACGTGTTCATGAGCCGCGCGCGTTCGATAGCCAATCGCTCCCTGCTCCATGTAGAAAAGCTCAACTTCGGAATGCCAGTGCCAGGGGACGGAATTGCCCGGATAGCGAGCGAATTCTGCGCGTTCGGCAATATAGGGCCAGTCTTCGGCGGTCTCGGGAAACGCTTCCTCGCGTCCTCCGCGGTGCAATTCTATGTGATCCATGTTTCGCATGGCATCAGTATAAAGCGCGATGGGCTTAGATTGCTCTTGCCTGTTCGGGGAACGCCTTGTCTAGAGATGCTTGGAGCTTTTCGAACGATGCTCGCAAGTTGTGGCTCTGGTTTGTTGAGCGTTTGGCTTTTGTGGCGGGGGAGTCGAGGAGACTGTTTCTCTGTGTCGGGGGGAAGGAGAAAAGGTTTGCATATTTTAGGGATGGCTGCTGTGTTGCGTCATTGGAAGAATGCATGCTTATGCGGCCTCCTCGATGTCCACCAAAAGGTTGCGCACGGGGTTTGCTGCTAGGTCCCGTGCGTTGGCAGTATTATGCCGCGGCTGTTGCAAAGAAGCGCTAAAGAAAGGCTTAATCAGGTTTGATGTAACCATGAAACCGCAGTTCAAGGCTATCGAGTAACACTCTTGAAAGGTTTTGAGCTTAAGGGCTTTCTAAGGTTTGTGGCGCGGGTGTGGTTAGCCTGTGTGGGGCGTGTGGACGGCTCGTTCCTAGCGCTGCGGCTCTGCGGCCCGCACCTGTTCGATGACCTTTTCCATGGTGGCGTCGATGCGGTCCTTTTTGAGTTCGCATTCCCAGATGGTTATGGGTGTCCAGCCCATTTGAGTGAGTGCTGCCACGGCAGCGCGGTCACGCTCGACGTTGCGACGGAACTTTGCCTCCCAAAACTCAACGTTGCGCTTGGGCTGGCTAGGGTTGCACTTGGGGCAGCGGTGCCAAAAGCAGCCGTTGACGAAGATGGCAATCTTGCGCCCAGGAAAGGCGATGTCGGGCTTGCCGGGAACCTTCCATTCCAGGCGATAGCCGGTGAGGCCCGCTGCGCGCAGGCGCTGGCGAACGAGCAGCTCTGGCTTGGTATTGGCGCGCTTGTTGCCCTTCATGGACTTTTTGATGGCGGCGCGACGGCGGACCAGTTCGCGCTCGTCAGCGGAGAGGTCCGAGGTATCGATGCCGTCGAGCAGACCGGGCTTGGGACGCTTCTTGCTGCGGCGCTTAGGTGCGCGCTTGGGTTTGGTGGCGGGTTTGTCGGCTGTGTTGGGCACGGCGTCATCGGCGGAGCTTGTCTCGAGTCGGTCTTCCTTCAGATCAATCAGGGCATCGATAAGCCCCTTGTCGGCGGGCATCCATTCCACCGTGGCAAGCGAGGCGCGCGGAATCCAGCGGATATCGAGCTGGCGGTCGTGCTTCTGGGGTTCATCGGATTCATCGGCGAGCGAGCAGTAGTAGCACTCCATGGAGAGATGGAAATCGGGGTAGTCATACTCAACGGTATAGAAATCGCGCAGGTTGGTGACTTTTACCTGCAGCTCTTCCATGAGCTCGCGGCGTACGGCGTCCTCGGGCGTCTCGCCGCGCATGAGCTTGCCACCGGGGAACTCCCAAAGTCCCAGCATGTCGCCATAGCCGCGCTGCACGGCAAGCAGCTCGTCAGATCCTTCCTTGCGAATGATCCCAGCGGCAACATGAACAGTCTTCAACAGGAGTCCTCTCTCAATATCAACACGTGGCAGGGTAGCTACCCGTACCTTACACAACGGTAAGGCAAGCGTAAGCCATATCGATGGTAGCCGACTCGTCTTCTTGCGACTATAGATGCCGTAGACTAATCGCAAGAAAGGACTCGGTATGCAAACCACGCAAGCAGCGACCCCGGTACTGGAGGTCGCGCATCTCGAAAAGGTATACGGTGCGCTGGGCAATGTGACCCGCGCGCTCAACGACGTTAGCTTTACCGTCAATCGCGGCGAGTTCGTAGGCATCATGGGCGCCTCGGGCTCGGGTAAGTCGACGCTGCTCAACTGCGTGTCGACCATCGACAGCGCCACGAGCGGCATCATTCGCATCAACGGCCAGGATGTGACGCGCATGAAGCAGGCTAAGCTCTCGCAGTTCCGCCGTGATGAGCTCGGCTTTATCTTCCAGGACTCCAACCTGCTCGATACGCTCACAGCACGCGAGAACATCGCCCTGCCGCTCACCATTGCCCGCACAAACTCGGCAGAGATCTCGACCCGCGTGCAGGATGTGGCCGCGCGTCTGTCTATCAGTCAGGTGCTCGACAAGTATCCCTACCAGATGTCCGGCGGTCAGCAGCAGCGCGTTGCCGCGGCCCGCGCGCTCGTCACCGACCCCACCATGATCATGGCCGACGAGCCCACCGGCGCCCTCGATTCCAAGAGTGCCCGCCTGCTGCTCGAGAGCCTGGAGGCCCTCAATCGCCGCCTGCGCGCCACCGTGCTCATGGTCACGCATGACAGCTTTGCCGCCAGCTACACGAGCCGCGTGCTGTTTATCCGCGACGGCAAGATCTTCACCGAGCTGCGCCGCGGCGACACCGACCGTCGCGAGTTCTTCGACCGCATTATGGAGGTCGTTGCCATGATGGGCGGTGAGGGCTCCGATGCTCTGTAAACTCGCTTGGGGTAACGTCCGCCGCGCCGGCCGCGACTACCTCGTCTACCTTTTGACGCTCACCCTGGGCGTCACGGTCTTCTATGCTTTTAACACCATCTCGATGCAGGTCGACATCGCCGGAATCGATGAAGAGGGCTTGGCGCAGGTTATGGGCAGCATGCTCGGCGTCCTGACGTACTTTTTGGCCGGTGTCATGGCCTTTTTGATGGTGTACGCCAATAACTTCATCATGAAACGCCGCAAGAAGGAGTTTGGCCTGTACCAGGTGCTCGGCATGGGGCGCGGGCGCGTCGCCACGATCATGGCGCTCGAGACCGTGATCGTCTCGGTCGTGGCCTTTGTCGCCGGCATTGTGCTGGGTATGGGACTCTCCCAGCTCATGACGTTCTTTACGGCCTCGCTCTTTAAGACACAGATCGCCAATTTCCACTTCTTTTTCTCGGTGCATGCGTTCAATCTGACCCTTGCCTGCATGCTCGTAATGTTTGTGCTCACGCTACTGCTGAACCTTCGCGCCGTGCGTCGTACCAAACTCATCGAGCTTATGGGTGCCGAGCGTCGCAACGAGAGCATCAAGACACGCAACCCCTGGATCGCGATTGCCATCTTTGCCGTGGGCGTGGTGCTTGTGGGCGTGGCCTATTACCGTCTGCTACGTGATGGGTTCCCGCTAACCGCGACGGACAGCAAGCTGCAAGAGGCTATGAACCAGTTTGGTATTACGACCGCTATGGTTACCGTGGGCACCTTTGCCCTGTTCTGGGGACTCTCGGGCATGCTCATCAAGCTGCTGCAGAGCCTGCGCAGCGTGTATTGGCGCGGCCTCAACATGTTTACCGTGCGCCAGCTTGCGGCCAAGGTCAACACGGTGTGCTTTTCGATGGGCGTCATCGCGATGCTCCTGTTTTTGGCCATCACCTCGGTGACGTGCGGTATGTCGATTGCCAATGTGATGAACGAAAACCTGGAGCGCTATAACCCTGTTGACGTGTCTCAGGGGTATGTCTATTACACGCCCGATACGCTCGACTACTACAAAGAATATGTCAATCCGTCTGAAGCCGACCGCATGGTGCTAGCCGATACAACGGTCGATTTGTACTCCGCATGGCACGGCAAGGGCAAGTCGGCGGACAACAACGACGAGACCGGCAAGAAGGTCAATATCGCCGATGTTGCCGGTGAGCATGTTCAGATCGATTCGTATCTGAGTTACCCGTTTGGCGGTTCGAATCCTTCGGTGTCTGCGGGTGAGATGTGCAAGACCATGGGCGAAAAGCTCCCCAAGGCGCTCGGGGGTAGCAATGCCGATACGATGGATCTGTTTGTGACGCCGGCGAGCCAGTACAACAAACTGCGCCAGATGATGGGCGAGGAGCCGGTGAGCATTGGCCGCGACCAGTACCTGCTTACGTGTGATATGGGCGGTGAGCTGGGCGACCTGTACACCAAGTACATGGCCGGCGGCCATACCCTCACCTTGGGCGGGCATGAGCTCAAGCCCGCAACCGATAAGTCGGACAAGGACACGGCGGCCATCGCCAACTCGGCGATGGGCAGTAATCCGGGTACCGTCGTCGTTGCCGACGAGCTGTTGTCCCAACTTAATCTGCAGCCGTATTCCAGTAGCCTGCTCGTTAATTACAAACAGGGGATGGATACGACCGAGGCAGACGAGAGCGTTAAATACACTTTGCTCGACAATCTGCTCGTTGACGGCAAGGAGCCAGGGTCATGGGGAATCTTCATCACACGCTCCGAGGTGTACACGCAAGCAGCGCAAATGAACGGCATGATTAGCTATCTGGCCATCTACATTGGCTTTGTACTGGTCGTTGCGTGCGCGGCGATACTGTCGATCCAGCAGCTCTCCAATGTGGCCGACGGCAGCCGCAGCTATCGTGTGCTGGCGCAGATTGGCTGCGATGACCGCCAGATCCGTCATTCGGTGATGGCGCAGCAGGCGGTGTTCTTCCTGTTCCCGCTGGCAGTGGGCCTGGCGCACTCCTTTGTGGCGCTCAAGGTGATTATCGAGCTGGTGAGCATATTCGGAGATATGAGCATCGGCGGCACCGTGGGCCTCACCTGTGCAATCTTCCTGGCAGCATACGGTGGCTACTTCCTGGTGACCTACCTCATGAGCGCCGGCACGGTACAAGCTGCCATCGTCACCCGCTACAGCGAGTAACAAGCGGGCAAAACGGTCGCAAAACCAGAGCGAATAACCGCCGCGAAGGGAGTCCAGCTCCCTTCGCGCCGGTATTTTGCGTATCTAGAGCATCTCAGATGCAAGTGAGTAGGCTTTTTTGGATCTGCCGAGCACATCGCGGCAAGTGCTCAATAAAATCGACGGTCAGGGCTGTGGCGTTTTGAGGTGTGCCCGGCATCTCGCCAAAAGCCTACTCACTTGGTTTTACTGCTAGAAAACCGCCGCGAGGGAAAGTAGCTCCCTCGCGGCGGTTTTTGGTGTTTGCCCAGATAAAACCTGCCAAAATAAACCTGTCCCTTTTTGGCAGGTTATCGCTTCCAAAAGTGGAGGATGAGCGTCGTGCGGTTTTGCTGTTCGGTTTTGACCAGGATGTTGTGGATGTGGGTCTTGACGGTGCCCACGGCAAGGAATAACTCGTCAGCGATCTCTTGGTTCGATTTGCCCAGTACGACCAGACGCATAACTTCGGTCTCACGGTTGGAGAGCTTGTAGGCGTTGCGATAGAAGGGCATCTGCTCTTCGATGTGTCGATCAAGATCGCTGACGTTCTTTTCCTCGGGCGCCTCCTGCATGCGGATTGAAAGCACGTGGTAGGAGTAGATGATCAGCAGAATCGCAAAGTAGCAGGCAAAGACGTTTTCGCTAAAGTTGCGCTCGGACAGATATAGTTGCAGCCAAGAGGGCGCCAGACTCATGGGGACAATCAGAATGTTGTAGAAATCCTCGGCAACGATGCAGCCAACCAGAATGGCGCCGATAATCAGGTGTTTCTTTTGGTTGTTAACACGCGCCTTCAGCTCAACCTTCGTACTCTTGCGAGCCGTCCAAAAGATATACAGTCCCACAAAGATGAGGAACACCTGACGCATGGTGTAGTAAAGCCACTGGTGCATGGGGCCATAGGGGACGGCAACGATAATCAACAGCTCGCTTACCAAGAACGTTGCGACGGGAATGACGAACAGCTTTTTAGAATGCTTGTCGAGCAAGTCCATGGCGATCAGCCAAATAAAAGCCTGCGAAGCGGTCGCCACGAGGGTCCGCAGCACAGGCATGGTAATTGAGTAATAGTCGCTGGCCGGAAAACTCTGGTTTTGCAATGTGTATTCAAAAAAGAAGATCTCGGTCATCTCGATGGCGTAACAAATAAAAACACCGCTGCCATAGATAAAAAAGCGTCGACGGGACGAGGCATAGGCGGCAAGCGAAAGCACTGCCGTCACAATACAGATAACGAGTATCGCTAGGGTGTAGAAGAACATGAGCGTGTTCATCTGTCGCCGTCCCATCTCATCTGATCTTTGGATAAGCTCCGTAAACCCTACGGATATACCGCCCTCAACCGTATGTCCCGTTGCGGATTAGAGGACGTGATACAGCATAGCCGTATACCGTTCGCGGTTCTAGATGGTAAACCCCCTGTAAACTCTTGACCTGCGGGTTTATATTGGTTTAGAGGGGGTGTAACTCCGTGAACGGTCTTTAATCCCGAATAAACTAGGTAAAAATTGCATACGGGTGAATGATGGTCTTGTCAACACGAGGCGTGATGTTCGAGCGCCTCATAGTAATAGTCGGCAAGACCGGCGGAAAGGAAATCGACATGGCACTGCCTAAGGATTTCATCGACACCAACGACTTCACCAAAGAGCAGATCTTGGCTATCGAGGATCTTGGCCTGGCAATGAAGAAGGCCATCAAGGTTGACGGTTATTATCCGCACCTGCTCCGCAACAAGAGCCTTGGCATGATCTTCCAGCAGGTCTCCACCCGCACTCGTCTTTCCTTCGAGACCGCTATGACCGACCTCGGCGGTCATGCTCAGTTCTATGGCCCTGGCACCATCCAGCTCGGCGGTCACGAGTCCCTGGGCGACACCGCTCGCGTTATGGGCTCGCTGCTCGACATCATGATGGCTCGCGTTGACCGTCACAAGGACGTCGTCGGCCTTGCCGAGGGCTCTGCTGTGCCCGTCATCAACGGCATGTCAGAGTTCAACCACCCCACGCAGGAGATGGGCGACCTCATGACCATGCTCGAGAACCTCCCCGAGGGCAAGAATATCGAGGACTGCACCCTGGCCTTCATCGGCGACGCCACCCAGGTCTGCGTCTCCCTCATGTTCATCGCCTCCAAGGTCGGCATGAAGTTCGTCCAGTTTGGACCTAAGGGCCACCAGATCCCCGACGGCGGCCTGCACGTTGGCACCGTCGAGGAGCGCGCCGAGTTCGGCAAGCAGATGATGGCCATCGCCGAGGAGAACTGCAAGGTCTCCGGCGGCTCTGTCGTCATCTCCGACGACATCGAGTGCATCAAGGGCGCCGACTTCATCTACACCGACGTGTGGTATGGCCTGTACGACGAGGAGGTCTCGGGCGAGAACTACATGGACGTGTTCTATCCCAAGTATCAGGTCACCATGGACATGATGAACTTTGCCGGCCCCAACTCCAAGTTCATGCACTGCCTGCCGGCCACCCGCAACGAGGAGGTCGTCGACGAGGTCATGGACGACCCCGAGCGCTCCCTGTGCTGGGTCGAGGCCGAGAACCGCAAGCACTCCATCCGTGCTCTCCTTGCCGCTCTGGGCAAGCGCACCCCGCTCAACGACGAGGGTGTCGAGTACTCCGCCAAGGCCGAGCTCCACGCCGCTCTCGAGGCTCTCGAGCAGCTCTAAGCCCCAAGGCTTTTAAAAGCACGTTTGCGGGCGGCGGATGCTCGTCTCCTGTCGCCCGCTCACCGAGGCCCAAGCGATTGCCTTAGTGCCTTGGGCCTCGGATCTGTCCAAGACTGAGCAAAGGAGCTCATCATGAGCGACGGAAAGAAAAAGCTTTCCTTCTTGACGGTCATTTCGACCATCATCTGCGTCGTCTTCGTCTGCGAGGCCGCCGCGCCTGCTGCTGCCATTGGCAACCAGCAGTTCTTCTGGTGGATCTTCCTGATCCTGACCTTCCTGCTCCCGTATGGCATGGTTGTCGCCGAGCTCGGCACCACCTATGACGGCGAGGGTGGCATTTACGACTGGGTACGCGATGGCCTGGGCGACAAGTGGGGCGCCCGCATTTCGTACTACTACTGGGTTAACTACCCGCTGTGGATTGCCTCGCTGGCTACCATGTTCCCCGACATTCTGGGCATGGTCTTTGGCGTTGAGTTCAATCTGATCGCCAAGATGGGTATCGATCTTGCCTTTGTGTGGATCGTCTACCTCATGGGCCGCTCCAAGGCGGCTGACTCCGAGTGGGTCCTCAACGGTGGCGCCATCATCAAGGTCGCTGTTGCCGTTGTCGTCGGCGCTCTGGGCATTTGGTACGCCATGGAGAACGGTTTTGCGAACGATATGTCCGCTACCACCTTCCTGCCCGAGCTCACCAACACCAACGCCCTCGGTTACCTGTCGATCATCATCTTTAACTTCATGGGCTTCGAGGTCATCTGCACCATGACCGACGACATGGCCGATCCTGCTCGCGATATCCCCAAGGCAATCATCGTCGGTGGCCTGTCCATTGCCGTGATCTACCTGTTCGCCGGCTTTGGCATCGGTGCCGCCGTGCCGGCCGATTCCATCGACCCCGACTACGGCATGATCTTTGCCGTCCAGACCATGGTGGGCGACTCCATGATCTTCAAGGTCATCTGCATCGCCTTCCTGATCACCCTGTTCGCCAACATGGCTGCTTGGTCCTTCGGCGTCAACTCCGTCGCTCGCTATGCTGCCGAGCACGGCAACATGCCCAAGATCTTTGCTTCGATGATCTCGGATGACGACATGCCTAACGGCGCCAACCTGGTCAACGCCATCGTTGCCTCCCTGGTGCTGTGCCTGCAGCTGGTTCCCATCGACGCCATCTCCAACGGTGTCTTCTGGATGCTCTTCGGCACCTCCGTCGTCTTCCTGCTGCTCACCTACATCCCGATGTTCCCGGCGTTCCTCAACCTTCGCAAGAACGACCCCAACCGTGAGCGCATCTTCACGTTCCCGTTTAAGGGCACCATGATGAAGGTCATGCTGGCCATTCCTTGCATCGAGCTGGTCCTGGCCATCGTCGCGACCTTGATTCCGTTCTCCGCCGCTGAGATTGGCGACAAGGTTCCGATGATCGTTATCTTCATCGTGCTCGTGCTTATCGGCGAGGTCGTCCGCGTCGTGAGCGCTAAGGGCCGCGAGACCGAGTACAAGGGTCTCACTCCCGAGCTGGCTGCTCAGCGTCTCGCTGAGGAAGCCGAGGAGGACTAGAGCACCCGGATTCGGGGCTCCAACCCTCATCACCGTTTAACCACTCCCTGGGGTGGGTGTGAGCGATAGCTCCGGTAACCACCGCCCGCCCCAATCTCTCTTCCGTATCCTTCGTGCGTTTTGTCTCCGCGCACCGGGTTACTTCGTCGCCCGCCGGTGCGACTCCGTGAAAACCGGCGCCGGGCGCCCCGACCTTTGCCGGGGAACGGGCGCCTATCATCTCTTGGTTTTAGGCCGCGGGTAACCCGCCCGTGGCAAGCGATCGTTCGATTTGGAGGAAATCTTATGCGTACGATCACCGAGTCCGAGTCCACCCCCAAGGCCGACGGCTTCTTTATGCCCGCTGAGTTCGCCCCGCAGGATCGCGTGTGGATGGGTTGGCCCCACCGCACCGACA
This sequence comes from Collinsella aerofaciens, assembly GCF_040926185.1. GTDB lineage: Bacteria > Actinomycetota > Coriobacteriia > Coriobacteriales > Coriobacteriaceae > Collinsella > Collinsella aerofaciens_BC. Next base: position 59,112 of record NZ_JBCOIQ010000010.1, read on the forward strand.
CCTGGGCTCACGGCGCCAAGCCGGCTCAGAAGCAGTATGCCGCCATCGCCCGCGCCATCGCCGAGTTCACCCCGGTCACCATGTGTGCCAACCAGGCCGACTACGCCAACTGCAAGGCCGTCTTCGAGGAAGACGAGAACGTCACCGTTATCGAGATGACTACCGACGACGCCTGGTTCCGCGACACCGCTGCTACCTACGTCATCAACGGCAAGGGCGAGAAGCGCGCCAACCACTGGCACTTCAACGCCTACGGCGGCCTCGTCGACGGCCTGTACTTCCCGTGGGACAAGGACGAGCAGATCGCCCTCAAGATGGCTGAGCTCTCCGGCTGCCGCCGCTATCGTCCCGATGACATGATCCTCGAGGGCGGCTCCATCACCGTCGACGGCGAGGGCACCCTTGTCGTGACCGACCAGTGCCTGCTTTCCCCGGGCCGCACCTGCTCTGCGGTGCTCGAGGAGGAAGAGGATCCCGAGTCCATCTGGCCCAAGTTCAAGAAGAAGTTTGAGCCCTGGAGCGAGGAGCTTCGCGCCTACATGGACGAGCACCTCAAGGATTACCTGGGTGTCGAGAAGGTCATCTGGGTCAAGGAGGGCATCGACCCCGAGGAGACCAACGGCCACATCGATGACGTCGCCACGTTCATCGCCCCGGGCGTCATGGCCTGCATCTGGACCGACGATCCCGAGTACCCGTTCTACGAGCAGTGCCACGCTGCCTACGAGACCCTCTCCAACGCCGTCGACGCCAAGGGCCGCAAGATGAAGGTCTACAAGCTCTGCATGCCCGTGAACCCGCTGTTCATGGACCAGGCTTCCTGCGACACCATCGATGCCGATGAGAACGCCGAGCCGCGCGTCCCCGACGAGCCGCTGATCGCCTCCTACATGAACTACCTCGTGACCAACCACGGCGTTATCGTCCCGCAGTACGGCGACGAGAACGACCAGCTGGCCGTCGACACGCTCCAGAAGATCTACGACGAGGTCTGGGGCGAGGGCGTCTACAAGTGCGTCGGCGTTCAGTCCGAGCAGGTCGTCTTCGGTGGCGGCAACATCCACTGCATTACCCAGCAGGAGCCGTCCGCTTAATCGTCTGGCTTTCCGAGGCACCCCATCTCGCCGCTCAAACCGTCGCTCGCGTACCAAAGTACGCTTCGCTCCTCTTTCGCGGCGACCTGGGGCACCTCGAAAACCCAGCCGATCAATCGGACAATCGGCAAATCAGTCCATCTCGGGGCATTGATGGTCGGTTTATTCGATGTCTTGGTCGGCTGGGTTTTTCTTTGGGCACTCCGTTGCCTCCACTTCGGAGTGCCCGCCTCTTTGATTGAGTACGCGTCTGATCTGGGATTTATTGCGGGTTAGGCCAATTGTTCGCTTGAATATCCCAGGTCAGACGCGTCTTCAATTGCCAAAAGATTCCGGTCGCAATCGCGGCCGTTTTGATCGGAGTATCTATGTACCAGCGTATCGTTATCTACACGCGCCTGTTCCGCGAGCGTTGGTCCAACAATTGCATCCTCTCTTCTCTTTGGGATGGCACCTGCACCGGTGACGCGGCCTGCAACCCTACCTTGGGCTGCGCCTTCGGTACAGATGCCATCCTTTTTGCTGTAGGGGGAGCGTGTCGTGGCAGGTAAAAAGTTCTCCCTGTTCGAGGTCATCCTCTCGGTTATCTGCGTTGTCTTTACCATCGAGGCGGCCGCTCCGGCATCTGCCATGGGTAACGTGCAGTTCTTCTGGTGGATCTTCCTCATCATTACGTTTTTGCTTCCCTATGGCCTGGTGGTGGCCGAGCTCGGTACGGCGTTCGATTCCGAGGGCGGCCTGTACGATTGGGTTCGCCTGGGCTTGGGCGACCGTTGGGGCGCCCGCTGCTCCTGGTGCTATTGGGTCAACTTTCCACTGTGGGTGGCAAGTATCGCCTGCATGTTCCCCAGTGTCATCAATGCGGTATGGGGCATCGAATTTTCGCTTGGGGTCCGAATTGCCATCGAGCTTGCCTTTGTGTGGGGCGTCACGGTCATGGCAATGCAGCCGGTGGCCGAGGCCGATTGGGTCATGGATGGCGGCGCCGTCATCAAGGTGCTCATTACCGCCGTGGTGGGAATCATCGGCATCTGGTTTGCCTGCAACAACGGCTTTGCCAACGATATGTCGTTTAAGACCTTTGTCCCCGATCTGGGAGACACTAACTCACTGACGTATCTTTCAATCATCCTATTCAACTTTATGGGCTTTGAGGTGGTCGCGACCTTTGCCAGCACGATGAAGAACCCATCGCGCGATATCCCCAAGGCGGTTATCGCCGGTGGCGTTGCCATCGCGGCGATCTACATTATCTGTGGCATCGGTATTGGAGCCGCGGTTCCCACCGAGCAGCTTTCACTCGATTCGGGCATTGTGGACGCGGTTGCCGCCATGGTGGGGCGCGCTCACCCGCTGACGATGGTCGTGGGCGTGGCCTTTCTGGTAACGCTGTTTGCCAACATGATCTGTTGGAGCTTTGGCGTCAACAACGTGGCGAGCTATGCCGCGCGCCATGGCAACATGCCGCGTCCCTTTGCGCTGGTGTCCAAGAAGACCGGCATGCCCAACGGCTCGGCACTCATTAACGGTTGTTTTGCCAGCTTGGTGCTGCTACTTCAGATTCCGCTGGGTGAAGGTTCCGACGTCTTTTGGGTCTTCTTCTCGATGAACGTCGTCTTTCTGCTCATGAGCTATATCCCGATGTTCCCGGCGTTTTGGCGCCTGCGTAAATACGACGACCGCCCGCGTGTGTTTCGCGCGCCCTTCGAGGGCAAGGTGCTTGCGGTAGCGCTTGCGGTGCCGGTGGTAGAACTCGTGCTTTCGATTGTTGCGACAATCGTGCCGCTTAACAGCTCGCCCGCCGAGATGTCAAAGTTGCCGATCCTCATGGGTGTGGTGATCGGCGTGTTGCTGGGCGAGGTTTCGCGCCTCATATCGCGCCGCAGCCGCAGCATCGACAATCCCGGCGTTGGCGCAAGGGGGACAGGTCGCTTTGCACCAAAACAGTAGCGCCGCGAGTTGTGCGGTGCTAGATGCATCTTGGATTACTGCTCACGCTGCTCGGGATCAGATGCGAGCTTGGGTGCAAAGTAGGGGACGTGGCCCAGGTAGGGGCAGCTGTCCGAACGCGCCTCAACGGCGCAGGGGACATTGTCGTAGGTCATGGAAGAACCGAGTCGGGTGATGGCCTTGGCGGCGGGCGCGACGAGCATCTTGAGCGGAGCGATCGGTGTCATGGCATCTCCTTTCATCGGTGAGACACAGCTTGTTTATCTAAACGATACAGTACGTTTAATCGGTGAGTCTAATCTTGCGGCAAAGAATCTGTCAACATCCTCACAGCATCTAGACAGGGGAGGCGGGCATGAGTTTCGCGTTCTATATCTACACCACGATTATCATGGGTGTGGCTCTGGTGACCAGTGCCGTGGCATTGGTGGTTTGGCTCATGACGCGCCGTCGCGACAGCCTCGTGGCCGCGGCGGGTTTTTTGCTCTATATGCTCGATATGTCGGTCATCTTTTTTGACGAGTACAATCGGCTCAAATACGACTACGCCGTTACCTTTAGCGAGCCGCTGCAGCACCCCTTGCTGCGCTGCGTGCTTGGTATTGCCATCTATGCCTGCGTGGTGCTATGGATGTTTGCGCGCTTGCGCAAAAGACCGACGTCGCGCATGCTCGGACTCGCTATCGTGCCGTTTTCAATCTTGCAATTGCTGCTGGTGCCTCGCAGCGGCGCTGCCGGAGAGGTGCAGCAGTATCTCTTTTGGCTCACGCGTGACCTGGGTAATGTAGGATGTCTTGCCTATGCCGCCTGGCATTACCGGTACAGAGCAACGCGTGTTGAGAAACTCGACCTCGACCGCTCAAAGCTCTTTTGGAAGGTGGCCTTCGTTCTTGTGTTTTGCGTGATCGCCGAGGACACCTACATGATCTTGTTCTGCCGCCCCGACTCCCAAAACCCCGTCATCGGCCTCTTTTTGTGGTATCTGTCCGAGCGCAATATCTCCGAAAACGTACTGCTCGTGGTATGCGCGGCTCAGCTTTTTTGCCAGTTTAGCCATATCCTGCGTGTGTATGCCCGTCATCCGCGTGCCGATGAGGACGTGGCAGCCGAGAGCGCAAGCTCTGAGGACGATCTCGCATCGCGTGTGGTGATTTATGCCGACGCCCATAAGCTGTCACGGCGCGAGCAGGAGGTGCTCACGCTGGTGCTGAAGGGCAACGACGCCCAAAACATCGCCAGCGAGTTGGTCATCAGCCCTGGCACGGTCAAGGCACACTTGCATCGCATCTACGTTAAAAGCGGCGTCTCCAACCGAGATGACCTTATAGATACCTTTTGGCGTTCCTAGCCTCATTCTTCCTCGCATGCGGGTCTTGCTGTGTGGGCGGCCACACCGTTGGGCGTAATGAAGCGGTAATAATCTCAGACAATAAACCTGCAGGTAAAGCGTGTAAACCTGCTTAAACTGACCGTTTGCGGTCCCTGGCCTTGGCACGGATTTGCCCCTGTGTATCAATGGGTGTAGCGCGAAGCCGCGGACGTGGGACAGACGTCCGAGCACGGCTTGTAGGCACGCGCCGATGCGGGAGCGCTACGCTCCCAACCGAGTGCCCACGCGGGCGGTGCGTCCGCGTTACAACCAAAGATGCCTGAGGAGGCTCGCATGGACAAGGCTGATGTAGTTATCAAGAGCGACGCCGTCTTTACCGGCGATGGGCCCGAGCCGTTTAAGGGCGGCGTTGCCGTGCGGGGCGATAAAATCGTTGCCTGCGGTGACGATGCTCACCTGGCACCGTTTATCGGTCCCGATACCGAGGTGCGCGACTTTGGCGACCAGCTCGTCATGCCCGGCCTGATCGACTCGCACACGCATTTTGCCCAGGGCGCGTTTATGACCGACCCCGATTTTGCCGTCAACCTCATCGACTGCACCAGTTTTGAGATGGCGATGGAACGTGTCGTGGCGTTTGCGGCCGACCATCCCGATAACGAGTGGATTCTGGGCTGCCAGATTATCCAGTTCCAGTGGGATGTCCCCGAGATGCCCACGGCCGCGATGATCGATGAGTACATCTCCGACCGCCCGGTATTTCTGCAGCAGGTTGACTTGCATACCTTTAGTGCCAATACCTGCGCCATCAACAAGGTGGGAGTAACTTCGCAGACGCCCGATCCCGCAGGCGGCAAGATCCTTAAGGATGCCGACGGCAATCTGACGGGCGTGTTTTCCAACAACGCCGGCGCCTTCTTTATGGACGAGGTCTACGACCCAGCGCCCGAGGTTGTTGACGCGTCGTTTGCAAAAACCGCCCGGCGCGCCAATGCCCTGGGAATCACTACGGTCGGCATGGTCAATCCTACGTTTGTGAGCGTGGAAAACCCGTATGCGGTGTTGGCAGGTCTTAATGCCAAGGGCGACTTGCCGCTGCGCGTGTTCCTGTACACCGACCTGTTCGAAAACGAGTCCTTGACGCTCGAGCAGATCAAGGAGAAATACGCCTTCCCGGGTACGCAGGTGGAGTGGCACGGCTTTAAGCAGTTCCTTGATGGTGTGTGCTCCGACCATACCGCCTGGATGCTTGAACCCTATAGCAACGCACCCGACACCTGTGGTGAGCCCGCGGAGGAGCCGGAGCGCATCCGTGCTGCCATCCTGAGGGCGCAGGAATGGGGCGTTGACACGCGCATCCATGCAATCGGCGATCGCTCGGTGCGTTTTGTGCTCGATTGCTTTGAGGAGGGCGAGCGCTTGCATGGCAAGCGGGATTGTCGCCACTCCATGGAGCACAACGAGACGGTTCAACCCGAGGATATGCCGCGTTATGCCGAGCTCGGCGTCTGCCCCGGCATGCAGCCGTGGCACATGCTGCTCGATATGGCTGACCTTGCCAAGGACGAAGCCGTGGGTCCCGAGCGTGCCGCGCTTTCGTGGCCCCTGCATAGCCTGCTTGCCAGCGGAGCCGTGGTGCACCTGGGCAGTGACTTCCCCGTTGTGGGCTTGGAGCCCATGGAGGAGGTGTACGGCGCGGTCTTCCGCATGCTCGAGGACGGTTCCAACCCTGAGGGCTGGTTCCCCCAGGAGCGCATTACCATGGCCGAGGCTCTGCGCGCCTACACCTATGGCAGCGCCTACGCCATGCATGCCGAGGACCGCATCGGCACGCTCGCGTGCGGCAAACAGGCAGATATCTGCGTGCTCGACCGCAATCTCTTTGATTGCGAGCCGGCCGAGGTGCTCGAGGCTACCGCAGCCCTCACGATGATCGCCGGCAAGGTGGTCTTTGAGGCATAGCGCCATCGTTTGATTGGGCGGCTTGGTGCCAGTTGTCAGCCGCCTGACATCCATTCAGCACTACTCTCTCAAGGAAAGGGGAGAACAATGGCAGAAGAAGTAACCGCTGCCGTGGAGGTGGAGCGCGAGCTCGCCTCCCAACCGATTCCCGGTCTGGTGCGTAAGTACACCATCGTCACCGGCCAGGGCATGCTCGCCCAGATCATCATGGTGGTCCTTGAGGGCCTCGTGATGGGTTGGGGCCTAGGTGCCCACGGCCTGGCATGTGTCTCGATCATTATGTCGGTCGAGTACATCAACCTGGCCTTTGGCAACCTGTTTGGCACCGGCGTGCCCGCCGTGGTGGGCAACCTTTTGGGTGCCGGCGACATCAAGGGCGCAAGCAAGGCTTTTAGCCAGGGCTTTTGGCTCACCACGATCGTGAGTGTGCTGCTTGCTGTGGTGATGGCAGTGTTTACCGAGCCCATCTGCACATTCTTTGGCGCCACGCCCGACATCATGGCCGATACCGTTGCCGGCGTGCGCACCTTCGCCGTGCTGCTGCCGCTCACGGTCATTGGCCAGATGATCACCGCTGTGATGCGTGTGGACGAGAAGGTTCAGATCCAGGCCAACCTCATGACCGTTTCGGCCATCGTCGCCATCTGTTGGCTCGCGCTTTCCACGTTTGTGCTCAAGTTTGGCGTTATGGGCGCCGGCGTGTACTACGGGCTTTCCATCGGTATCTGGGCCATCGGTATCTTCTGGTTCATCGGGGGCAAAAAGTCCCAGCTCCAGATTAGCCTGGCCGACCTTAAGCTCGACCTCGCCATCTGCGGCCAGATCTTCAAGATCGGCTTCCCGTTCTTCCTGGTCCAGGGTGCGACCTTTATCTTTAATACCGTTGCCAACTCGCTTTTGGGTTCGCTCGGCGGCGACATGGGCTCGCTCTACATCGCAGCCTTTGGCGTGATCAACGGCTACATCCTCTACATTACCATGATGGTTGCCCAGTGCTTCTCCTACGGTCTGCAGCCCATCGCTGCCTTCAACGCCGGCGCAAAGGCTTGGGCACGCCTTAAGGAGACGCTCTCCTGCACGCTTAAGTACCAGGTTGTGACGCTGGCGCTGGTCACCGTCGCGCTCTGGCTTGCCGCCACCCCGGTGTGCGCCTTCTTTGCCGGCAGCGATCCTGCGCTCGTTGAGGTTGCCGCCAACGCCACGCGTACTGTCATCCTGGCTGTTGCCCTGGGCTATCTTGCCATGACCATGTCGATGTATTTCCAGGCGGTCGAGAAGGTGGGTGTCGCCACGTTTACGGGCCTGCTTCGCTATGTGATCTGCTCGGTGCCGCTTATGTACCTCCTCGGCAACATGATGGGTGTCGAGGGCGTGTGGATCGCCCTGGTGGTGGCCGATGCCATTACTGGCATCATCTCCATTGCGCTCGCCGCGCACGAGTCCAAGCGCCTTGCCACGCTCTAGGCTCGGACATGGCTGGCGTACGATAGTCGAACAAGTTAACTCGCCTGCAAGCCACCACAATGGGGACAGCCCCCATTGTGGTGGCTTTTGTTATTTAGGGTCTGAGATTTCGGCTCTATAAATAATGCTTTTGAACTGGGTTACTATAAGATTATGGTAAACGCTACTATAAGATTATGGAGAATGAAACTATTCGATTATGGTAACAGCGTAATAAGGGGCGTTGATATGGCTGAGTTCATTAACAGGGATTTGCATGAGTTGCTCATTCGCATGGCAGGCTGGTTTCCTGTTGTGTCGTTGACAGGGCCTAGGCAGAGTGGTAAGTCTACGCTGGTTCGGCATGCCTTTCCCGACTATTCCTACGTCACGCTTGAGGACCCTCAAACGAGGCGCGCGGCCTTGGAGGATCCGGTGAGTTTTATCCGCAACCGAAAGGGCGGACTCATCATCGATGAGGCGCAATACGCCCCGGATTTGTTTTCAATGATCCAGGTTGTTTCGGATGAGCGGGGAGACGCCGGTCAATACATCCTTACAGGCTCGCAAAACTTTTTGATGATGAAAAGCATCGGGCAGTCTCTTGCCGGGCGAGTCGGGATCTTAAAATTGCTGCCATTATCGTTTCGAGAAGCGGAGAGGGGCCAGCAGGGGCAGCTGGAAGTGGATTTGTTCGCGCTCGAAGGGGGATACCCTCGCCTGCGTTCCGCCGGAATGCCGTCCTCGGTTTATTTTCCCAGCTATATCGATACCTATGTTGAGCGCGATGTTGTGGGCTTGCTTGATGTGCGCAATAAGGCGGAGTTTCATAAGTTTCTGTCCATAATTGCTCAGAGCGTCGGTGCCCTCATCAATATATCCTCGCTTTCTCGAGATACGGGCGTGAGCGTATCGACCATTAAAAGCTGGTTGTCCATTCTGGAGCAGAGCTACCTGACGTTTTCGCTGCAGCCCTATTATGCAAATGCCAAGAAGCGTCTAACTAAAACGCCCAAGCTCTATTTTTACGACACGGGGCTGCTCTGCTACTTGCTCAAAATTGGATCACTGGAGCCACTATTGGAGAGCCCTTATCTGGGGGCCGTTTTCGAAAACCTCATCGTTTCCGAAACGGCGAAGAGCCATCTCAACGTGGGCGAGAATCCCGAGCTGTATTTCTATAGGGACGACAGCAAGCGTGAAATCGATTTGCTCGACTGTACAAACTCAGGGAGTCCCAAGGCTATCGAAATAAAATCATCCAGAACGTATCACGATAAGTACGCCCGCCATCTACAGACTGTATGCGATGAGATCGACATTGCAAAAGATGCGCGCTATGTTGTGGCCCGCGTGGACTCAACGTATGAGTCGAAAGACTGTAGTGTGGTTTCGGCGCGTGATTGGCTTTTACGATAACAAGCTCGGCGTATTAACGGCTGCCGCGAAGGGAACCGGCCCCCTTTTTGCGGCGGTTTTTGCCTATCTGGTGCGTCTTAGATGCAAGTGAGTAGACTTATTTGGATATGCCGAGCACATCGCAACAAATACTCAATAAAACCGACGCTCCTATAAGTTGTCAATAGGCAGTTTGCGGGAGCGCTCCCTTCAATTCGCACAGGAGCTC
>NZ_JBCOIQ010000011.1:0-56286 GCF_040926185.1 Collinsella aerofaciens
TATTACGAGCTCCTGTGCGAATTGAAGGGAGCGCTCCCGCAAACTGCCTATTGACAACTTATAGGAGCGTCGGTTTTACTAAGGCAGATACGCCTTGTGCTCGACCTGCGCCAAAAAGTCTACTCACTTAGTTCGAATCGAAGCCAAACGGACCCAAATCGAAGCCAAATTAAGCCCATCTGCATCAAAAGACGCGTGAATCCGTACTTCTCGCGGTGAATTGACGCTATAAAGCGGCCAAAATAAACCTGTCCCTAAATGGTAGGTTTGGGAAGGTCGGGAAACCAGATTGGTTTGGGTTGGTTGGGTGTGCGCTCAGCCAGGACCAGCTCCATCCAGCACATGTCGTACCAGCGGCCGAACTTTTGGGCGCAGCGGTCGAAGGCGCCCACCAGGCGATATCCCATATGGGCATGGAAATCCTGACTGTTGTGCGTCAGATACTCGTCGTCCTTATCGTGCGGCACGGCAATGAGCGCGCACATGTTGGTGATGCCCATCGCGACCAGGCATTGCTTGAGCGCGTCATGCAGCTTGCGACCCAGCCCGCCATGGCGCACATCGCGCGCCAGGTAGATCGACGTCTCGACCGACCAGTCGTATGCCTCGCGGCTGTTGAGCTGACTCACATAGGCATAGCCTACCGGACGCCCGTCCAACTCCATCACCAAATACGGATAGCGCTTGAGCGTACGCTCAATACGCCCGGCGAACTCCTCAACGCTCGGCACCTCGTATTCGCAGGTAATCGCCGTCTGGCGCACATACGGCTCATAGATGGCAAGCAACGCCGACGCGTCTTCGGGCGTCGCCAGGCGAATCGTCGGCTCGGACATCTCGGTCATACAACCCTTCTCCCTCAAAAACAAAGGCCGCCTTGCGCCAAACCCAGCGCAAGGCGGCCCCCCGTCATTACATCAGGCTACAGAACCGCCGCCAGCGCGTCGATATCCTCCTGCGTCGTGGCCCAGCTGGTGCAAAAGCGCACCACCGTGTGGGTCTCATCGTACTTTTCCCAGTACTCGATCGAGGCATGCTCGCGAATGCGCGCCATGTCCTCGTTGGGCAGAATCACAAACTGCTGGTTGGTCGGCGTCTCCAAGAAGAACTGGTAGCCGCGCTCATGCAGCACGCGACGCAGCGCCTGAGCGGTCTCAATCGCCTGGCGACCAATCTCAAAATACAGGCCATCGGTAAAGAGCGCCTCAAACTGCACGCCCGTCAGGCGGCCCTTAGCCAGCAGCGCACCATGCTGCTTAATGCGCGGAATGGGATGCGCAGGAGCATGCATGCCGCAGAACACCACGGCCTCGCCGCACAGAGCACCGCACTTGGTGCCGCCGATGTAGAACACGTCGCACAGCTGCGCCAGCTCGGGCAGGGTGATGTCGCACTCATCGGCCGCCAGCGCGTAGGCCAGGCGGGCGCCATCCACAAACAGCGGAATCTCGCGCTTCTGGCACACCGCGTGAATCGCCGCGAGCTCGGCCTTGGAGTACAGCGTGCCGTACTCGGTCGACAGGCTCATGTACACGGCGCCCGGGAACACCATGTGCTCGCAGCTCTCGTTTTCGTAGAACACCTGGATATAGTCCTCCAGATCCTCGGCGTGCATCTTGCCCTCGTAACCGGGAATGGTGAGCACCTTGTGGCCGCCAAACTCGATGGCCCCCGCCTCGTGGCAGGCGACGTGGCCAGTCTCGGCGGCAACGACGCCCTCGTACGGCGCGAGCAGCATGTCGATCACCGTCGCGTTGGCCTGCGTGCCGCCCACCAGAAAAAACACGTCGGCATCGGGGGCCTGACAGGCCTCGCGGATAAGCTGCTTGGCACGCTCGGTGTGCGCATCGGTACCGTAGCCGGGCTGCGGCTCCATGTTGGTATCGACGAGCGCCTGCAGCACCGCCGGATGTGCGCCGTGGGAATAGTCGTTGTTAAACGCGAGCATGGCAATCCTCTCTAGCCGGGCACGGGCCCGATGATTCAAACGGGGCTATTGTACGCCGTCCGGATAAGCAATGCGCGCGGCAAGGCACTCAAGTGCCAGTACCAGGGCAAAACCGCAGCTCACATCAGTCAAAAAGTGCGCTCCAATCACGATGCGCCCAAAGGCGACGAGCGTCGCGACCACAGCCGCCGCCCAAAAGATCACGCGGCGACGCGAAGGTTTTTCCTTAAAGGCTGCCGCGGGAAGCCCGGCGAGCATAAGGCCGATCGCCGCATGCGCCGTGTGTCCGCTCGCAAACGACTTGAACCCGTCCTTGATCACGCCGGCGGCGATATAGGTCCACTTGTCGGGATTGCCGATCACCCACCACGGCTGAAAATTGAGCCCCGGCGTGACCTCGATCACGCGCATGCGCGGGCGTGACCATAACGGCTTAACAATGACGTTGAGGATGATGGCCTGAGCGACCCACACGGCAAGCACCATCAACGCCCAGCGCGTAAGCTCGTCGGGCTCGGTGTCGTGCGTAAGGCGGTAGGCGATGAAGTTGGCTGCAATGACCAGCACAAACGTCAGTACCAGCTGAAACGCAATAAGCTTGCCGCCGACGCGCAGCGATCCGATAATCTCGTAGCCGACCAGACCCACGTTGATCAGAACGCCCAGCGCGGCGAGCCATTTGCTCCCCCTGGAATCGGGGCGTGTCGAGCGCACGAGCATAACGCCCGCGATGCTCGCCGTCAGCTCGAACGGCAGCTCACCGGCCGCCTCGACAAAGCGACCGTACATGCTGCCGATGTTGAACAGCGCACTCGAGATTTGATAATCAAAGAAGCTGCCCACGCCCAGACAAAGGCACAGGACAACCGCGATAATGGTGACATCTTTCTTATAGATGTATCCGAACATGCTTTCCTTTCGATTGGGCCGGGATCAACCTGCGAGGCGGCGGGGCAAAGAACAACCGATGGCTCTGCCCCGCCACGTCCCCTACTTGTTAGTCATCGTCGCTCGCACCCAGCTGCTGCAGCAGCATGAGCGCCGCGGCCACGGGGCCGGTGCCGTCGTTGGCGTCGAGGCCGCGACCCAGGGCGCTGCCCGCGCCGGCGCCCGCCTTGTAGGGCACCGACAGCTTGCGGCTCTTGGGAAAGTTCACCGCGCCATAGCGGGTCTTAAGCTCAAAGGCCACCTTCTTGGGCACGTCAACCCCCAGGAAGGTAATGCGTCCACCGCTGAGCGTGACGCTCTCGAGCCCCAGGCGCTCGCCGCGAATACGAATGCGAGCGCGGTTGAACAGGTTGAGTCCCGCCAACGGCAGCTCGCCATGCGCAGCCTCGGTCTCCTCCTGCACCTCATCGATGCTCTCAAGGTCCTCGGCCGCTGCGAGCTTACGGTACACGAGCACACGCTGATCCACCGCCGGTAGGTACTCCTCGGACAAGAAGTAGTCGGCCGGCAGGTTGATGCCCACGCTCGCCGCCTCCACGCCGGCATCGTCATCGCCGCGCGCCTCGGCCACGGCTTGGCCCAGCATCTGCGTAAACAGGTCAAAGCCCACGCTCGACAAGTTGCCATGCTGCTCGGCGCCCATAAGCGAGCCGGCGCCGCGAATCTCCAGGTCGCGCATGGCGATGCGCATGCCGCTGCCCAGGTCCTGGAACTCTGAAAGTGCAGTCAGGCGTGCCGTGGCCTCCTCGGTAAGCGGCAGCTCGCCGGGGAACATAAAGTACGCGTATGCCTGCGTGGCCGAGCGGCCCACGCGGCCCTTAAGCTGGTAGAGCTGTGCCAGGCCCAGACGCTGCGAGTCCTCGATGATGAGCGTGTTGGCGGTCGCGTTGTCGATACCGCTCTCAACGATGGTCGTGGCGATAAGCACGTCAATCTTCTTGGTCGCGAACTCGATCATCACGTCCTCGACCTCGCGCGGGCTCATCTTGCCGTGTGCCACGCCCACGCGCGCCTCGGGCGCGGCCTCGTGCACGCGCGCCACGGCGTCGTCGATGGTCTTGACGCGGTTGGACACGTAATACACCTGACCGCCGCGGCCCACCTCCAGGCGAATCGCCGCACTCACCACGTCGGGGTCGTACTCCCCCACGTGCACGATCACGGGACGACGCCCGGTCGGCGGCGTGGTGATCAGACTCATGTCGCGCACGCCGCTCGTGGCCATCTGCATGGTTCGCGGAATAGGCGTTGCCGAGAGCGTGAGCACGTCGATTTGCTCGCGCAGGTTTTTGAGCTGCTCCTTGTGCTGCACACCAAAGCGCTGCTCTTCGTCGATGATCACCATGCCCAGGTTCTTGGGGTTCACATCGGCAGAAAGCAAGCGGTGCGTGCCGATGAGCACATCAATCGTGCCCTCGGCAAACGCCTTGAGCGCGCGCTTTTGCTGCGCCGGGGTGCGGAAACGGCTGAGCACCTCGACCTCCAGGCCAAACGGGGCAAAGCGCTCAAAGAATGTCTCGTAGTGCTGTTGGGCCAGAATGGTCGTGGGGCAGAGCACCATGACCTGACGGCCGGAGTCCACGCACTTAAAGGCCGCGCGCAGGGCGACCTCGGTCTTGCCGAAACCCACGTCGCCGCACAGCAGGCGGTCCATGGGCTTGGGCGCCTCCATGTCGGCCTTGATGTCGGCGATAGCCTCCAGCTGGTCGCGCGTCTCGTCGTAGGGGAAGCTCTCCTCCATCTCGATCTGCTCGGGCGTATCGGGCGGACAGGCGATACCGGTAATCGACGAGCGGCGCGTATAAAGGTCGACCAGGTCAAACGCCAGCTTTTTGGCATTCTTGCGCGCCTTGTTGGTGGCCCGCGTCCAGTCGGCGGTGTTGAGCCTGGTCAAGCGCGGTTTATCGCCGTCGGGACCAACGTAGCGCGTAATGCGGTCAACCTGCTCCAGCGGCACGTAGAGCTTGTCGCCGTCGGCATATTCCAGCAAAAAGTAGTCGCGCTCCTTGCCGCCCACTTCCTGGCGCGCGACCTCACTAAAGAGCGCGATACCGTGGGTGGCGTGCACCACGTAGTCGCCCGGCTTAAACGGGAACGTGATCTGCGTAATGTCCACCTTGCGGCGGCTGCGCGCGCGATTGGCGTCCATGCGGGCGTTGAGGTCGGCGATTGAGAACACGGCCAGGTTGGCATCGGGCACCACCACGCCCTGCGGCAAGGCAGCATCGACAAAGGTCACGCGCCCGCGCGAGATGGTGGGCACGGCGGCACCGGCGGCAGCCTGGGCGGCACCCGCCTCGAGCGAGCGGGCGTTGAGCGCGTCGGCGCGACGCTCGCGAATGGAAGCATGGGCCTCCTGGCGTGCGGCACGGTCGGCGGAATCCGCTGCTGCCACGCGCACGCGGTCGCCGATAGCGCCGGCATTTTCGGGCGCGGCGGTCAGCGATTCCTCAAAGGTAATGCCCTCGTCGCCAAAGGTGAGCTCCATCGACTCACGCGCACCGCGGTCGGGGATGGCAAACACGCAGGCATAGCGCTTGCCCACGACCTCCTGGATGCGCGTCATAAAGCGATTGTCCGAGCCCGCGATGGCCGGCTGCTCAATCTTGAGCTCTGCCGTCACCGCACCGCCGGCACGGATCAGGCTCACATAGTTCAGGCGCTGCTGAGCACCAAAATCGAGCTGCTGGGCGCGTACATACAGGCCATCCAGTCGGTCAATCCCCGCCTCGCCGGCACGCGCCTCGATATCCTCGTAGGCGCGCAGGCAATCGTCGAACAGCGAGCGCGGCTCGGACAGCACCACGAGCGCCTTGCCGCTCACATGCGACAGCGGGCTCACGGTCTGGCCGTACATCACCGGCAAAAAGCGGTCGAGCTCGGGCGTGACGATGCGCGCATCCACCATCTCGAGCAGCGCTGCCAGTTTGCTGTCGTCCTGGCTGGCGCGATAAAGCGCCACATGCATGTTGTGGACGGCCTCGTCGGTAAGCGCCAGCTCACGGCAGGGGAAGATCTCGATGCTGTCCTCGTTGCCGATGGTCTGCCCCGTTGAGCTCACCATGCGACGGATGCGATCGATCTCGTCGCCGAAGAACTCGATGCGCACGGGCGCTTTTTCCTGCGCGGGGAACACCTCGACGGTGTCGCCGTGCACGCGGAACAGACCAGGCGCGTCGGCGGCGCCGGCATTGGTGTAGCCCATGCCCACCAGGCGCTGCGGCACCTCGTCAAAAGGAATCTCCTCGCCCACCGCGAAGGTCGTGGACTCCCAGTAGCGGCTCTCGACTGGCGGCACGCAACGCAGCAACGCGCGGGCCGAGGCGACCATGATGCAGTTGTCACCGCGAACGATGCGTCCCAGGGCCTCGCAGCGCTGGGCAACCACAGCATCGTCGGGCGCCTGCTCGCGCCACGGATAGTCCTTGCGCTCGGGAAAACGGCACACGTGTGCCAGACCCACGTAGGCGGCAAGGCTGCGCGCGGCGCGATCGGCCGCATCCTCGCCGCTCACAATGTAGACCGTCGGGCGCGGACGGCGCGCAAACTGGGCGGCCGCCATAAGCGTGCGACCCGACTGCGACACGGCCAGCGTCACGTCCTCGCCAGAATCGAGTCCGACCTCGACGGTCTGCAGCGCCTCGGCAGTGTAGAGCTGCGCGGCTATACGGTGAATGAGCATGCTGTTCCTCCGGCATCGCAACGCCAAAAGCCCGCCGGGGCAAGCTCGGCGGGTCGTACGTCAAATACATTGCCTGTCATGGTAGCGCATGGAGAGGACTCCGGCTCAAGGGCAAACCCAGCCCCGCAAAAAACGCCAGACGAAGATGCGTTCCGCCCTACCCCGCTACGCGCACGCTGGGGCACAAATCTGCCAGCGGACACTCGTCACACTTGGGCTTGCGGGCATCGCAGATCTCGCGACCAAAGGTGATCCACTGATGGTTGACCGACTCCCAATACTCGTGCGGCAAAATCTTGAGCAGATCCTGCTCGGTCTTGAGCGGCTCCTTGGCATGCGTCTTGGGACTCAACATCAGGCGGTGCGCAATGCGGTTGACGTGCGTGTCCACCGCAATGCCCTCCACGATGCCATACCCCACGTTGAGCACGATGTTCGCCGTCTTGCGTCCCACGCCCGGCAGCTTCACGAGCTCCTTCATGTCGGCCGGCACCTCGCCGCCATAGTCGGCGACGATCATCTGCGCGGCCTCGACGGCATGCTTGGCTTTGCTCTTGTAGAAGCCGAGTGACTTGATAGTGTCTGCCACGTCAGCCACGCTCGCCCCGGCCATGGCCTCGGGCGTGGGCCACTGGGCAAACAGCCGCGGCGTCACCTTGTTGACCTGTGCATCGGTCGTTTGCGCCGAAAGCAGCACCGCGATCAGCAGGCGGAAGGGATTCTCGTGGTCCAAAAAGCACTCGACCGGGCCATAGCGACGGTTGAGGCGCTCACACACCTCGATGGCGCGCTCGCGCTTGGCGGCATTGGTCTCGCGTGGCATAACGACTCCTCGGCTCAACGGCACAATAAACTTATGGGCACAATTGTCCCACGTCCGAAACGCTTACGCCTCCAAGAATGCGCCGGTCTGACGGCTCCACAGGCTCGCGTACTCGCCACCCGCCTCGACGAGCTGCGCATGCATGCCATCCTCGACGATCTCGCCATCGGCCAGTACCACAATGCGGTCGAGCGCCGCCACGGTGGACAGGCGATGTGCCACCACAATGGAGGTGCGCCCACGCATCAGGTTTTCGAGCGCCTCCTGCACCAGCGCCTCGGACTCGCTGTCGAGGGCAGACGTCGCCTCGTCGAGCACTAGAATCGGCGCGTCGGTTAGGATGGCACGGGCGATAGCCACGCGCTGACGCTGGCCGCCCGAGAGCTTGACGCCGCGCTCGCCCACCATGGTGTCAAAGCCACGGGGCAAGCGGTCGATAAACTCCAGGGCATTGGCCAGGCGCGCGGCCTCGCGAATCTGCTCATCAGTGGCGTTGGGACGACCGTAGGCAATGTTTTCGCGAATGGAGCGGTGGAACAGCAGCGCCTCCTGCGGCACGTAGGCAACCTGGCGGCGCAGGCTCTGCTGCGTGCAGCGCGAGACATCCTGACCGTCCACGAGCACGCGGCCGCCCTGGACATCGTCCAGGCGCAGCAGCAACTTGGTGAGCGTCGTCTTACCCGAGCCCGATTTGCCCACCAGGCCCACGCGCTGGCCCGCCGCCACATGAAGTGTCAGGTCATCGAACACGCTCTCGCCCGCCGCAGCGTCACGGTACGCAAAGCTCAGGTGCTCAAAATCAATCGCGCCCTCGGTCACTTTGAGCTCAGGGGCGTCCGGGTCGTCTGCCACCAAACATGGCTCGTCCAGCACGCGCGTCATCTCGGCCGCATCGCCGAGCGCGCGGTTGATGCGCTGCATCATGGAGCTTACGTAGTTCAGGCGCATGGTGAGGTTATAGGTGTAGGTAAAGATCATGACGAGCGAGCCGGCCGAGATGCCAAACCACGCGTTGCCGCCCGCCACGAACACACTCACCACGGCCATAGTGATGACGATAAGGCCCGAGGTCGTAAAGTTGCGCTGCATCATGGCATGCATCGAGACTGTCTCGGCGTCGCGCGCGGCACGATCGGCGGCGTCGAACAGATCGCGTTCAAAGTCCTCGCGCCCGCAGGTCTTGACAGCCAAGATGTTCGTGACCGCGTCGGAGAGCACGCCCGAGAGCTTGTTCTGCGCGGCGGACGTCGCGGCCGAAAGCGGCATGATGCGCTTGTACATAAGCCAGACAAACGCGATGTAGACGACCATGATACACACCAGGATCACGGTAAACGTCGGCACCACCGGGGCGAGTGCGGCCACGGTGCAGACAACCGAGGTGATGGTGGGAATGAGCGAATACACCGTCACGTCGACCAAGCCCGTGTAGCCGCTCATAAAACGGCTCGTCTGGCTCACAAGCGATCCGCCAAAACGGCTGGTGTGGAATGTCATGGATTGATTGGAGAGCGTGTCGAAGCACAGGCGTGCCAGGTGATAGTTGCCCGCAATCTCGAGCTTGTAGACGGTGTAGTCCTGCAGCTTGGAGAGGATTTGGCCCACTAGGTTAACGAGCACGAGTGCCAGAATGTAGGGGCCAAAGACCTCAAACACCCGGTCGCCCGCCACGGGACCGGTCTGGACGCGGTCGACGATAAGGGCCATCACGTAGGTGTTGGCAAACGTGAGCAAAAAGATGTAGCCCGCCGACGAGAACACCGAGAGAAAGACGATCAGCGGCTGCGTGCGCGTGACACCCCAAAACCGCTGCAGCGTGCGGCGCACGGTGGAGCGGCTGAGCGGGCTGGTGCTTCTCTGAGACATGGGCTTCCTTTCGTGTCTGATAGGGCGAAACGCCATTGTTGCACATTGGAGCACGCTTCAGACAAGCGCGATGCGAAAAGCGCCCGCGCCGTGCTTGCGCAGGCGCTCCGCCGTCAGATGCAATTAGTCCTCGTCTTTTTGGTCTGCGAGCAGCTCCGCGGATGTGAGCCCCAAGATCTCGTCGGCCTCCTCGGCATCTTCCAGCGCGTCGATATCCTTGAGTTTGCGCTCCATGACGTTGGTGCGCGTGGTGATAATGCCCTCGACCGTTTTGCCCGCGGTCTCGATCTGCTGCTGGGCGCGGCGCAGCGCCTTTTGATAGCGCGGCAGCTCGGCCTTGACGGCGGAGAGCACTCGCAGTACATCGTCGGTGCGTTTTTGCAGCTTAAACGTTTGGTAACTCATCTGCAGGCTGTTGAGAATGGCTGCCATGGTGCTGGGGCCGGCAACGTTGACGTGATACTCGCGGCCCAGGGTCTCGATAAGCCCGGAGCGGCTGACGACCTCGGCGTACAGTCCCTCAAACGGAACGAACATAATGCCAAAGTTGGTGGTCGCGGGCACGCTCAGGTACTTCTCGCAAATGTCTTTTGCCTCGCGCTTCACCATCATATCGAGCGTCTTGCGTGCGGCGGCGACGGCCTCAGCGTCACCCGACTCCTGCGCGTCGAGCAAGTGCTCGTACGCGTCGCCCGGAAACTTGGAGTCAATCGGCAGCAGCACGGGGTCGCCCTCGTCCACCGGCAGCTTGACGGCAAACTCAACGCGCTCCGAGGCGCCGGGCTTGGTGGCGACGTTTTCCAGATACTGGTCGGGTGTAAGGATGTCCGCCAGAATTGCACCCAGCTGCACCTCGCCCAAAATGCCACGCGCCTTCACGTTGCCCAGCACGCGCTTAAGGTCGCCCACGCCGGTGGCGATGGACTGCATGTCGCCCAGGCCCTTGTACACGGCCTCGAGCTGGTCGCTCACCTGCTTAAACGATGCCGACAGGCGATCGTTGAGCGTGCGGGAAAGCTTCTCGTCCACCGTCGCGCGCATCTGATCGAGTTGCACGTTGTTGTCTTTGCGGATAGCACCCAGCTGGGCATCGACCGTCTCGCGCACCTTGTCCAGGCGGTGCTCGATGCCCTCGCGGTTGGCACCGAGCTGTTGGGCCGTCTCGCGACGCAGGTCATCCATCCGGTCACCAGCTTGCGAAAACTCACGTGCGATGGTCAGGTAACGTTGCTGCTCCACGGCCGCATCTGTCGTCTGCTGCTGCGCGATGGCATTGGCCGTGCGGCGAGTTTCGGCCAGCGCGACGTTCAGGGCATCGAGCGCGTTGTTGGCCTGCTCGAGTGCTGCCAGCGTTTCCGCGCTGCTGTCGCCACGCTCCCGCAATTCGGCACGCAGGCTCTTGAGCTGAAGGGCGCAAGCCGCAGCAACCCCCACCGCCACCAAGGCGATCGCAACAAGCACAATATCAATAGCAGACATAATCTCCGCCCAACAAACCCAATCGAGCACCAATCAAAACCGCGATCAATCTTACCCCGCCACACACACCGGGCGCCCGGCCCCTTCTTGGGTGCCCCTCTCCTCCGCATATTCCATAATGCGGCGCGCCGTTTTCCTGCTCACCTTTGAGTCATCGCCGGCCAAGTATGCGTATACGTTTCCTTTATTCAGGTGCAGAGCACGGCAGAGGCCATAGCGCGTTACACCCGATTCCTCCAATGCTTCCAGCGTTTTCTTTCTCATCAGGGCGTTCACCCTTCTATCGGCCGCCGGCTTTTCCTTCACCGCTCTATACGCACGCCAAACGTTGGCATAACGATTTGGGAGCTCACTTTTGGCGCATAGAGACGCCATGCTACCCGCTTGACCGTACAAGGATAAAACGTCTCGGTAATCCCGTTCCATCCACGAGCCCTCGGATAAACCCAGAACGTATTCGGCTTTTCCTTGCGCCAAAGCGAGCAAAAACAGAGGCTCCGCCACGCGCGGCGCATCCGTCGTCGCCTGCTCAACCAATTTTCTAAAACTCAGCGACCGCTGTCCGGATAGCTCTCGGCAATAGCCTTTTAAGAATCCCTCAAAGGTCAGATTCAACCGAGCACCTCCATTCATTTGGTATTATTATTCATCATCAATAATACTATTCAGTCGCACGACAGGACCCGCAGGATGCAAGAATTCTACTCGTGGCGATAATCCCTACTCCCTAGAAGTCCTAAAGTGACAAACGCTAACTCTCCCAGCCGGCGCAGATGGTTGTTGCGACATCGCCTAGGCGCTGGCCGAGAGCTGCCAAGTGCTCAAGCACCTCGCTGGGCGAGGCGCCGTTGAGAATGCATGTGAGGGCATATGAGGCTAAGAAGATTGCCGCGAGCCCCAACGGGATCAGCACGATCATCGCCAGCGTGCGCAGGCGCTGGACCCAGCGACGGCGACGCGCACGACGCTTGTCGAACGCGAGCTCCTGCGCATATGAATCTTGCTGTACGGAATAGGCCTCTGGTGCCGATTCGCACCCGGGCACAGCTGCAGGTACAGCAGCGGGCACGACATTTTGCGCAAAGGGCTGGACTGCCGCCCCTTGCATTTGCATCTCCATGAGTCGTTGCTGTTGGCGCAACATGCGCTCGGCTTGTTGCTGCGGAGTCTCAAGAAACAGATCCATGCTGGCCTCCAAAATCGGAGCATTCGACGCTTACGACCAGCATCCCGCACCGCCATGACCGCGACAACGCAATCGCCGGCAATAGCCACAAAGTTTCTTCTGCTCAAAAGCTGTCGAAAAGCTCAACAACTCCCCTACCAGCACTTTCTCTGAGCTTTTTTCGCCAACAATCTTTTGGCCTTCCACCCTTACGCCAACTGACCAAAATCTAACCAATAGCTTGACGAAAATTGTGGAGACCGGGACCCCACACAAAAAGTGCCGCCCCAAAGGGGCGGCACACAAACTTATTATCAGCTTTTCTGTAACGAGTATGCGACGACTCAACGCCGGGACGCAGGGCGGGGAAACCTTTGCCTCGCGCGACCCTGCGAAGCCGTGAGCGAGAGGGGAAGGTTTCCCCGCCCTGCGCCCCGTGGTCGGTGAGAACAGACTACATGCCCGCGAGACCGCGGGCGGCGGTGGCGCACATAAATGCCAAGACGAGAATCACGAGCGACCCGGCGATGTCTGCCAGCACGCCCATTACGCGGCGCTCAAACAGCCAACTCTCAAAGTGCGGGGCAACGTTGCGCCAAACACGCCACAGCAAGATGCCCATACCGATGACGCCCGGGATATTGAGCAGTAGGATCTCGGAGCACAAAAGACCGATCAGGTTACCGGCGGCAAAGCCCGCATCACCCTCGCAGTATTTGCGGTAGACCATATACAGCATGTACGCCACAAACGGCTGCAAGCACGCAGAAATAAACGAGACCACCATCGAGGGGTCCTGCGAAAAGACCTCGGTGAGTTTATCGACACTCGTGGCGTCCTTCGAAGCCAAGAATAAACCGATAACCACAAGGGGCACCACGCCCAAAATTACCTCGACCAGAGTAAACAACTTGGCAGTCAAATCCTCACTAGCCGAATTCAAATGAGGCGCCCACTCAGGATGAGCATGCGCGCCGACTTTCTTGTCCTTCTCAGCACGATCGGCCTTTTTACCCTCGGCAACCCGATGACCAGGATCCTTGCGAGTTCCCGCCGCAGCAACCCGAGCCCGAGACTTCTTACCCATAACCAACACCTCACAAGAGGAAACGAATAGCCAACGCTACCCAGTGTACCCTCTAAGCAACGTCACCGCCCCAACCGGCCCCCACAAAAACGTGCCGCCCCATAAGGGGCGGCACACAAACTTCTTATCAGCTTTTCTGTAACGAGCACGCGACGACCCAACGCCGGGGCGCAGGGCGGGAGGCCGGATTACCTTCCCTCAACGCGACCCTGCGGAGCCGTGAGCGGGGAGGGAAGGCGATCAGGCCTCCCGCCCTGCGCTCCGCAGCAGCCAGCACCAAGCGCTAGTAGTTCACCACCTGCTCCTCAAAGTACGCCTTCGGGTGGTTACACACCGGGCACACCTCAGGCGCCTCGGCACCAACGTGCAGGTGCCCGCAGTTCAGGCACTTCCACACCTTCACGCCCTCGCGCTCAAACACCTCGCCCGACTCGATGCGCTCGACGAGTTTGTTGTAGCGCTCCTCGTGGGCCTTCTCGACGGCGGCGACACCACGGAACTTTGCGGCAATCTCGGCAAAGCCCTCCTCCTCGGCGGTCTTGGCAAACTCATCGTACATCGTGGTCCACTCGTAGTTCTCTCCTGCGGCGGCATCGCGCAGATTGTCCAGGGTATCGGGGACGACGCCGTCGTGCAGATACTTAAACCACAGCTTGGCGTGCTCGGACTCGTTGCCTGCGGTCTCGGCAAAGATATTCGAAATCTGAACGTAGCCGTCTTTCTTGGCCTTAGATGCGTAGTAGCGATACTTGGTGTGTGCCTGGGACTCACCGGCAAAAGCGGTCTCGAGGTTCTTCTTGGTTTGGGAATTCTCAAAATCCATAGGTGTACTTCCCTTCAACACGTGCCGCCCATAGGCTTTGAGCGACCTTGTCTTTAGGATGCCCTCAAGCCGCGAATTTAAACCTTACAATCCCGTTCTTCAGATTTGAACGGGCTACACACTCAACCAACGATCGTCCTCGGCTCGGCAAAAGCCCTCGCGCTCCAGGTCAGCTAGAATGCTTGCGACCAGCTCGCGCTCGACCGGCTCTCGGCCGGCTGCCGTCTCCATCTCGTTAACGCCTGCAACGGCTTCATCGAGCGTAATACCTGCCGGTTGTCCATCGCGCGCCGCCAGCAGCATGCGCACAATGTGGGCGCGCTTTTGGCGACGCGAGCCCTCAAACTTGGACTGACGACTATAGCCCGCCGACCGCCTGGACGGATTGGGCAGCGTCTTTTTAAGATACGCGCCGTAATCCAGCAACGCGTAATACCATGCGCGCGGCGTGTCGGCATCGTCTTGAGGCACGGCAAAGGGCGCAATCTCATCCGCCGCCGCACCAGGGGCCGCCGGACAGGCGGCT
Organism: Collinsella aerofaciens; assembly: GCF_040926185.1. GTDB lineage: Bacteria > Actinomycetota > Coriobacteriia > Coriobacteriales > Coriobacteriaceae > Collinsella > Collinsella aerofaciens_BC. The sequence goes on from NZ_JBCOIQ010000011.1 coordinate 14,348, forward strand.
TGAATCAGCGGCACCAGCTCGCGATCGGGAACGGCCGGCACATCGGGAAAGAAATGATGCAAAAAGACCGTGCGCACATTGGTCTCTAGATACACGCCTGGAAGATCAAACGCAAACGAACGGATGCCCTGCGCCGTTGCCGGGCCAATGCCGGGCAGAGCGACCAAGTCACGCGTCTCACGCGGAAACTCCCCGCCCCAGTCCTCTACAACGCGCTGAGCGGCCCCGTGAAGCGCCAGAGCGCGTCGGTTGTAGCCCATCCCCTGCCAAGCGTCCAAAACATCCGAAGGCGCGGCCTGGGCAAGCGCCTGCACGGTCGGAAAACGATTGAGCCACACCGGCATGCGCGCCTCCACACGCGGCACCTGTGTTTGCTGCAACATGACCTCAGAAAGCCAAATGATGTACGGGTCGCGCGTTCGGCGCCACGGAAGGTCGCGATAACGCAAGACCCCTTCCGAACGAATCATCGAACGAAAGGGGTCCTGAATCATGGCTATGCTCCTTATGCGGCGCTATTCCTCCCGGTAAGCGCACGCGCAGGTGGCGTACTCGGGAAACGCTTCGCGGTCGGCGAACTTGGGATCGACGGCTGGGAACTGGCGGCGAGCGACGATGTCGCCGAGCGAAACGGAATCGAGGTAGTCGCGCATCAACGCCTGGGCTCCGGCCCACAGGGGATGATAGCAGCACGCGCCCATGCGAGCACAGTCACCATCGGGCGCGGTGCAATCGTTCATAACCATAGGACCCTGAACGGCCTCGACGACCTGGCGGATAGTGACGTCGTCCGGACTGACCTTGAGACGCATGCCACCGTGGACGCCGCGCAGGCTCTCCACAATACCGGCCTGGACCAAACCGTGCTGAATCGAGCGGGCAAACGAATACGGGACATTGACCTCTTCGGCAGCGGTGCGAACAGAAAGCAAACGCTCCGGATCCTCAGCAAGCATCGACAGCATACGAAGGGCGTAATCAGTCTTCCTCGATATGTCCATTTTTCCCCTTTCAAGGAATACGAACAGCTCGAACGAGCTCCGGGGCCGAGCTTGTGTCGAGACGCTAAATGACCGCCAGGACATCCAAATGGTAAATCGGATATCCACTGAGTGCCGCGCTTGGAGCGAAATGCATCAGGTGCGGCGCACAGTGCAATTTAGTATAACCTAACCCCCTGTCTCGTAGAACAGGTGTTGCGCAACAAAGCTGTTGTTCAGACAGATATACTTATTAGATTTTACTTGCGTTCCCGAAGGCGCGGGGATTCTGGGCGAAGATGCACCGGGGCGATCGTTCTATCGAAACAAAGTGCATCAAACGCAAAAAGCCACGTCCGAAGACGTGGCTTTAATTGCGTTGGCGGGAAGTACGGGGCTCGAACCCGCGACCTCCGACGTGACAGGCCGGCGCTCTAACCAAACTGAGCTAACTCCCCAGGCAGGCGTTCGCGTTTGTTTCCGCTCGCGTGCGCTGCGGGGATTAGTATACACAGAAGTCTGTCCGGCGCGCAACAACTTTTTTGAAAAAATTTTTCAGGGCCATCCGGGAGGGTCTCCGGGGCTGAGGGCGGGGGTTAAGTTTGCTGCTCTACAGTCCTGCGCAAGACGGAAAGCACATTAAGTGCTTTCCTTTGCGTGCGGAACTCGCGACAAACTTAACCCCCGCCCTCAGCCCCGGAGACCCTCCCTGCCGTCACATTATTTAACCAGTTTTGCGGGCGTGCGCCGCTGCGCGGCTAGCCCGCGTGCTCCTCGGCGGGGTTGGTCTGATGGATCTTGTTGAACTTCTTACTTTGGCTCAAAGAAAAACGGGAGATGCGTTGTGCATCCCCCGTTTTTGTTGCGGTTAGTCTAGGTCAATAAACTTAGTGCTTAGGATCTTGCCGTCTTTTACTAGCATTCTGGCCATGGTGGGGCCTCGGGTGCCTCTGGGGTAGCTGGCGCTGCCCGGGTTGAGGACTAAGCAACGGCCCACTTGGGCTTCTTTGGTTACGTGGGTGTGGCCGTTGATGGCTACGTCTACGGATCCCACCGGAAGGTCTTCGCGGTAGTGGGCTACGGCGAATTTGAGGCCTTCGTAGGTAAAGAGCGCAAGACGGTCTACATCGGGGCCGTAGTCGCGGTAGTAATCGTTGTTGCCCAGTACGGCCCGCACGGGGGCGATAGTGCATAGATGCTCGTAGTCCATCTCCGACGTAAGGTCACCGGCATGGATAATCAGATCCGCGCCCTCAAGCTCATCCAAGAGCGCAGGCGATAAATAGCCGTGGGTGTCCGAGATGATGTCGATACGCTTGGCGCTTGCACTGTTCATGGGATCCCTTCCGCAAAAAAACGATTCGGCAGATACATACAAAAAGGCCCCACGGCTCCGCAGACGATAGGTCTACAGGGCTGCGGGGCCAGTGTGCTAGAGACTCAGGGCCTGCTTAAGCGGCACGACGCGGCGGCGCGAAACCGGCACGCGTTCGTCGACGCCCGTAATGCCCAGCTGCATGGCGCCCGAGGGCACCGTCTCCACATCCGTGACGCACGCCAAGTTGACGATATAGCGGCGGTGAACACGGAAGAAGCCAAAGTCGCAGAGCTTGGCCTCAAACTGCGCCAGCGAGGTCGTCGACAAAAAGCGATCATCGACGGTATAGATGCAGGAGTAATCGTCCTTGGCCATGATAAAGCGAATGTCGTCCACGGGAATGAGCACCTTGCGGCCGCCCTTTTCCACCGGGATACGCTCGATGGTCACCTTGCTGTCCGTAACCGGCTTGGCGCGTTGCATGACCTTCTCGATCGCGCGATCCAAGCGAGCTTCCTCGACCGGCTTCATCAGATAATCGACGGCATCCACGTCGAATGCCTCGACCGCATGGTCACTATACGCAGTCACAAACACGATCGCCGGCGGATTTTTGAGCTTATGCAGCGCCTCGGCAAGTTGCAGGCCCGAGGCACCGGGCATCGAGATATCGAGAAACACGACATCTACGCGACTTTCCATAAGCATCTCGATGGCGGAGCGGACGCTCGACGCCTCAGTGATCGTGCCGATCTTGCCCGTTTGCTCGAGCAGGAAGCGAAGCTCCGAGCGAGCCGGCGCCTCATCATCCACAATCATCGCACGCAGCATAGGGATAAAACCTTTCGTCAACTAACTACGCCGGGCATCCGTCGCATGACGTTGAGCCCGTAGCCTTTTATTTTACTCTTGAATGTCAAAGATGCTCTCTGACAAATCAAGATGAAGGAGCACTTTGGTGCCCTTGCCCGGCGCCGATTCGACACGCGTATAGGAGTGCGGCCCATAAAAGCGATGGATGCGCTCCGAAATATTGTGCATGGCCACACCGGCGCCGCCACCCTGGGGAGAGCTGGCGTCGGGACGGGCAGAACGCTCGTCAAACAGTCTGGCGGCGGTACCCTCATCCATGCCCACGCCATTATCGGCCACGGCAATCAAGATTGCATCCTCGCCGTCTTGGTGAACGGTCACGTCGATCCTCAGGGCGTCGTCATCGCCCATACCATGACGCACGGCGTTCTCGACAATCGGCTGGATCACGAACGCCGGCACCAGCGTATCTTCCACGTCCTCGGACACATCGAACGTCGCAAGCACGCGATCCTCGCCAAAGCGGGCCTTCTCAAAGGTAAGGTAGCGCTTGGTCTGTGCGACCTCGCGCGAGACCGGAATAAGCGATCCCGAGTTGTCGAGCGTGGCACGATAGAACGATGAGAACTCACGAAGCAGTTCGCGGGCCCGCAGCGGGTCGGTGCGCGTAAACGATGCAATGGTGTTCAGCGTGTTGAACAGGAAGTGCGGGTTAATCTGCGCCTGCAGCGCACGCACCTCGGCGCGCGCCGTGAGTTCCTTTTGCACCTCGAGCTCGTGGATGGCGAGCTGCGTGGACAAGATCTCGGCAAAGCCCGAGGCAAGCGCATACTGGGTACGGTCGACGGCGCGCGGGGTCTTGTAGTAGAACTTGAGCGTGCCGACGGTACGATCGCCCACCTTGATGGGGGCGATAATGCCGGCGGGGACTTGGTTGTGCGAGCCGTCCGAGCCCACGACATCCACCATACGGTTGAACGACTGCACGATGCCATGTTCGATAACGTAGCGTGTGGCAAGCGTGTGGATGGGAGTATCGGGCAGCAGTTTTTCCTCAAACTCGCCCGCGCAGGCAAGCACGTTGTCCTCGTCGGTGATGGCCACCGTCATGGCGCGCGTCTCGGGCAAAATGCGCCGGCACACCAAACGCGCCGACTCCTGCGTCAGACCGCCCTTAATGTCCTCGAGCATGGCCGAGGCCACCGAGAGCGTCTCCTCGGTGTACTGGGAGCGCACCGAATCGGGATTGAGCGTCAAAAAGATAAAGATGCACAGAAAGATGCACAGCAGCGCGCAGGCAATCACCGTGGCGATCGGCTCGATACCGGTCACCAAGGCAAAAATAAAGTACACCAGCACACAAATGGCGCAGGCAACGGCAATGATGCGAAAGATTGATATTGAACTATCGCGCTGGGCGCGGCGGTCGATCATTCGGCCCCCTCCAGGATACTGATCAGTTGTGCGTCACGCCAAAGCCCGTCCATGATCTTGGGCCAAAAGCTCTGGAAACGCAGGTAGCTTGCAGCGTTTTGGCGCGCATAGGCCTTTGCCTCGTCGATACCATGGCGCCAGATGCGCAGGTAGCCCTCATGCTCGCGGGTAAACACGCTGCGGACCATAGCGGTCTTGCGCACGCGGTCGTCGAGCTCGCGCGAAATCCACGGGCCCGGGTAGGGCATGAGCGATGCCGCCGTAACGGGAATGAGCTCCTTTTGATGCGCGGCGAATGTCAACTTGGCCCGTTCGTAGTACCAACGGTATACATCCTGCATAAAGCGCGGTGAGCGCTTTTCGGACTCCGGAGGCAGATGGCGCACGGTCCACTCGTTATCGAACCACACGTCGTAGCCAAACATGCGCATGTTAAAGAGGTAATCCAAGTCCTCGCCGCGGGTGATAAACGGGTCAAAGGCCACACGCGTAAAGGCGCGGGCGTGCAGGGCCATCAGGCCGCCGCACACGTAGTTGGAGCGCGAGATGCGGGTGCCCGAAAGCGCCTTTTTCATCCAACGGTTGAACTCGATGCGCTTGGTCCACCAACGATGGCAGATGCCCGCCTTGTCCGTGGGAGCCAGCGGCGAGCCGTCGCGATCGTAGAAATAGCCGCTCTTGACCAAGATCGGCAAGCCCTGACGCGTCTGCTGCCCCAACGCATAGGTCGCGCGCTTCATAAAGTCGGCGTCGATGACAGTCTCATCGTCATCCAAGAAGATAACCGCGTCATGCCCCAGCACAGCGGCGCAGGCTAGCCCCATATTGCGGATGGCACCGTAGCCTCGCAGGCTCACGCACTCGCCCGAACCCTTGGGCGCGATCTGAGCAACCCGGTCTGCGATGCGCGAGGCCTGGGTGTTGGTGACAACGGTGACCTTGAGCGTGGGATGCGCGTCGACAATCTCGTGCACGCGCAGCGACACATCGGCTGTGGCAGAAACGGGACAGACCACCAAAAGGATGATGCGCGGGATGTCACGTACCTGCTCAAGCGAGGCCAGGCAGCGGTCGAGTTCGGGATTGTCGGCGTTGAGTCGCGTCGAATGGTCATAGGTGCCAGGGGCGTTTGCGCAAGCGTCATCGCCCGCCCAATACGTTGGAATCACGACTGTGGCGTTCATGCCTTACCCTCCCTGCAACACAAAAACGGGACGCCGCCAAACACAGGCGACGCCCCGCGACCTAGCTGATTCCATCATACCCACTTGGGCAAATCATTGCTCGCAAGTCGCAATGTTTATTGCGGATAACCCCAAAAGAGTACCGTGGACAGGCACAATAGCCGCTCGCTCCTATGCGGCATGCTCTGCTGCCCGAGTCATGCGGGACAGGCGAACCAGCAGCATAAAGCCAACGATCAGCAGCACGCCAATAGAAAGGACGCCCAGCGACGGGTTGCCGGTCAGCGAGGTAACGACCGACACTAGGAAGGTACCCATGACGCTTGCATAACGACCAAAGATGTCAAAGAAGCCGTAGTACTCGTTGGACTTTTCCTTGGGGATAATGCGACCAAAGTAGCTACGGCTGAGCGCCTGCACGCCGCCCTGGAACAGGCCGACCATAATGGCAAGCACCCAGAACTCAAAGGCGGTCTTTAGGAAGAACGCGGCGAACAGCACAATGCCCATGTAGGCGGCGACCGCCACCAGGATCATGTTGAGCGTGCCCACGCGTCCGGCGAGCTTGCCGTAGATGATGGCGGACGGAAAGGCCACGAACTGCGTAACGAGCAGCGCCAGTACCAGCTGGGTCGAATCGATGCCCAAAGCCGAGCCGTAGCTGGTAGCCATGGAAATGACCGTGTGGACGCCATCGATATAGAAGAAGAACGCAATCATGTAGACCAGCACGGTCTTGTTGTGGGCGATCTCGCGCATGGTGTGTCCGACCTCGGAGAACACACCGCCAACGATGTGGCCGATGGTGTCCTCGGGACCGCGCTCGCGACCATACTTTTGCTTATAGGTGTGAATGAGCGGCAGGGTAAAGATGAGCCACCAGGCACCAGTGATGATAAAAGACAGACGCGTTGCCAGCATGGTGGGGACGCCAAGAGCGGGGCCACCCATGATGAGCGCCAGGCAGATGACGAACGGCACGGTGGAACCGATGTAGCCCCAGGCATAACCCGAGCTGGACACGGCGTCCATGCGCTCGTCGGTGGTAACGTCGGGCAGCATGGCGTCGTAGAACGTCATAGAAGAGTTAAGGCCGATGGTGCACAGCACGTACACGGTCAAAAATGCCATGGCGGACATTGGGATAGCCTGCGCCAGGCAAAGAACCAGGCCCGTGAGGAAAAAGCCCAAGAAGAACTTGATTTTGTTGCCAGCGTAGTCGGCAAGTGCGCCCAGAATGGGCATGAGCATGGCGATGACCAGCGAGGCGATCGTCTGTGCATTGCCCCAGGCGACCACCAGGTCGGCCGAGGAAGCGCCGGTATTGATGGCGTTAAAGTAAATGGGCACCACCGAGGTATTGAGCAGCACGAGGGCCGAATTGCCCACATCATACATAACCCAGTTACGCTCGAGCTTGGTGTATTTCATGGACAGGGACCCTTCGTATTCGCCCGATATGCAGTTAGTTCATCGTACCCCAATTGTCCAGAACCGCCGGTAAGGATTCGGCAAAGGGGCACGCACGGGCCCTATTCCTCGCGGTCGAACTCCTCATCGGCATTGAGCACGCGACCGCTGTAGTTGACGTGACTGGTCACGGCATCCATGTCACCGGTCTCGATAAAACGTGCGACCGTGCACTCGTAATCGCCCAGCGCGCGATCAAAGACCTCGGGGAAACTCTCGTTCGAGACCTCGTCGGTAAAGGGATTCTTCCATGTCAGATGGCCCAGGTTACCGGTGCGCTCGGGCAACTCCGTCGTCACGCGATGAGCAAGGCCGTCGAGCAGCGAGTAATCGTGCACCAAGCCCTCAACCAGCGAGATCGCGCGCGTCTTTGCGGAGCCGGCCGGCTCAATCGCGCGGTAAAGTCGCTGCATATTGGCAACGGCAGCACCGTACTCCCCCGCCGGAATGTCAATGCCGTACACGCGTCCGGCAACATAGCTCATCAGCACGCCGGCCACGCGATTGATGCGATCAGTGGTGACGATCTCGCCCGCCGGCGGGTAATCGTCAACCGTAGCGCCATCGCGTTTAAGCTGCAGCATCAGCACATCCAGGTCGCTCTCGATCACGGCATGGACCTGACTGCTCGAATCCTCAAGCTCTGAGTCGGATTCCACGATGCCAAACTGCTGCTCATAGACAAAGGGGTGGGCGTTGCGGTCGAGCACGTAATGAGACAGTAGGCCCAGCGCAAAGGCACGACCCAAGCTGGCGTCGCGCGGCAGCAGATGCGACACGCCGTCGCGCAGGCACGCGAACTGGCGAGACATGCGCGACCGATGCATGACCTGTGCTAGCAGCGTGCAGTCGGAAACACGCGGTGTCAGAATGTGAAAGAAAAACGGGTCGGGGCCTTGGTTGCCCAAGATAAAGGCAATGCGCTCTTCATCGGACGTGATGACGCCCTGCGGAAGACGGTCGATGCTTTCCTCGCCAAACAGATGATGGGTGATAAGCGCGGGCATAATGATCCTTTCGATTTCATTCGATGCCACCCATTATGCCCACCGCGCGCCCATGCCAAACCTGCGATGGTAAACGACGGCACGCAAGCCTCTTACGCAAGCCCCAGGTGCGACTTGACCTCGGCGGCACGACGACGGGACACCGGTACCGTCGAGCTCACGCGGTCGAGCCTGAGCTCCATCAACCCCGTGGAGCCAATCTCAACATTGTGCACGTCTTCCAAATTGACCAGATAGCTGCGATGAACGCGAATAAAGCCCTCGGAGCCCAAGCGACGCTCGAGCGAAGAGATCGACTCATTGATCAGGTATGTTCCCTCGGCGCAGACGGCGTTGCAAAAATCGGCGCGCGCCTCAAAGTAGCAGACATCTGCCACGGGAATGAACACCTTTTTGCCCCCACGATCTACCGTCAGGCGCAAAGGCTGGCGCGGAGCATGGACGACGCGGCGAGCGCCCAGGGCGGTCTCGATCTTGTCGAGCGCCTTTGACAAGCGGGCATCCTCGACCGGTTTGACGACATAATCGACAGCATCGAGGTTATAGGCATCAGCCGCATACTCGGCAAATGCCGTCACAAACACCACGACCGGCGGTGTCTTTAGGTTCTGCAGCGTCTCGGCAAGCTCAATTCCCGAGCGACCGGGCATGGTAATGTCTAAAAACAGCACGTCGGGCTTGTTCGACAGAATCGACTCCACGGCTTCGGTGACATTGCCCGCCTCGGCAATCTGGCCCACACGCGCATCCTTTTCCAACAGATAGCGTAGCTCAGCCCTAATTTGAGGTTCGTCATCAACCACCAAGATGTTCCAGCCTTCGGACATATGCGCTTCCCCTCTTTTTTCTCTCAATCCAACCGCGCGCTACACCGTTAGCGGTGCCGGCTCATGCGGCTCGCCGTTCAACTCAACGATGACCTGCGTTCCCACGCCCTCCTGGGACTTCACGCGCATGCCAGAATCTTCTCCGTAAAAGAAATGGATGCGCTGAAGCACGTTGAAGAGCGCCAGGCCGCAGCCTCGCTTGACGGAGCCGTCGGCGGTAATGCTTTCGGGCTCCTCTCGGCGATGCTGCTCAAACAGATGCGCGCAGACCTCTTCGCTCATACCGATGCCGTCGTCCTCGACGATGATCTCCAAACCGTCATCGGTCTCGAAAGCCCTAACATGAATAGAAAGCGGCTCGGTCTCGCGCTGCGCGTGCTTGATGCAGTTTTCGAGCAACGGCTGCAAGATAAACGGCGGCACCATGCAATCGCGCACCTCAAAGTCGATATCGACCGAGACGCGCAGACGGCCGTCGCCATAACGAGCCTGCATAAGATTGATATAGCGAGTGCCCTGTTCCACCTCGTGCTCGAGCGTTGTGAGGGTATCGGAATCAGAAAGCGTCTGACGATAGTAGTTGGAGAAGTCGATCAGCAGCGATCGCGCCTTGTCGGGCTCGGTTCGAACGAGCGACACGATCGTGCTAATGGTATTGAATAGAAAATGAGGATCGACCTGCGATTGCAAGGCGCGCAGCTCCACGCGGGCCGTAAGCTCGTCCTGGCGCTCGAGCTCAAAGCTCGCAAGCTGCGTGGAAATGAGGTCGGCAAAGCCCGAGGCAAGCGCCGTCTGGCGCATATCGATGCTGCTCAGACGGGGATAATACAGCTCGAGCGTGCCCACGCAATGCCCGCGCACGGTAAGCGGTGCGACAATACCGGCGCGCAGGCGCGGAAAGTAGCCACCCGTCTCGGTCGAGGCATCGCGCGAGAACACGCTTTGCTCACCGCTGTTGATCACGTTGAGCGTAGTCCGCAGCACCACCGGGGTGCCCGCGGGGCATTTTGCCGAGTCCTCGCCCCAGCTTGCCAACACCTGCTTGCCGTCGGTAAAGCAGATGGCAGAGGCGATAGTTTCGGACAGGATGATCTTAGAGGCGCCCAGGGCAGCTTCGGGCGTAAGGCCGCGCGACGTGTAGGCGAATATTTTTGAAGCGATGGCGAGCGTGCGGTCGGTTGCGCTCGATGTGAGGTCGTCGGGAACGACAAAGACGTACGAGAAGAAGAAGCACAGCATGACCAAGCCGGCAATGACGACAACGGCCGGAACGGGATTGGGATTATCGGTTAGATCCCAGATGAGCAGCAGGATAAGCAGCGGAACGACGATACCGAGCAAGATGGCTTGAACCACATGCTGAGCGGTACGAAAGACCTTGGTAGAGTTGTAGCTCTTGCCCAGAATCAGCCTATTGAGATCCACCGTCATCTCCTTCTTACCGACGCACCCCATAGCAATAAAGAGGGCCGCAAGCGACCCTCTCCATTGCATTATGCAATCAAATACTGTGTTTTACATCAAGCCATCGATGAACGGTAGCTTAGGCGCTGTACTTGTTTGCCTCGCCGAAGGTGCCGCCCTCGACAATCCAGCCGTCCTTCATGATGACGTCCATGTTGTCGGTGTTGAGCACGTGGATGTCGGCGGCGACGTCACCGTTGACGACCAGCAGGTCGGCGCACTTGCCGGCCTCGATGGAACCGGTCTCGTCCTCGATGTGGCACATCTTGGCACCGTTGAGGGTGGCGCAGGTGATGGTCTCGACCGGAGTGAAGCCGATCTTGTCGACGAACTCGTACATCTCCTCGATGGAGCAGGTGCCGTACGGGGTGACGAAGGAGAAGGAATCGGAGCCGATCGTCATGACGACGCCGCGCTTCTTGGCCTCGCGCAGGCAGTCGTAGTTGCGCTGCAGCTCCTTCTCGACCAGGGTGCCCTCGTACTTGTCGTGCAGCTCGGGGACGTAGACGGGCGGATAGGTGGCGTACCAGGTGGGCAGGAAGGCGATCGTCGGGGTGAAGAAGGTGCCCTGCTCGGCCATGAGGTCCATGGTGCGCTCATCGATATCGAAGCCGTGAATCAGCTGCTCGCAGCCAAAGCGAACGGAATCGTAGGCAGCGGCGTGGTTGTTGTAGCAGTGGCTCCACACGGGGATGCCGACCATCTTGGCCTCTTCGACCACGGCCTGAATCTCCTCGGAGCAGTAGTGCTGGTCGCGGCCGGAGTCCCAGCGCCAGATGCCGCCACCGGTAGCCCAGATCTTGATGGCATCGGGGTTCTCGCGCAGGCGACGACGGACGGCCTTGCGCAGATCCCAAGGACCGTCGACCTGATCGCCCCAGGGGTGCGATTCCTTGTTGAGCCCCTGGCTGCAGTGGTGGGAGTCGCCGTGGCCGGCAACGCGGCAGAAGCCAAGGCCGGTGGCCAGAACGCGCGGGCCCTTGAAGACGCCCTTGTCGATGCAGTCACGGATCTGGATACCAAAGCGGCCGATCTCGCAGACGGTGGTGAGGCCGTGGGTGAGGCAGTCGTAGGCCTGCTTGACGGCGACGGCCTGCTTCTCGAGGAGCGGCTGCATGACCCAGTCGGTGTCATCGTCGGTCAAGTTGCCCGAGAAGTGCAGGTGGGTGTCGATCAGGCCGGGAAGGACGGTCTTGCCGGCGGCGTCGATGACCTCAACGCCCTCGGGAAGGTCCTGCATGGCGCCGGCGTACTCGATCTTGCCGTTGTCGTCGACGAGAACGAGGGAGTTCTCGACCGGCTCGGCACCGGTACCGTCGATGAGCTTGCCGCCAACGATTGCATACTTAGTGGACATGGTTCCTCCTTATGGATCCATATAGTGGGCGAGGCCGCGTTGGGTTAAGGCCTCACAAAGCTACCCAAGTGGTGCCGGGTTCGGTGCGCGGAAGAGAGGGTCCCGCGCACCTGATCCGCCCCGGCTCGGCGTTACTTTTTGCGGGAATTGGTGAAGGCCATGAGAGCCAGGCCGACGGCCAGCCAGCCGATCACGATGCTCCACTCCACCATGTTGAGGGAGGCGGGAGAGAACGGAATCACAAGCAGGCCGATGATGATGGCGCAGGCAGCGATAGCGAGGGAGATGCCAAACTTGCCACCGGGCACCTCGTAGGGACGAGGCAGGTCGGGCTCGGTGAAGCGCATGCGCAGGCAGGCGAGGGCGACCATGCCGCAGGAGAAGATGAAGGCGAGAGCCGACACGTTGGTCAGAGGGATAAGCATGTTCTTGCCCAGGAACGGACCGACGACGGTGATGACGCCCAGAACAACGCAGGCGAGCTTGGGAGCGCCGGACTTGGGGTCGACCTCGGCGAACTTCTCGGGCAGCTGGCCCTTGCGGCCCATGGCGAGCATGATGCGGCTCGTTGCGCCGTAGAAGGAGTTCATCGGGCCCATGGGTCCAAGCGTGGCGATGACGAGCATGGCCAGGTACAGGAGCATGTTGATGCCCTTGAGACAGGCAAGCGCGGGAACCGGGCTCTTAACAAACTCATGCCAGTCGAGAATGGTACCGAACGAGTAGATGCAGACCATGTAGAAACCGCCGGCGGCCAGCAGGGCCAGGGAGATGATCTTGCCGAACTTGTTCCAGTTGAGGCCCTCGGCTGCTTCCTCAGCCTGCTGAGGAATGGTGTCGAAGCCGGCGTAGAAGAACGGGGTCAGAACCAGGACCGACACGATGCCGGCAAACAGGCTGGTGCTCTCGGTAGCGGCCTTGCCGCCGCCAGCGCCGGTGACCTGGGAGAACACGGGCATGGCGTTGTCCGGCGAGCCGGTGAACAGCGAGACGCCCATGGCGAGCAGCATGCCGCAGAGCAGGGCCTTGGTCAGGAAGGCCTGGAGCTTGGCGGCCGAGCTGGCGCCGCGGAAGTTGAGGAAGATGACGTAGACTGCAAAGCCGAGCGCGATCAGCGTCGGGAACAGGTAGACGTCGGCCCCCAGGATGGTGTAGAGCTTGACGGCGCGCAGCCACTCAAGACCGGGTAGGCTGCCGAACATCTCGGACACGAGGGTCGAAATGGCGATGGCCTCCCACGGGCACAGGATGCCGTTGCCCAGGGCCAAAAGCCATCCGGTGATGTAGCTCAGTGTACGGCCAAAGCTACGATCGACATACTCGACGATGCCGCCCGAGATGGGGATAGCAGCCGTGAGCTCACCGAAAACAGCTCCGACGGGCACGAGGAAGATTGCACCCAAGAGGAATGCGATCATAGCGGGAACGGGACCGCCGCCCACGACCATCCAGTCGCCGACCTGCAGAACCCAACCGGTACCGATAATGGCACCAAAGCCGATGGTGAAGAAGTTCCAGAGCGAGAGCGTTTTCTTCATGCCGCCGTTATCCTCGACTGCAACTTCTGCGTTCTTGTCCGCCATTGTTCCCCTCCTTTCCTTTTTGACGCCCTTGGCGTCACCCCTTGCGCGGTCCGTTTTGCCGCGCGCTTTTATTCCATGGCTTTAAGATACGGCCTTGGCGCAGCAGCGCCGCTCGCAGCTCGACCGAAGGCAGAACTGCAAAACGAGCGGCACCGTTTTTGGGACGAACGGCGGGAGACGTCATTCGTCTTGGACGCTTTCATCTTGTCTGCTTTTGAAGACCTGTTGCCGTGACGCTTGGCGCGCGGCGCGGCAACGTTCATACCATTTGTCAGGCTTTTGGCGCACATACCCATGTGTCGTGCATCTTTTTATGTAGGATAGACAAGTTACACATGAGGCAAGGTGATTCGAATGGCATACGGATACAATGACGGCGACCAACGGCCACAAAGCGTGCGCCTTGCCGGCCGCACCACGCCAACGCCCAGAAGCACCTCCGACAACGACAACCCGCAGCGCCCCCAAGAGCAGCCCGGGGCTTCTTCGCGGCAGCAAAGCCGTACCGTGCAGCAGTCAGACCGCGTGAGTACGAGCACACGCCAACGTCAGACCGACACATCGCAGCTACGCCGCTACGATCGCCGTAAGACCGACTACTACGTCAAGCGTTCCTTTTCGCGACCTCAACGCGATCGCGGCAATTCCTCCCCTCACCCCGCGTCGCACACCACAAGCCACGCGCTTCCGGCCCGCCGCCTACGCCTTGCGCTTTGCTCCATCGCCGCCTGCCTCGTCTTTGTGTTTTTGGGATCCTGTATCTCCCACGGATCAGCCGGTCTTGAGCCCACTGCCGAGGACAAGCTGCTTAAAGCTCCCGTCGCGCCCGGTTACTCCTTTGCGTTCTCGACCCCACGCTCGCAATGGCAGGCCGGCACCATGCCCCACATCTACCAAATTGACCCCGCATGGTCGGAGCTGCCCTATGCCGGTGGCACTATTCGCGAAAACGCTTGCGGTCCTACCTGCCTCACCATGGTCTATATCTTTAAGACCGGCCATACCGATAAGACGCCGGTCGATATATGCGCGCTGGCCGAAGCCGGCAACTACGCCCCCACTGGTGCCACCGAGTGGTCGTTTATGACAGGCGGTGCGTGGCAGCTGGGGCTCAACGGAACACAGCTCTATAACGATCGCGAATCGATTACTCAAGCACTTCGCTCGGGTGCGCCCGTCATCGCCGCAGTGCGCCCCGGTACGTTTACCAACGTAGGCCACTACATCGTGCTCTACGGCATCGACGATGCCGACCAGATTGGCGTCTACGACCCCAACTCGGCCAGCCGCAGCGCCCGTCGCTGGGGCGTCGTAGAGGTCCTCAACGAAGTCGAAGCCATGTGGGCCTACTACTAGTCATTGGGCACTCATTGGGGACAGACTTAAATGAGTACCTGGGAAACTGTGCCCCGCTTTGGACACTCATTGTGGGATGCGCTTTCCGCAGTTGATCGGTGCCACGCATTTAAGTCTGTCCCCAATGACCAGCCCTAGGCTGCCGGCAGGAAAGGAACGTCCCTAAGTGCCGGGTTGAAACAAAAGCCCCGCAGTCGGAGCGGACTGCGGGGCTCATGAAGAGAGGCTAGTTTGTGGGCGCTTTGCCTGGCGCCCACGAGAGAGGCAACAGAGTAGAGACTACTCGTGGATGCGGGTACCGGAGAGGCCAGCCATGGTCTCGGCGGCCTTGTCCAGAGCGCCGATGATGCAGGTGCGGCCCTTGCGGGAACGGGCGAACTTGATGGCAGCGCGAACCTTGGGCTCCATGGAACCCTTGCCGAACTGACCCTCGTCTGCCAGGCGCTCGGCCTCGTCGGCGGTGAGGTCCTCGAGCTCCTCCTGGTTGGGCTTGCCAAAGTTGATGGCAACATGCTCAACGGCGGTCAGCAGGAACAGAACGTCAGCATCGCAGTCCTCGGCCAGCAGCTCGCCGCCCAGGTCCTTGTCGATGACGGCGGGAACGCCCTTGTAGCAGCCCTTGTTCTCGTAGTCGCGGACGACGGGAATGCCGCCGCCACCGCAGGCGATGACGATGAACTCGTTGTCGAGCAGGTTGAGGATGGAGTCAGCCTCGACGATCTTCTTGGGATCGGGGGAAGCGACGACGCGACGCCAGCCGCGGCCGGAATCCTCGACGAAGACCTTGGAGGGATCCTCGGCCATGAACTCCTTGGCCTGCTCCTCGGTGTAGAAGGGGCCGATCGGCTTGGTCGGGTTCTTGAACGCGGGATCATCCGGGTCGCACTCGATCTGGGTGACGACGGTGGCGGCGTGCCAACGCTTATAGCGCTTGTGCATCTCGCGGCCGATGCCCTGCTGCAGGTGATAACCAATGTAGCCCTGGGACATGGCGCCGCACTCGGGCAGCGGCATCTCGGGGGTACCGATGGCATCGTGGGCAGCGGCGAAGGCGTTCTGGATCATGCCGACCTGCGGGCCGTTGCCGTGGGTGATGATGATCTCGTTGCCCTGCTCGATGAGGCCGAGGAGGGCATGGGCGGTGTTGCCCACGGCCTCGATCTGCTCGACGGGGTTGTTGCCGAGGGCGTTGCCGCCAAGGGCGACGACAATACGATCGGGCTTGCCAAGAGGCTTAGACATTGCTGGAATCCTTTCTGTAAAAGGCCTACAACCCATTAATAACCCGCGTCCGTGCGATACGCGAGTTTATTAAGGTTTATATTCTCTTTATCGCTCATTTTATTCATTTTGAAAATAGCGGAACGGTGAACGGTCGTTTTTATCCGCTCAGCGTACAGAACCCCAGCTCAAGCATATCTACGCCATTTACGTGCAACTTTATTTTAATAGAGCAGGGATTAGACCAGATTATGCAAACTATATCTTTGCTAAACACAAAACAGACAGCGCAATATCTTACTCGCACTATACGAGATTCTATGCACTTATTGGACGAGTATGCACCCTTACAAAAACATGGGGCATTTCATCCAGCATAAGGAATAAGCCGCTGAAAACGGGACAGCCCCGTACGGGCTATGCTCGCGGACCGGAGTCCAGCAGCATCTCCCGATCGATTCCGTCGGGCTCACTCGCTGCGACCATGAGGGCGCAGTACACGTCGGAGTCGACGTTCAGGATGGTGCGGATCGCACCGACGGGATACGTGAGCCCCGCGAAGATGCCGATGCTCGAGAGCGGAAGCCCGAGCTGCGGCACAATCATGGTCAACGACACGAGGTCGGCGCCGGGCGCGACGGCATTGGCCAGGGACAGCAGCGTGGAGATGATAGTGAGGTACACGAAATCGAGCCCCTCGAACCCAACGCCGTAGATTTGGGCGATTGTGATCGCCGTAATCGCCAGATGAATGGACGCACCGTTGGAGTTGAGCGGCATACCCAGGGGAAGGACCAGGTCCGCGATGTCATCGCGGATGCCAAGACGGTTCTTCGCATCATCCATCTCGACTGGGAGGGTCACCGCGGAGGAGATGGTCGCGAGGGCCATGACGGACATGCGCCACATCTTGCGGATCAGCAGCATCGGGCTGACGCGGCATACCGTGCACACCACGATGTTCCAGAGCACGAGGAACGCGGCGACGGTGCCGCCCAGGACGATCAGGTATTTGAGCAGCGGTATGAGCACCTCTGGGCCGAGCTTGCCCACCATCGCGGACACATAACAGAAAATACCGATGGGTGCGGCCTTCATGACGCCGCGGATGATGCTGAGCAGCAGTTGGCCGAACTCGACGACGAAGTCGTACACGAGGCACTCGCCGTCGCGCGAGTTGCGCCAAAAGCTGACCACCAGGCCGAGCGCGGCCGCAAAGACGATGCAGGGCACCATCGCGCCGACGCCCATGGAGGCGACGACGTTGTTGCCGAAAAAGCCGAGGAGCGTATCCTGCACGGTGACGGCACCGGTGCCCGCGCCCTCAAAGCTCGCGCTCTCCACCAGCGCGGTGCCGGCAAGGCCGGCGCCCGGCTGGAAGATCGTGGCCACGGCGACCGCGAATGCAGAGGCGAGCACGGAGGAACAGGCGAACCAGGCGATGCCCTTGAGGCCGATTCCGGACAGGTCGCGCGCGGTCAGACCGCCCACGGCCTCGATGATGACGCACATGACAAACGGGACGATGCCCATCTGCACCAAACGAAAAAAGATGTCGCCGATGAACTGGATCTCGCCCATGACCGGGCCTGCGATCGCACCGACGAGAACTCCGGCAACCATGGCGATCGCCATGGCAAGCGTCGCGTTGTAGCGACGCTTCTTGGGGGCCGGGGCTGAAAACTCTTTCATAGGATCACGGATTCCTAAAGAGGGGGGAACCTAACGCTCCCCCCCCCTCGACGAGGTTACACGTTACGCCTGGACCTTGTCCTCGAAGACATCGTGGTCGATGCCCTTGTCGCCAGCGACGAGCAGCGCGGCGAAGACGTCTCCGTCGACGTTGAGGATGGTACGGATGGCACCCGTGGGGTACTCAAGGCCGGCAAAGATGCCGATGGCAGCCATAGGCAGGTTCAGGGCGGGAACGATCATCGTGAGAGAGACCAGGGAAGCGCCCGGGGACACGGCGTTGGCTAGGGACAGCAGGAAGGAGATCACCCAAACGGTGAGGAGCTCGGGGCCGGCGAAGGTGATGCCGTAAATCTGGGCGATGGTAATGGCGGTGACGGCGAGGTGAATGGCGGCGCCGTTGGAGTTCAGCGGCATACCCAGGGGCAGCAGCAGGTCGGAGACCTCGGCGTCGCAGCCGATCTTGTTCTTCGTGTCCTCCATGGCGGTGGGAAGGGTGACCGCGGAGGAGATGGTGCCGAGGGCGAGTGCGGACATGGGCCACATCTTCTTGATGAGCTTGACCGGGTTGAGGCGGCAGCGCACCGAGACGAGCACGAAGTAGAGCACGAACATCACGACGGTGGCGAGGGCCATCACGCCCAGGTACTTGACGAGCGGGATGAGGACCTCGGCGCCCAGGGAGCCGACCATGGAGGAGACGTAGCAGAAGATGCCGATCGGGGCGACGGTCATGACGGCGCGGATGATGTTAAGCAGCAGGGAAGCGAGCTCGCTCATGAAGTCGTACACGAGGCACTTGCCGTCATGAGTGTTGCGCCAGAAGGAGATGGCCAGGCCTAGGGCGATCGCGAAGACGATGCACTGGACCATGGCGCCGGCGCCCATGGAGGAGACGATGTTGTTGCCAAAGAAGCTCAGGAGCGTGTCCTGGAAGGTGACGACCGAGGCCTCACCCTCGAACACCGCGTCCTGGACCAGGGCGGTCTCGCCCAGGCCGGCACCAGGCTGGAGAACCAGCGAGAGGCCGAGGGCGATGCCCGCCGCGACGAAGGACGAGGCGGCGAAGATGCCGATGCCCTTGAGGCCCACGCCGGAGAGCGACTGAGGGGTCAGGCCGCCCACGGCGACGATGATGGTGCACATGACGAACGGTACGATGCCCATCTGGACGAGGCGGAAGAAGATGTCGCCGATGAACTGGATCTGAGCCATCGCGGGGCCGCCCGCGACGCCGGCGACAACACCGACGACCATGGAGAGCACGATGAGATTCGTGATGTTGACTTTCTTTTTCTTAGTCTCAGCCATGCTAATCCCTTTCAGATTACATGTTGATATAACCAAATGCCGCGCCGAAGCCCAGAAGGCCGTCGGCGCCCGAGGTGTGCCCCATCGAGAGGATCGTCTCGAGCCGTCCCGAGATCTCCTCCGTCCTGCCCTTCTCGATCGAGGTGAGAAGCTCGATGTAGTCCTCATTCGCGTACCCGGCGCACATGGCGCGCAGGTACGCCTCAGACACCGCGGTGGTCTTCCCGGGGAGCACATCGAGCAACATGCTCGTGTACCCACCCCAGGCATCGCAACCCAACGCACCGTGGCGCCAAAGGTAGCACAGGCCACAGCCAAAACCGCAGAGTACGTCGTCACCAGAGGGGGTGAGACCCAGCCCGCGGCCCAGCAGATGCTCGATGGAACTACCAGCGCCCCTGAAAGCGGCATCGATGCGGACGCGGGGAACGGGCGCACCCATCCGCCCGGCGTCCCACGCGGCGCGACAGGCTGCCGAGAGGCGCGCCAGCCCGGCCAGTGACCTGGCGGCGCGCTCATCCCACGGCAACCCGATGCGTGCGGGGAGGCTGAGCTCAGAGAGCTCCCGACACACCAGAATGTCCGTCTCCCCTTCCGGCGCCACGGTCGCCATGGGCACCGATAGACACCGGATGGGAGCGGAAATCAAGTCGATCTCGACGACATCGCCGCGGCCGTACAGGCGAAGGACGCCGTTGCGGGCCATGGCGCGGTCGCCGGGCTCGACGAGGTTGACAAGAGCGGATGCCCCCTGTTCGGCGACCGTGATCCCCAAGCAGGAGAGCGGCGCCTCAGCCGAGCCCATGTGTAGCAGGAACCCGTCGAGCATGACGTTCAGGCTCGTGCGGAACACGCTGTGCACGGCTCCCGTCGCCTTGAACGCATCGAGGTTCACGGCGGCGTAATCGCTGATGTAGAGGGCGTCCAATTTCACAAGGCGCCTCGCTTACTCGATGCCGAGCTTGGCGCAGTAGGCCTCGAGAGCCTTCTCGAAGCAGGCGAGCGGGGCGCGGACGGTGCCGGCGCCGACCTGGCCGATGCCGGCCTCCTTATGGGCGATGCCGGTGTTGATGATCGGCGTGATGCCGGTCTCGACGACCTTGCGGATATCGATGCCAAGGCAGGCGCCCTTGAAGTCCCACGTGGGGATGGCCCAGTTGGGGTTATGGGTGACGCAGATCTTCTCCATCTCGTTGGAGATGTTCAGGGCGTCCTCGAAGCCGCCGGCGCCGACGAAGCGGGTGACGCCGGGGGCCGCGACCATCGCCATGCCGCCAACGCCTACGGTCTCGCAGATCGCGGAGTCGCCGTTGTCCGGGCAGCCGTCCTCGGCGGTAAAGCCCGTGAAGTACAGGCCCACCGGGGTGTTGACGGGAGCCACGAACCACTCGTCACCGAGGCCGGAGACGCGGACGCCGAACTCGTAGCCGTTGCGGGTCATCGTGGAGACCACGCAGCCCTCGACGTCCTTGCGGACGTAATCCACGATCGCCTTGCCGGTGGCCATCATGACGTTCAGGAAGAACTGGTCGGTGTCGGCCAGGAACTGGATGACGCGCTGCTTGGCGTCCTCGCTCACGTCGGTCTTGACGATGAGCGGCGCGACCTCCTTGAGGAAGTTGAGCGTGGCGGCCATGTTGCGCTGGTGGAACTCGTCGCCCTGGGTGATGGCGCGGGCCATCAGGACGTTGAGGTTGATGCCGCCGTCAGACAGCTTGAGGGCCTTGGCGAGCACCGGGCCGAGCTCGTCGGCCATCCAGTGCAGGCGGTCGACGACCTCCTGGCTGTAGGCGCCGAAGCGCAGGACCTTGCCGATGCCCTCGTTCATGGTGCAGTAGGCGACGGTGTCGTCGGCGAGGTTGCGGACGACCATGACGGCCATATTGGCGGAGGTGATGCCGCCCATGGGGCCGACCGCGTGGCAGTGGTGGCAGGGAATGAACTCGACCTCGCCGGCGGAGAGCATGGCGATGGCCTCATCCTCGGTCTCGGCCCAACCCTCGAAGAGGGCGGCACCGATGCAAGAGCCCCTCATCGGGCCCTGCATGTTCTCCCAGCAGATTGGAGGACCGGCGTGGAGCAGGGTCTTCTGGGCGCGATTGAGCTCGGGGATGACCGTCTTGGCGGGCACGACGTCCACCAGGACCGGCTGGGACTCCTTGAAGCGCTCGCAGATGCGGGCGTTGGCCTCGTCGATCCCCTCGACCTTCTCAAGCTCGTTGAGCAGGTGGATCATGCGCTTGTTACCGCCGGCCTTGGGCTTCCAGGTGTACTGGACGCTCTCGGCGCCGTAGGCGCGCAGCGGGTCGTTGAAGCTCTCCACGCCCACGTTGATCACGCGGGGCTTGCTGGTGAGGAGCTCCATGACGGCCTCGGAGGGCTCGGGCAGGGGGCTGTCGTCCTTGACCTCGTAGGGCGCGACCTCGCGGTCGGCCTCGGTGAAATCGATACCCTTGAAGGCCAGCGCGGCGCGGACGGCCATGGCGTTGCTGGGCTCCATGATGGCACCGGCGTCCTCGAGCAGCTTGACGGAGCGGTCGTAGTCCTGCGGGTCGTTGTGGGTTCCCACCACGGTGCCCACAAAGCGGACGTCGCGGCCGTCGGCCTTGGCGGACTCGATGCACTCGGCGATCACCGGGGCGAGCTCGGCGGCCATGTCGGGATGACAGCCATAGCCCAGGACGCAATCGAAGAGGATGACGCCCGTGGTGACCTTGGAGGCGTAGTCGCGCATCATGCGGATACGGACCTCAGGGTCGATCATGGGATGAGGACGGCCCTGGGTGTACACGTCGTCACCGAGGTCGATGACGTCGTAGCCGCCGTGGCGAAGCATGTAGCCGTCCTCCTTGATGATGGAGCCGAGCTCGAGGGCCTCGGTGATCATCATCGCGGCCTCGCCGGCCAGGGTGCCGCCGGAGTACAGGCCGATGACGGTCTTGTCCTGCGCCAGCGGGGTCTCGACGGTCACGTCGAGCGGCTCGAGGTAGTTTTTCTTGACGGCCTCACCGTTGGCGAGGTCGACGGCGATGCGAGCGGCCTCCTCGAGGGTGTGGGCTAGGTGCACCTTGCCCAGATGGGCCTCGGGCTTCTCGCCGATGAAGATGGCGACGACCGGCTTCTCGCACTTCTCGAGCAGGTCGACGACCTCGTCGCGGACGGCGGGCGCCGGCGGCTTGGAGATGACGCAGATGACGTCGGTAGGATCGTGGTGCTCAAGGGCGACGATGGCGTCCTTGACGGTCACGGCGCCGACCTTCTCGTTGAGGTCGCGGCCACCGGTTCCGATGGCGTGCACGCAGCCGCCGCCCAGGCGGTCGATCATGCAAGTGACCTCCTGGATGCCGGTGCCGGAGGCGCCCACGATGCCGATGTTGCCGGGGTTGATGACGTTGGTGAAGGCAACGGGCACGGAGGAGACCACGCCGGTGCCGCAGTCGGGACCCATGAAGAGCAGGCCCTTCTCGTGAGCCTTCTGCTTGAGGCGGACCTCATCCTCCAGCGGCACGTTGTCGGTGAAGGAGAAGACGTTCAGGCCCAGGTCGAGGGCGCGCTCAAGCTCGGGCGCGGCGTACTCGCCGGGGATGGAGAACAGGGCCATGTTGGCCTCGGGGAGCATCGCCATGGCCTCTTCCCAGCTGGTGGCCTCGGCGGGCGCGCCGGCGGCCTCCTTCTTGGTGGAGAGGTCGGCGAGGAAGGTCTCGGTCTCGGCCAGGACGACGTCCATGATGCCCTCGTCCTCGGTCTCAACCACGATAACCATGTCGCTCGGGGCGGCGGCCTCGGCCTCGGCGGTCAACAGACCTGCGGCGCGGTAGATGTCCTTGTTGGCATCGGTGCCCATCATGATCTGGCTCTGGATCACGCCGTCAAGCGTGTTGATCTTGTTGGTCAGCAGCATCAGGTTGATTGAATCCTGATAGGAGTTTTGCTTGACCACGGTCTTCAGCATAGGTTCCTCCTTGATTGCGGTTTGCCTTGCAAAAAAGCTCTTCCGTTCGAAAACGGACCGCGCTGTATTCCCGGGCTGCAGCGGCCTTCTCGCGCTGCATAAAATTGAAGCATGGGCAAAATGGGAATACACTTCCCTTACGGATAAGGTTTGTGCCGTTTTTTTGACCTTTTGGGGCATGCCACAAAACGAAAAGTTCGATAGGCTGTCAAGTAAACTGAAGGAGTTGGCATGATTGTTCGCGAAGCCCTATTGCTGCCGTCCTTCGCGGAAGCGAAGGTAATAGCCGGTGCCGGTGGACTCGACAACGAATTGTCGAGCGCCATGGTGCTCGAGGCGGCCGACATTGAGAATTGGGGCAAGAGCGGGCAGCTCATCATCACGAGCTTCTTTGCGCTCCAGGAGCTCTCCGAGAGCGAAGTGGCCCAGTTCTTCCACACCATGAGCGCCATCGGCATAGCGGCCATGGCATTCAAGCCCGAACGCCTGCTGCTCAACGCGCCCCAAAACGTCATCGCGCTCTGCGAGGATTTCGGCGTGCCGCTCATCGAGCTGAGCCCATCGGTCAAATACGAGTCCATCATGCTCGACGTGCTCGGACACGTCCTCGACTCGAACCTGACCCTCCTCAACCGCTTTTACGACGCCCACAAGCACACCATGGCACTCGCCCTCAAGCAGCCCTCAATCCCGTATATCCTCAACACGCTCAAAAACACCTTGCGCATGGACGTCAGCTACCTGGACACCACGCGCGACCGCAGACTCGGTACCGATCCGGCCCGCACGTGTTTTGACGCGTACTCGCTCATCAGGCGCGAGCCCAAGCCGTTCCAAACGCATGCGTACTTCGACGCGATGCTCTTCTTCAACCGAGCCACCGCGAAGGAGGCGGACGACAATCGGCCCGTAGACGAGGACCGCGCGGAAAAGGCGCTCGCCGTGCGCATACCGAGCTCGGATGGCGTCGACTATTACCTGCTCGTGCACGAATCCGACGTGGAGCTCACCCCGCTCGACACCATGACCATAGAGAACATCGTCGGGCTCCTCCAGATGAAGATCCTCGAGCAAAACGCGATCAAACAGAAGCTCTTCATCCAGAACAACAACGCGGTCCACGACCTGCTCCTCGAGCGATACGAAACGCCCGAGCTGATCAACTCTGCCCTCACCGTCCTGGGCATCGACGAGTTTCCCTTCTACGAGGTGCTCTTTGTCCATGTGAGCCTTGTGGACTGCGCGGACATCGACCGCCTGGATGAGCTCCAACAGGCCATCAGTCGCAGGATTCGCTCCGCGTACCCCGGAATCGTCTACTTTGTGAACAACGACCGCCTCGTGTTCCTCCACAACTTCCGCAGCCCGCTCACGCGGTTCAACCTCGACCTCATCCAGGACATCCTGGACAAGCTGCACGCCTTATCCACGCTGCCGCTCTTCAAGCACCTCGTCGCGCTGAGCAGCACGGTCGACCGCTATGCGATCGGCCAGGCGAACACCGAGGTGCTCAATGTCTACAGGCTGTTCAACGGCTCCACAAGCAGCGACCGCGCCATCCGGTTCGAGGACCTGGGCGTCTACAAGCTCATGCTCATGGCCGACGACCTCTCGCAGCTCGCAGAGTACATGGACCCGCGCGTGGTCGATCTTGCCAAGAAGCAGCCAGAGCTGCTCAGCACCCTCATCTGCCTGTGCGAGAACGGCATGGACTTCTCCAAGACAGGCGAGCAGCTGTTCATCCACCCCAAGACTGTCCGTTATCGCGTGGAGCGCGCACGGAAGGTCTACGGCATCGACGTCAAGAACCCCGATGACTTCCTGCAGGTCGTGCTCACCAACAAGATCATGGCCCTGGGCAGGGAGAGCTGAGACCCCCTTCTAGTCTGGGCGATCCCCCACAGCCCGACCACCCCCCATGCCGTACCGCGCGGAGCACGCGCACGCATACACATGAGAAAGGCACGAACGTGAACTTGGACGACCTCCTTACCATCCACCATCCGCTCGCCGCGCGCGACCGCCACATCGCCGTGTTCTACCTGCACGGCGGCGGACTGCTCTATGGGGAGCGCGACGACCTTCCGCAACCCTATATCCGCCAGCTCACCGACGCGGGTTACACGCTCATCTGCGCGGACTATCCCTTGGCGCCGGAGTCCTCCCTGCCCCAGATCGTCGATGCGGCCTTCGAGACATGGCAGGCGGCGGTGGCCGAGCCGCAGGCCGCCGGGGAATACAAGGCGCACTTCCTGTTCGGCCGATCGGCGGGCGCATATCTCTCGCTCCTGCTTGCACGCAAGATCGGACGCCTCGAGGACATGCCGCAGCCGGCGGGCATATTGGATTTCTACGGCTATCACACCATCACCGACGCCGCCTTCTCCCAACCGGCGAAAGCCTACGCACGTCTGCCCGAGGTGACGCGCTCGCAGGTTGATAAGCTCGCGGGCGACGGCTCCCGAATGGTGACCACGGGGCCGAAGCCCCTACGCTACGCGCTCTACGTGTACGCGCGTCAACACGAGGGGGCCTGGCTCGACCTCATGGGCCTGGGCGGCGATGACCCGATCCACTCCCCCGACGCCTGGTCCCTCACCGATGACGAGGCGGCGCAGCTGCCGCCGTTGTTCATCACCGCCAGCAGCGGGGACGAAGACGTCCCGTTCCGCTTGTCAAAGGCGCTCTCGCGCATGGCCCCGCGTGCGGTCAAGAAGCCCGTGTACCACCTCCCCCACGACTTCGACCGCGATGTGAGCGATCCCGCGGGAGCCAAGGCGTACACCCAGGCGATCGAGTGGATGGATGCGATCGCGGGCTGACGCGATCGCGGGCCCCGAACGCCCCGCATGGCCAAGCGGCCCCCGGCGCACTTGAGTTGAACTGCACCCCAAAACTTGGACGGCTTAAATAAGAACTACGCCGCAAGGGGCTGGTTCCGGAACTCCTCCGGGGTCAGCCCCTTCAGTTTAACCCGCCTTCGCCCCGTGTTCCAATGGGCGACGCACGCGCCCAGGTCCGCCTTGGAGGACTCGAAGTCGGGCCATGCCCTTCCCCGGAAGAACTCGTCCCTCATGTGGCCGAAGACCTGCTCGGTGGCGCCGTTGTCGATGCAGTTGCCCTTTCTGGACATGCTCTGGACGATCCCGGCGCCCCTCAGCCTCCCGCGCCATGCGGCGTGCCGGTGCTGCCGGCCCATGTCGCCGTGGAGCGCCGGCGTCGCGCCCTCGGGCATCTTCGCCAGCAGCCGGTCGAGCAGCTCGGCCTGCCGCGCCATGTCCGGGCTGGCCGACGCCGACCACGCGACCATCTCCTCGCTGCCGAAGTCGTGCACCGGCGCGAAGCAGGCCCTGCCCCAGGGCTGCTTGAACCCGGTGGCGTCGGTGCCCATCTTCTGCCACGGCCCGTCGGCGGCGAAGTCGCGCCCGATGACGCTCCCGGACGTCTCGCCCACGGCGCCCCTGTACGGGTTGTACCTATGGCAGTCGGTCTCGCGGCGGATGCCGCGGCGGACCCCCATCTCCCGCATCGTCTTGAGCACGGTCTTGTCGGCCATGCGCGCGCACCCGTCGGCCGCGCGCGAGAAGATCTCCGCCGCCGCGCCCCGCGGCCCCGGGCGCGCCGGCCCGGCCGGGCGCGACAGCGCGTAGCAGCAGCCGGACCGGGCCAGGCCGGCGCATTCCAGCAGGCGCCCCAGCTCGCACCCCTCCGCGCGCAGGGCGCTCACGCCTCGACCTTCGCCCCGGTCGAAGCCCGTCCCTCCCGACCAGGGCACGCAATTTTTTTAGGTAGGCCGCCTCGGTCTCGAGCCTTCGGCGGCGCTCCCCGAGCCCCTGCTCGCGGGTGCGCCCGCGCGGCCTGGGGCCGGACCCCCTCGGCCTGCCCCTGGGCTTGGGCCTGGGCGCCTCGGCGCCGCCCTCGCGGCAGAGCGCGCACCGTCTCTTGAGCGGCGCCAGGGACATGGCCCCGAACGCCTCCATGGCGTCCCGCCTGCCCATGCCGCCGTCGACCACGGCCGAGGCGGCGGCGACCTCCTGCTCGCATGCGTACCCGGTCTGCCTGCCGTCCATGGATGGCAGCACCCCGCTTCCGAACGACCGGTATGCGTAGAGCCATCGTCCCACGGTGTCGCGCGGGACCGACGGCGCCTTCGCCGCCGACTCGAAGCCGTGCCCTCGCTCGAAGAGCCCGATCGCCGCCCTCCTGGCCTCGATGTCGTGTTTCACTCTCAAGTCGGCACGCATAAAAGGCCTCCCATTTCTCGTGTCCAAGAAATGGGAGGCAGTTCAGTAGTGCGCAGCGGGGGTTCTTTCATGTCCGAGGACGTCCGCGAAGGTTAGCCCTCAGATCCTGCAGTGGGAGACCTAGGCCTCGTTGTACACCGTCTTGAGCTTCAGCAGGTGCTGATAGCGGTCCATAGCGGCCTGCTCATTCTCTTTGAAGAGCTCCTCGGCGCGCTCAGGGAAGGAACGCGTCAGCGAAGCGTAACGGGCCTCGTTCATCAGGAACTCCTGATAACCGCCCGCGGGCTCCTTGGAATCGAGCGAGAACTTCTTGCCGGCAGCAGCCTCGGGGTTGAAGCGGAAAAGGTTCCAGTAACCGCACTCGACAGCCTTCTTCATCTCGGCCTGGCAGTTCTGCATGCCGCCCTTCTTGATGGAGTGCATCTCGCAGGGGCTGTAGCCGATAATGAGGGACGGGCCGTCGTAGGCCTCGGCCTCGTGAATGGCCTTGAGGGTCTGAGCCGGGTTGGCGCCCATGGCGACCTGCGCCACGTAGACGTAGCCGTAGCTCATGGCGATCTCGGCCAGGGACTTCTTCTTGGTCACCTTACCGGCAGCGGCGAACTGAGCGACCTGGCCCAGGTTCGAGGCCTTGGAGGCCTGACCGCCGGTGTTGGAGTAGACCTCGGTGTCGAAGACGAAGACGTTGACGTTGTGGCCGGAAGCCAGGACGTGGTCCAGGCCACCGAAGCCGATGTCGTAGGCCCAGCCGTCGCCGCCGAAGATCCAGAAGGACTTCTTGGTGAGATAAGCCTTGTCGGCGAGGATTGCCTTGGAAGCGTCGCAGCCGCACTTCTCGAGCTCGGCAACGTAGGCAGCTGCAGCGGCCTTGGAAGCCTCGGCGTCGTTGACGGAGTCGATCCAAGCCTGGCCGGCAGCCTTGAGCTCATCGGACGGACCATCGGCAGCGATGATGTCCTGGGTAGCGGCGATCAGCTTGTGCTGAACGGCCTCATAGCCAACGGCCATGCCCAGACCATGCTCGGCATTGTCCTCGAACAGGGAGTTGTTCCACGCCGGGCCGTGACCGTCCTTGTCCTTGCAGTAAGGAGCGGTGGCAGCGGGGTTGCCCCAAATGGAGGAGCAGCCGGTGGCGTTGGAGATGAACATGCGGTCGCCGGCAACCTGGGTCACCAGACGTGCATAGGCGGTCTCGGCACAGCCGGCGCAGGAGCCGGAGAACTCCAGGTAGGGCTGCTTAAATTGGCTGCCCTTGACGTTGGCCGCGATGAGCTCCTTCTTCTCGGAGACGTTCTCGACCATGTAGTCCCAAACGGGCTGCTGGTCCATCTCCTGCTCGGTGGGAACCATCTCGAGGGCGCCCTTGGGGCAAACCTTGACGCAGTTGGTGCAACCCATGCAGTCGAGCGGGGACACAGCCATGGTGAACTTCATGCCCTTGGCCTTGGGGCCCATGGCGTCGAGCGTGCGGGTACCCTCGGGCGCGGCGGCAGCCTCGTCCTCGGTCATCGCGAACGGACGGATGGTGGCATGCGGGCACACGTAGGCGCACTGGTTGCACTGGATGCACTTGGTCTCGTCCCAGTGGGGAACGACCACGGCGACGCCGCGCTTCTCGTATGCGGAGGCGCCCAGCTCAAACTGGCCGTCGGCGCAATCGACGAAGGCGGAAACAGGCAGGCTGTCGCCGTCCATACGATCGATGGGCTCGAGCAGGTTCTTGACCTGCTGGGCGATAGCGGACTTGGTCTCCTCGGAGAGCTCGACGGGAGCGGCATCCTCGGCGGTAGCCCAGTCGGCCGGAACCTCGAACTTACGGAAGGCGGTAGCGCCGGCATCGATGGCCTTGTGGTTGGCGTCGACGATAGCCTGGCCCTTCTTCATGTAGGACTTGGTAGCCGCGTCCTTCATGTACTGCAGGGCGTCCTCGGCGGGCAGGACCTTGGCCAGAGCAAAGAAGGCGGACTGGAGCACCGTGTTGGTGCGCTTGCCCATGCCGACCTTAGCGGCCAGGTCGATAGCGTCGATCAGGTAGACGTTGACGTTGTTGTTCGCGATGTAGCGCTTGGCCACGGCGGGCATGTGCTCGGCGAACTCCTCGTCGCTCCACTGGCAGTTGACCAGGAAGGTGCCGCCCGGCTTGACGTCGCGGACCATCTTGAAGCCCTTAACGATGTAGCTGGGGTTATGGCAAGCGACAAAGTCGGCCTTGGTCACGTAGTACGGCGAACGGATCGGGGAATCACCAAAGCGCAGGTGCGAGACGGTGACGCCGCCGGTCTTCTTGGAGTCGTACTGGAAGTAGGCCTGGACGTACTTGTCGGTGTGGTCGCCGATGATCTTGATCGAGTTCTTGTTGGCGCCGACGGTACCGTCGCCACCCAGACCCCAGAACTTGCACTCGATGGTGCCGGGGGCTGCGGTGTTGGGCGCATCCTCGGCCTCGGGCAGGCTCAGGTTGGTCACGTCATCGACGATGCCAATGGTGAACTCGCGCTTGGGCTCGTCCTTCTTAAGCTCCTCGAAGACAGCGAACGCGGACGCGGGAGGCGTGTCCTTGCTGCCCAGGCCATAACGGCCGCCGACGACCTTGATGCCCGTCTTGCCGGCCTCGTAGAGAGCGGAGACGACGTCCTGGTAGAGCGGCTCGCCGATGGAACCCGGCTCCTTGGTGCGGTCCATGACGGCGATCTTCTGGACGGTCTCGGGGAGAACGTCGACGAAGTGCTTGATGGAGAACGGACGGAACAGACGAACCTTGACCAGGCCGACCTTCTCGCCGTGAGCGTTGAGGTAGTCGATGACTTCCTCGAGCACGTCGCAGAAGGAGCCCATGCACACGACGACGCGGTCGGCATCGGGAGCGCCGTAGTAGTTGAACAGGCCGTAATCGGTGCCGAGCTTCTCGTTGATCTTCTTCATGTAGCCCTCGACGACGGCGGGAAGCTCGTCGTAGACCTTGTTGCAGGCCTCGCGGTTCTGGAAGAAGATGTCGCCGTTCTCGTGGCTACCGCGGGTATGCGGGTGCTCAGGGTTGAGCGCGTGGTCGCGGAAAGCCTGGACGGCGTCCATGTCGCACATCTCGGCCAGATCCTTGTAGTCCCACATGGCGACCTTCTGGATCTCGTGGCTGGTGCGGAAGCCGTCGAAGAAGTTAAGGAACGGGGTCTTGCCCTCGATGGCGGCAAGGTGAGCCACCGGCGAGAGGTCCATGACCTCCTGGACGTTGCCCTCGGCGAGCATGGCGAAGCCGGTCTGACGACAGGCCATGACGTCGGAGTGATCGCCAAAAATGTTCAGGGCGTGGGAAGCGACGCAACGCGCGGAGACGTGGAAGACGCCCGGGAGCTGCTCGCCCGCGATCTTGTACATGTTCGGGATCATCAGGAGCAGACCCTGAGAAGCCGTGTAGGTGGTGGTCAGAGCACCGGCGCCCAGCGAACCGTGAACGGTACCGGCTGCACCTGCCTCGGACTCCATCTCGACGACCTTGACCGGGGTGCCGAAGATATTCTTGCGACCCTGGGCCGCCCACTGGTCGACATGGTCGGCCATCGGGCTGGACGGCGTAATGGGATAGATTCCCGCTACCTCGGTGTACGCATACGAAACATATGCGGCCGCCTCGTTGCCGTCCATAGACTTAAACTTACGCGCCATATACCCCTCTCCTCTCATATAGGTATACAGGCCCCGGCGATCGCCGGGATGTTGGCGTGATGGGATTTTCGCTGTTGCTTCCAATCATCTGGCAGGCAGGCTCAGCAGCAGGCACATGGCGTGGAGAGAAGGCATGCCGAGGCAAGGGGCGGCTGTACGCGCTCCACAGGCCCAGCTACCCGTCTTGCACATGACCGAGCGCCGCAAAGGCCGCATGCCGGATGCTCCCGGGCACGCCCCGGCGATGGGAAGCGCCCGCAACGGAAATCCGCATGCGGGTTTATTGTACCCCGCCGTCAAGTGTAATTTCGACAAATATAGGCGGGCGGTAAAGGTTTACCTCGGGTGACCGCCAAAGGCCAGAATGGTCCCTCCATCCCCGGACGACTGGCTCTGACGCGCCAAGGAGTGTCCCCAAGTACCGGCAGGAAAGGAACGTCCCTAACTGCCGGCTAGAGGGCGCCGAGCAGGATGGCGTAGGTGGTGGATTCGCCGAGTTTGAGCTCGTCGCCGGGGTTGAGCTGGGCGGAGCGGCCGGGCTCTACTTGAATACACACGCGCGTGGCCCCGTTTACCACCACGGTGCCGTTAGTGGACGACAGGTCCTCGACAAACCATGCGCCAGACTCGTCGCACCAGATATGGGCATGGCGGGCCGAGACGTCGTCGGTGATGCCGCCCTCCCCCGTTGCCAGCGCGCCGATCTCAACGCCTTCCTCACTCGGCTGAATCCAGCGCGGGACGCTCACCACGTAGCCGTTTTGCACGCACAGCAGTCCCAGCGGATGCGCCGGCGCGACCTCGTGCTCGCCCGCGACCGAAGATGTGCTCAGCGAGCGCGGCGTCGACGTGTCGCCGCCACGGGTCGCATGAGCGCGGCGGCTCGCCCGACTTGGAACTAAGGCGGGCGTGAGAGCAAACGGCATAGGGAACGAATCTTGCGGATGTACTCCTCGACGTCAGGCAGGTAAGCCCCACGAAGTCACCGGGGAGGCCCAAGCGGCCCGGCACCACTTCCAGATTCTGACCAGGGCGAGTCGTTCGCCGGTGGCTGAAGGCTCGCTCCCACCCAAAAGGGGAGATTCGCGTTGTTCCCCAATCGCTCTCGCATCTTTCATTTTGCTCGAGGTGGGCTATAAAAACTTTCCTGGTGAAAGGCGGCGATTGGTTTCCTTTCTTTCTAGAGGAGCGCGCCTGTAATCTGTTTTCATCCTAAATCAAGTTAAGATCGGACCTTCCAGAGGCAAGTCGAATCAAACTGCGAGGCTCCATGTTGGAATAAAGAGCGCTGTCGAAGTGCCAACAACACAAAGCTTGCCAGTCTCAAATAGAACCTTTTGGGAGTCCGATTGGGCCGCACACCGAATCCCCGCTGGTGGTTTTTTATAGCTGCGCAACAATAAACAAGGTTAGTGCCAGTCCAGCATGAAATTGAGGAACGTATGCATTTTTTCTCAGTAAGTGATCGTCGTTACTGCTTCGATGAGGTCACTCGCAATTGCTTTCAGGTTGACCAAGCATCAGAAGATGCGCTTCGCATATTTGAAGCATCGGGAAGAACGGTCAACTCGAAGTTGCTAACAAAGTCACTTGCTGCGAAAGGCTACGACCAAACGACCATAGCAGAACTTGAAGACGACATTGATGAGTATCAACGATTGTCTGAGCGGACTTTCTTAACAAAAGACACGCCTCGAAAACTTAGATCCATCGAACTCCACGTTTCACATGCATGCAACCTTGGTTGTAGTTACTGTTTTGCCGGTAAAGGAGATTATGGAACGTCTCCTCTGCTGATGACAGACGAGATAGCCTTCAAGGCGGTCGACTACCTCGTCGCAAGTTCATCGGAAAACGAAACGCTTGCGATCGTCTTTTTTGGTGGGGAACCCATGATTAACGAGCCGCTGATATGGAAAACGGTCGACTATTCAAAAAGAATATACCCCAATAGAAACTTTACCTATTCTATTACGACCAACGGAACGCTTTTGAATGACACTGCTGTGAATTCTTTCAAGGAGCACGGGTTTTCTGTTCTGATTAGTCTCGATGGTACAGGATGCAAGCACGATGCATCGCGCCCGTACAAGACGGGAGGCGGCTCTTTCTCCGATATCGACAAAAACGTTCGTCGTTTTTCCGAGTCGTTCCCCTTCGGCGCAAGAGCGACCTTAACAAATAATAACTGTAACCTTGTTGAAGACTATCTTCAGTTTAAAGAGATGGGCTTCAGAAGGATTTACTTCTCGCCCGTGAGCTCATTCGATGAGAATATCAAACTCGACGAACACTCATTAAACAAAATCAGGGCGGGCCTAATAGATTTGGCGGATCAATATCTCAAACAGATTGATCAAGGGGAAAAGCCCTTGTTTAGAACATTGAAAACTGCAGTTGATTTGATTATGAGCAACAGGATCGCCTTTGTCGGATGCGGGGCTGGCAGGCGTTTTATTTCCGTGACTCCCGAAGGGGACGTATACCCCTGTCACAGGTTTGTCGGGATGATGCGATTCAAAATGGGCAACATCGTCACCGGAATTGACGAAACTAGGTATATTGAAAACTGGAGTCAGGGTGTCGAAAAAAGAATTGACTGTACGGACTGTTGGGCTCGGTCTTTCTGTGGTGGGGGCTGTAGCTGGGAGGCTGCAGACGAGCACGGCTACTTGCCCAAGAGTCTACACCCTGCATCATGTGAATATAGAAAAATGTGCTACGAGATGGCTTTTGACCTTATTTCCCGCCACTCATCTTCGCAGGAGAAAAATCAACGAGAAGCTACTGTATCGGAATAAGCGGTTCAGCGCATTGCTGTCACCATTGTGGAGGTGTTCGTTCTTCTGATTACCGTCTGCGAAGCTTATTGCTACGTTCGCCGAAACCATTCTAGAAATATGGTGAACTAGACATCTTGGTTTGTTATACACAATATTGAGGTTTTTCTGCACTCAAAGGGAGGTAGTCGTGAAGCATATTCATCCGATTAATCCAGGAAGTGGCGACGAGGCAGGCGTGAAGCCGATGTCTTTTGACTGCCTCTTGGGCATTACTGACATCTGTACTGTTTATGATAAAGCAGATGGCTGTGGTGCATACGATTACTGCGACTATGACATGGATGGCGGCAGCATCTGCGTTGTAGATCACTGTGGCATTGATCAAACGTAGTCTCTAATTGGATTAAGGTGAGGAGCTGTTATGAAGCATATCCATCCTGTTGGTTCAAATGAACATCCTCCCGTTGAGCCTTGTTGTCTTGGAGTTGATATATGCAATTTTTACGACATCGCCGAGTGCCCTGTTGCGGATTGGTGCTATGTCGATAAAGAATCAAGCTGTGTTTTGCCAGCAGATTGGTGCGATCCAGTTGACGAGTAGTTTTGTGGCTAGGAACTATTTGGTCCAATTCAGAATAAGATGGAAACAAATACCAAAATCTCGTGTCTGGGAGGAGTTATGCCATTATTGCAAGGTCTCGTTGGATTAGCCTTTATATTTGCGTTATATCTGGCACCTTTTTTAATTCTATTCTTCATTATCCGACTCTTTCTTCGGAGAAAATAGGAGTGTCACGCAAACATTAGCGTAGCTTTCTTCCAATATGAGCCGAGCATTGGCAAGTGGAATAAGAAGCCCGACCGTTCGCCACATGAAAGTGATCGGACGGGCTTCTCTATTTAACCCGGGCCGCCACCCATAGCGGCTTTCCAAGCGTATTCTCAGTGCAAAGCAATCGTCAGTTTAATCCTATGCGCTGATACCGCATTTCATTTGTTCGGCTCGAATTCTACGGCCTGGCAACCCTCGCACTCTCCGGCAAATGGATTGAACGCGAAGGCAGAGATGATGTGTGCGTGGACATCGAGGCTGCTGTAGGCAACATACTGGGACATGGACCCCCGCTGCGCGTGGTATGCGGCCCGGCATATTCATTGCCGTCCAACCCCGTGTAGTTGCAGCAAAGGGTGGAACCTCAATGCTCAGCTCATGTTGTCCGTGGGACACGAGAATCGTAAGTACACTTTGGTGCGATTCTCACGCTGATACTGAGCCACCTGGAATAAGATACGTCGCGACAACACTTCGCTTCACCTCTGTCTCGACAAGATGACGTAGACTAAAGTTTCCTTTAGTAAGAGAACGAGAACTATATCTGAAAGCGTTGCGATGGCGTGAAGGCACCGAGTCCGAACCGCCTGAATGCTACGTGCATCTGCATCGCCTTTTTGTTATCTCTGCCAGTTGGGTAGCACTACACTTGTCATCATTTACCCTGGTACATGCTGCCTAAATCCACTACCCCTTCTACCGCGCCGACCATCTCGTCATCGTGAGAGACAACGATGATCAGCTGGCTTTGCTTGTTGCGCTTAACATAGGCCGCAAGCTCGGCGCGGCTTACAGCGTCTAACCCAGTCGTGGGCTCGTCGAGTACCAAAACTGACGACTTGCGTGAAATCGCCGACCATAAGTACACTCGGCGCAGCTCACCGCCCGAAAGCGCGGAGCAACGTTTCCCGAGCAACTCCTTCACGCTGTTTTCCAGCGAAAGTAGGCCATCTACACCCCGGTGATAGGAAGAAAAGGGCGTGTCGAAATACTCTAACAGCTCTTTCACCGTTTCGTCCGGCGCGAAGCACGACTGTGGGCAGCACGATATCTCTCTCGCACGTATGTAATCCAAGTCGCATTCTTCGATTGGCACGCCGTTGTATTTTACTTTGCCTTTCGATGAGTATAGCCCGAGCATCAAGTAAAGAAGTGACGTCTTGCCTCTTCCGTTTTCCCCAACTATGCAATATGTACCAGGACCGGAAAACTTGAAAGAAAACCCGCCGAGGACCTCTCGGACAGATCCGTCTGGAAGGGCAACCGAGAATTCCAAATCAGATACCGAAATGTCATTTATTTCATCGAGTTTAGCTAAATCGGTCCGATTCCACCCCGATCTCTCCTTTTCTCTCGTCGCGATAGCCGTCCTATCCCATGATGCTTTGGCATCTTGATAGGATTTGAACAATGACATCATACTTTTCAAAGTCTTAAAGAGAACCGCGAAGTATGTACCGATGATAGTGTACTCGCCTATTGACATAGTTCCGTTAATGATTCGTACTCCGGAAACAACAAGTATCACCGCTTGGAACAACGCTGCGAAAAGACCATCGAGCGATGTCAGAGAATATGACAGCTTTCCGGAGCGCAAAACTTTGGGAAAATAGCTCTTAAACCCAGCGTCGAGCGCTTGTTCGCTCTTGCCGTACGAAGATGTCAGTTGAATGTTGAGAATCTGATTAAGCTGCGATGCAATTGCGGCGTAAAAGGCGCTGTCCGCCTCTTTCTTCTCATACGTGACCCTATACAAAAGTTTCCTCAACCCAGTAATTACACAGAAATACACGATGAGGAGAATGATGGAAAACACCGCGAGAGTTGAATCAATTGACCATATGATAAGCAATACGATGGGAATGGCTACAATGGACAGCGGCGCACTGATAAAATTCGCCAAAACGAAGGATGAGACCACGCTGGAGTCGGAAATAATCCGTTGCGTTGTATAGGCTGGATCGATGGTCCGACTCACCAAGTAATCGTCTCTTTCAAAACGCAAGACGGCCTCCCTGAGAAGATCAAAGGAAAGTCTCGTGGTTATGCGAATGGAAAGTGTTCCTGCAAAATAAGTAAAGAGGGTGGAGAAAACTCCTATTGACGCAACCAGGAGCGCGAAGAGTACGGCGTCTCTTTCGCTGCGGTTACCGAGAAGAAAATCTAAGAATTTCCCGTTCACGTATGGCATGGCATAGGAGAGAGCGGTTCCAATCACCGTGATAGCAATGAAGACGAAAGCCCCTTTTGCTCTGATGAACCTCGAGAGAACGCATCGAATCAAGGAAGGCCCCAATCTACCCGCCACAAAACATCAATCACTGATACCTTACACCTCAACACAACAGGAGCGAAGATTTGCCAATGAGACTGCTTTAAGATTGCCTTGGGCCAATACGATCTCAAGCTCTTCCTACAAGAGAGTCGGAATCGGACATCTCCTCCGACGAACCTGGCAATCGGGCGGTTGAAATATCTTTTTCAACCGCCCGATTGCCACAATAGATTTGAGCATCCGCCCACAAACGTCCGCGTTTTATACCCATCAAATCCTTTGCCTTTTGTCGTCTAGACTAGAAAAATCGCTCGAAATAACGCAACCGGCCTGCTCGCTTGAAGAAACCTAAGCCCGTAACGTAGATGTGCAAACTTCCGAAACGCCTTGCGCGGCATAGTGCGTATAAACTTCGTCAACCGCCTCAGAAATATCTGAGTATCGCGCCGGGTCAAAAGCATACGATGTCGCAGCTATACCCTGCACCCATTCGGAACGCGGATTAATTGAATAGCCACACAGCATCATCATACATGCATCTAGACCTGATTTCCCAAGTATCCGACGTATTGATGAGAGCATCGCGGGTCGCCCCTGCACCATCGTCGTCACCCCTATTAGCAGTATTTACCGTTTTTCTCTAAATGCGTATCGCCACCCTTAAGAATACGAAGTGTTTTATCCAGACCCGATTGTCCTCCATCTCAAACGAAGGGATAAGGAATCTCATCCGGAATCGGCAGCAACGGAGGATTCACAACGACAAGCGAAAAACATGAGTCATCTCTCAGAGGGGAGTAAAGGCTCCCCTCAAGCACCCTAGTTTCGTCATCCAAAGAGTTGATGGCAGTGTTTTTCTTACAAAGGTCGACAACAAAAGGGTTGATTTCTACAGATGTTACATCCATGCCACAGTTGGTAAGTATCAGGCCCTGTATTCTGGGGCCAGAACACAAATCGAGAGCCTTCCGTGCGCTCTGCGGTGTAAGGCGCCAATCTCAGCAAATCTGTCCCACAATACTGCGCTGAAGAACAAGACGGAACCCCTGAGCCAAACTCCCCTATACCTTATTAAGGCTAAGACAGGCAAGTTCACGCACCCGGCATATTCCAGAATAACATCCTATTGTTTTAGATGCTCTACAAGCATGAACAGCCGCGAATCGGAAAGATCTTCTAGTTTCGCCCCGACTGACCGCCAAGGGCCAAAATGGCCCCTCCATCCCCAGGCGACCGGCTCTGGCGCGCCAAGGAGTGTCCCCAGCCGGCAGAAAAGGAACGCCCCTATCTACCGGCTAGAGAGCACCGAAGAGGATGGCGTAGGTAGTGGATTCGCCGAGCTTGAGCTCGTCGCCGGGATTGAGTTGGGCGGAACGGCCGGGCTCGACCTGAATGCAGACGCGCGTGGCCCCGTTTACCACCACGGTTCCGTTGGTGGACGACAAGTCCTCGACGTGCCAGATATTTTGAGCATCGCACCAGATATGGGCATGGCGGGCCGAGACATCATCGCCGACGTCGGTAATATCGCCCTCACCAGTGGCCAGCGCGCCAATCTCAACACCCTGCTCGCTCGGCTGAATCCAGCGCGGGGCGCTCACGACAAAACTGTTTTGCACGCGCAGCAAGCCCAAGGGGTGCGCCGGGGCGGGTTCGCGTTCGCCCGCGGTCAGCGACATGCCAAGCGAACGCGGCGTGGAGGTGCCTCCGCCACAGGTCGCGTGCGCGTAGTCGATGGCATAGTTCACCGAGGACCGCACATCCGCCGAACAACCGACGGCGACAAACAGCACCAGCACGGTCTCGGCGCGCTCGGCGGGCATGAGTTCCGCCGCCTGGGACAGGCGATCGAGCGCGTTGCGATAGAGATTCGTGTCCTGGTGGCACTCTTCGAGCGCGCGTACCATCGGTTCACCTGCAGAACCGCACACCATATTGATCACAGCCGTGGAGTCCATGGGATTGCGCTGGCGCAGGGCCAGTTGCGACATAATACGCGCAGCCGAGGTACCGTATTCGGCAAAGTAGCGCTGCTGAAGCGTGCCGACCGGCGCGCGAACGATAAAGCGGGAAACCCAAGAGCGATCGGCGGCTCGGCTCTGCGGGCTGCGGCCGTCGGCGAGCGGACGGGACGAAAGCACCAAGCCGCACAGCTCGATATGGCTCAGATGCGCCGCGCGCTTAAAGATGTCAAACATGGCCCCGCATGGGGTGAGCTCAACTTGAGATGCCATGACCTAGGCCTCCTTGGTCGTAGAAATAGAATCGGACGATACTTCGACAGGTCCGCCAAAAGTACGGGCAGCTGCGGCTCCACCGGCAAGCGGAGTCGCCATCTGGGCTTTTGTGCGTCGCGGTGCCGAAACGGGAAGTTCAAAGGCAAAGCCCATCGCAAGCAAAAACCACGTAAGCGTATAGGTTGCAACCAGAGCGGCAACAAGGCCGCCCGTCACGGCGCGTTGGGAAAATACGCTACATGCAGCCACAACCAGCACCGGAACCTCGCAGGCAGAAAGCGCAAGCACACCCTGCAGGAACCCCGAGCGCCGATCGCGCGCAAGTGCCCCCGCGGCAACGCCGGCTATGCCTGGCAGCGCCAACGCCAGTGCGGCAATAATACCCGGTAGCGACCCAGACCACACGAGCGATCCCAAAGTCGCCGTCACGCGAGCGCCCGACGCCAGCAGCGCGGCCGAAACCACGACCACAGCCCAAACCACGCTGCAAACGACCGCCGCACCGATCATCGCCGCGCGACGAACCGCGCGGCCAGACGCATCCATGGGGCACGGCGTGAGCGGCTCGCAGCGGAGCGAACGACCGACATTTTGCGCATAGTGGTCACAAAACGCCGAGAGCGCCGCCTCGACCGCTGCCGGCTCGGGACGATCTTTTTGATGGCTGGACAGACAGGCCATCACCACGTCGAACAGCTGGGCATCGACAAACGCCAGCGCATCGCGTAGCTCTTCGGAATCCGGCTCAAGCCCTAGCTGCTGGGCCTGCTCGGCCGCAGCGAGCGCCACATCGGGCTCACGACGAAGCAGCTGAGTCAAATCACAACCGGGCGCATGGGCACCAATGGGATAGTCGGGCCGCGTGTCCATCTTGAGACGGTAGGGGCTCGCGATGTCGCGCGTCTTTTTGCGCGAACCCGAGGCGCCCGAAGTGCTCGGCGCGGCTTCGTATGGCGCGACGCCGGCAATGAGCTCGTAAACCGTGCTTGCCGCGGCATAGACGTCAATCGCCGGCGACATACGTAAAGCGCGCAGGTCGGGAATATCGTCGGTGAGCATCTCGGGCGGGGCATAGGCAACCGTCGCGCGACGCAGCGTGGCATAACGCTCCGTAAACGACGCCTTGCCGCCGGTACCGGCCACGGCCGACGCAGGCTCAAGCGCCAGCGACGAGCCAAAGTCGATCAGGCACAGGTCAAAGGCGCCCTCGGCAAGCTGTCGGTCAAGCGGCAGGCGCGCCGTACGCACCATAATATTAGCGGGCGAGATATCGCGATGGACAAAGCCCTCGCCCACCAGGCTCATACGGCAGAGCAGATCGAACAGGTCGCGACCCAGACGCGCCGCCACAAGCGGCGATAGGCGTCCGGCATCGTCCACGGCGAGTCGCGAGCGCAAGCGGGCGAGCGTCTCGCCCTCGACCCATTCCATGACAATTGCAGGCACACCGTCAACCTCGCCCCAGCCATAGAGGCGGGGAAAGCCCTTAAGGCCCGAAAGGGCGCGATGGCATTCATATTCCTCGCGAAATGCCGCTTTGAACTTGGCGACCAGCGACTCATGGGCGGCATCGTCGTCAAACTCATCGCGCGTCGGCAAGATGAGCTGTTTGAGTGCTACGTCCTCGCCTTGGGCGTTGACAGCACGCGTCACGCGGCCGATACCGCCACGGCGCATGGTGGCATCGTCGGCAAACAGTATCGTAAAACGACGCAGATAGGCAGGCAGTTCGTCCTGACCGAGCGCAATGGCCGGCTCAAACCCGTCGACACGCGCCAGGCGCAGGCCGACCATGGGATCGCGACCGAGCGATTGTGGTGTGGTGGATGCAAGATCGGTCATCATAGGGCAAGCGCCGCCACGTTATTGTTGAAGTTACCGAGCGCGACGTCATCATCGCCGTAATGGCCGACCCATTGACATAGGTTGGTATAACAGCCCCACAGATTGGCATACTGCTGATACCACTTTGACCGGGGCGAGAATGTCTGACGACCGAACTCGGCTCGAATGACGAACATCTCCCCGACCAGGCTGTCGCACGGCCTGGGATCTCCCGTAGAGTTATAGGTCGAGACCACGTCATTGGCACGAGAAACATAGCCGTCGAGCATGTTGTACTTGGTCACAAGCCAACTGTGAATGCTCTCTTCCTCAGCAGCGGAAAGGCCACCGGAGTTTGCATCGCTGTCAGTGTTGCCGCCCGTCAAGCCGCCGTTTCCAGACCCTCCGGTAGAGGAACCCGACCCAGAGCCGCCGCCCGAACTCGACGAATCCGAGCCGGAGCCAGAAGTATCCGAGCTACCGGGCTTTCCGGACTGCTGGGCGTCCTGTTCCTTTTGCTGCTCGACCTTATTCACCGTTGCCGCCACGCTATTGTTGGACAACCGATCGATGATCTTGGTGTTGGTGAGCACGATGGTTTTGCCGTTGGCAAGCGTGACTTCGTTGTCCGGGGCCTCGGCACCGTCCGCATCGTCGGTGCCA
This sequence comes from Collinsella aerofaciens, assembly GCF_040926185.1. GTDB lineage: Bacteria > Actinomycetota > Coriobacteriia > Coriobacteriales > Coriobacteriaceae > Collinsella > Collinsella aerofaciens_BC. The sequence goes on from NZ_JBCOIQ010000011.1 coordinate 55,835, forward strand.
AACACAATATGCGCGACCACGCTTGCCCAAGCATATCCAGTCGTGGTGCCCAGATCACTTTTGACCTCATGCCCCACGCGCGGTTCGCGTGCGGCATGCGCCTGCATCATGGACGGCACGGTCATGCCATAGGCCGAAACGCCAGCTATGACCAGCACCAGCGAGCACGATAGCAGTGCGTACGCCCGCGGCGCCAAGCCCAGTCGGCGTCGCATGCGCACCGCGGCGCCGCGCTTTGTCTGAGTGCCACCGGGCCGCATGTGTTCTCCTCCAACAAAAACACGCCGCTCAGAAGCGGCGCATTCATTCAAATCCATATTTGAGTGTATCAGCGAACCCAAAAGGTTGCGCAACGAATGGGCAAATTAAGGATGCTGTTAGCGCCGGGCGATTTTAGCCGCTAATAGTCAAACTATTTTGACCAATCCCGGTCACCGAATAATGGCCACCGT
>NZ_JBCOIQ010000012.1:0-56257 GCF_040926185.1 Collinsella aerofaciens
ATTACGAGCTCCTGTGCGAATTGAAGGGAGCGCTCCCGCAAACTGCCTATTGACAACTTATAGGAGCGTCGGTTTTAGTATTGGTTATGCGGGTTGTGCTTGGCTATTGCAAAAAAGTCTACTCACTTAGATTTGAGGGACGTTTGCTGGCGCCTATTTGCGCTTGTTTGCCGAAGCTGCGACCATCAGAGGCCCCTGGGACTCCTGCGGTAAGCGCTTCTTGCCCTTGCGGGCGCGGTTTTTAAAGTTCTCGACGGCCTCTTCCATGCCGAGGGGCACGTAGGTGAGCTCATCGAGGTTTTCGGGCAGGTAGCAGGCAAGGCTTTGCTCCTGCACGCGGCCCGCTTGGAGCTGTTCATCGCTGGGCAGCGTGTCGGGAGTGGCGCAAATGCCATAGACGGCGGCACCCATCTCGCGCGTGCGGCGCTCGTACTCGGTCTCGGGATGCTCGGGATGGTCGCGGCGTACGTCGTCACTTACCCAAAGCGTGTCGTAGCCGGCCGCGGCAAACTGTCCCAGGGCGTAATCGCGCAATGGTTTGCTGTCGGTGCGCAGCGTGACGGTGGCGTTGGCTGCAAAGAGCGGGCGGTAGAGCATCAAATGGTCGACATGGACGAGTCGTTTTTTGGCGTACTTGGCCTTGGGCTGCGGCGTGGGAAAGTTGATGGTGATGGCATCGAGCTCGCCTGCGGCAAATAGCTGTGGCAGCGATGCGGCGCCTCGGGGCAGGACGAGTGCGTTGGATAGCTCCTGCTCGCAGATTTTCTGCGCGGCATAGGCAATGCAGATGGGCTCCTGGTCCATGCCGATAAAGAGGGTGTTTGGCTCGTGGCCCGCGCGTTCTACAAGGTACGTTCCCTTGCCACAGCCAAGATCCAGGTGAAGGTGTTCGAAGGGCTTGCTGCCTGCGGGCGCACAGGCCTCGCGCCAATCTCCGGCATAGGCCTCGGGGTTTGTCTCAATCGCATCGGCGTAGCGCTCCAGGCGCTCCTCGAGCACAAAGTTCTTAGGCGTGCGAACGTGGACGGCTCCCATGAGGCTCCTTGGTCATAAGTATGGAACGCATGGCTGCGCGTTCCGTCAATGGGTTGAAAAAGGGTGGGCATAGCTTGCCCGAAAGATGCGATGCGGCTCGACGACGAGTTGTCGGTGCCTACAGACGCTTGAGAATCACATAGCGGTTGAGCTCGCCGCTGCGACCGTCGGCATGGAAGCGCTCAAGCTCGCGCATGGGGACCTCGCCGCTCTTGTAGAACGTACGGACGCCGCGCACCAGGTCGGTGATCTGCTGATCGTCAAAGTGATGGCAATAGCGGTAGGCGTGGCGGTCGTTTTGCCAGCCAATGAGGTGGTCGCCGGCTTCAAACTGCGCGGAATCGTAACCCTCAAACGGCGGGGTGAGCTCGGCGCGGGCCTCGGCGCGAACGGCCTTGCGCGCCATGCGCTCGTCGTTCATAAACTCCCAAAAGCTGATGGCGATGATGCCGCCTGGGCGCGTCTGGCGCACCAGGGCGTCGAGCACGCGTACGCGGTACTCGCACGACGGCACGTGGTGCATAAAGCCAAAGCAGACCGAGATGTCGGCGAGCGGGGCGTCGAAAAGCACGTCGGGTGTTTCGGCGGGGTTGAGCTTCATCAGGGCGTCGAGCACGTCGAGTTCCTGGAAGTGCAGGTTGGGAATGCGCAGCGCGTGGCCATGTGCATCGATGGCCAGGTCTTGGCACGAGTCGACACCATAGAACTCAAACGGGCAGCTGGCATCTGCCGAGGGGTTTGCGCCGTCGACGCCCTTGGCGGCGAGTGCGCCGCCGGCGGCAAAGTTCTCGAATCGCATATTGCCGCAGGCAAGATCGAAGACGCGGACGGGATGCTCGATCGTGGCGACGTCGAGCTGCCCGAGCGCGATATCCATAGTGCGCACCCAGCCGGGCCACGGGGCCTGGCGCGTATCGGAGAAGGAGGCGGAGTGTTCGCGATAGAACGTGTTGTTGAGCTGGATGAGCGATGAGGCGAAATCGCGGTTCACGGCGCGGGACTCCCTCCGTTGGCGGTGCGGAATAAACAGTACGACCATACTACCGTTAACGCCGCAACGGGGACAACCAAGCTACGGGTCATTGCTTTGTTTGGACACATTTCCGCAGCTCATATGCACCCGCAACCGCCGGTTGTCAAAAATCTCACTAGAATAGGTGGCATGCTTTTGGCGGTGGCGGATAGATTTTAACTGTGCAAGGCGCCTTAAGAACAAAAACGGTCCGGCGGCACGGCTGGCATCACATAGGAGGAACCATGAATGTAGAAACTGCGCAGCGGCTCGCCGACCTTCGTCGCAGCAAGGGTTTTAGCCAAGAAGGGCTGGCGCGAAAGCTGGGGCTGTCGCGCCAGGCGGTCAGTAAATGGGAGCGTGCGGAGAGCTCGCCCGATACCGAGAACCTGATCTCGCTCGCAAAACTCTATGGCGTGAGTTTGGACGAGCTCCTCAATCCGAGCGATGAGATCGAGGACGATATCGAGTTTGAGAACGAGGACCGCGCCCGTCAGCGCGAGGCCGAGGCAGCGGAGCGTGCCCGCACCCATGAGGCGGCGGCACGAGCTACCGAGGCGGCAACGCAGGCGAGTGATGCGGCTGCCAAGGCGGCGCAAGCGGCAAGTTGGAGCGCGCAGGCAGCTAATGCGGCGACGGCTCAGGTGACGGGTGCCGGTGCGACCAGCGTGACTCCGGTGAAGGGTCCGTTTCAGTCGTTCCCGTATTGGGCTGTGTGCTGGCTGCTGTTCTTTTTGCTGATGTTCCTGTTTGGTGCCGGCCCCTTTGCCGCGCTGATCTTCTTTACGATCCCCATCTATCACTGGGTGGCGCGTGCGCTCGATGGCGATTGGGCGCGCGGGGATATCCAGGTTGGTCCGGCGCCGGCGGTCGCTAGGACTAAGGGGGAGGACGTTTCCACTGCGGTTGACGCTGACATGGCTGCCGGGGCCACCGCTGAGCCGAGTGCCAAAGAAGGTGGTGAATGATGAAGCTCTCGCATGAGTCTAAGAGGCGCTTGGGCGTCGGCATCGGAGCGTTTGTGCTTATCATCGGACTTGTCTTCGGCACTTCGTGGACTTTGATTCATTTTGATGGACCGTGGGATTTCGACGATGTTGTATCCGGCTTGTCTGGTATGGGCGATGCGTTTGACGAGGACGATTCCTTGAATAGCGGTAACTATTCCGCTCGGCCTCAACAGCTTTCGAAGGAAACGTTTGATGCCGACGCGTTCACATCCCTTGACTTGGATGTGACGTCGGGTGCGGTTGAGATCAAATGCGTTTCCGACGGGCCGGTACGTGTCATCGAGAGTGGCCGCGTCGCAAAAGGAGTAGCTGCTTTCGATGCGGCAACCCAGAATCTGGCCGAGGTTAAGGGTTCTACGCTCAAGCTTCGCCAGTTCGATTGCGATGACGAGCGAGCCATTGACCGCACGGTTATCGTCGAACTGCCGCGCAAAGTTGCCGATAACATGGTGGGCATTACAGCGAATGTAGGATCGGGTGATCTGACGGTCGCGGGCATTGCGTGTCATGACCTCAACCTGACTCTGGACTCGGGAGACGTTGAGTTTACGGGCACCGTGACCGATACCCTGAATGCCGAGGTCGGTTCGGGCGATGTGACGTTCGAGCTTTACCCGGCCCCCACGAAGTCGATGGACGTGAGTGTGGGCTCGGGCGATGTGGAGATGACGGTTCCGAACTCGACGGGCTTTAAGGCGAGCCTCACCTTGGGCAGCGGCGACTTCGAGAGCGATTTCCTTCCGCTTGGCTACGACGGCGAGACCATTTTGAATCTTGAATTCGATAACGGTGACAAGTCTGCCACGTATCGTTTTGAGGTCGGTTCGGGCGACATGTCGTTTGATTCGGAGTATTGAGGCAGACGAAAGCCTAGGCGAAGATATAGACGCGCTGTTTGATGAAGGCGCCGAAGCCGAGATCGGCTCCGGCGCCTTTGCCTTTACAATGGGGACATGGAACAGATTATCTTGAACATACTCGACGCTCTGCGTCGCGGTGAGACCGTGGACGACAAAGCGCTCGTCAAACTGATACATGCTGAGGCGCGCCGCGAGGGCGCCGATAAGCGCGATTTGGCCAAGCGTCGCCTGCTGCCGTTTTACCAGCGGGTGAAGCGTGAGGAACCGGCGCGTTGGGCGGCATGGAATGTCAATTCCGAGCTGGAGCGTCAGCTGCTGCAGGTGCTTCGCATGAAGCCTCGTCGCACGGCTTCGGGCGTGGCGACCATTACCGTTATCACCAAGCCGTGGCCGTGCTCGGGCGATTGCCTGTTTTGCCCCAACGATCTGCGCATGCCTAAAAGCTATCTGCATGCCGAGCCGGCGTGCGCCCGTGCGGAGCAAAACTGCTTCGACCCGTATCTGCAGGTGAGTGCCCGTTTGACGGCGCTTTCGCAAATGGGGCATGCGACCGATAAGATCGAGCTCATTGTGCTCGGCGGTACCTGGAGCGACTATCCGCAAGGGTATCAAACGTGGTTTATGTCGGAGCTTTTCCGTGCGCTCAATGACGATGCCGTCGCCGGCGTGGCGGCAAACCCCATGTTGGCGCGTCCGGGCATCAGCCGTGCCGAGGCGGGGCGCCTGCTCGATGACGCTCCCGCCGATGCGCTGCCGCCGGTGGTGGCGGAGCGCCGCGAGCGCTATCGGGCTGCCGGTATTGCGACCGACGAGGCCGAGCTTGCGAGCGGTGTTGCCGACGAGCAGGGGCGTGTGGATGCTGCCGTGGGTGGCTATAACCGCGCGGTGCGTCGTCTGTACGGCCCCGGTACGCCGTGGGGCGAGGTTGCCGAGTGGCAAACGGCAACGATGGAGGAGCTCGAGCGTCAGCAGCGCATCAACGAGACGGCGAAGCATCGCGTGGTGGGGCTCGTTATCGAGACGCGCCCCGATGCCGTAACACCGCAGACCCTCGCGCTCATTCGCCGCCTGGGCTGCACCAAGATTCAGATGGGTATCCAGAGCCTCGACCAGCACCTGCTCGATATCAACGAGCGTCGCATTTCAGTGGCACAGATCGAGCGGGCGTTTTCGCTTGCGCGCCTGTTTGGCTTTAAGATCCACGCGCATTTTATGCTCAACTTGCTGGGTGCCACGCCCGAGGGGGACAAGCGCGACTACGAGTGCTTTATGACCGAGGGGGCCTTTATGCCCGACGAAGTCAAGATCTACCCGTGTGCGCTCATCGAGGGCTCGCGTCTGGTGGGCTGCTATGAGCGCGGCGAGTGGCGCCCCTATTCCGAGGAAGAGCTGCTCGATGTGTTGGCCGATGACATCGTGGTGACGCCGGCGTTCTGCCGCATCAGTCGCATGATCCGCGACTTTAGTTCTGACGACATTATGGTGGGCAACAAGAAACCTAACCTGCGTCAGCTCGTTGAGAACCGCCTGGCTGCTCGGGGCGACGGTGCGACGGTGCGTGAGATTCGCTATCGCGAGATCAGTACGGCGGGTGCCGACTTGGATGAGCTATCTCTTGATGAGGAAGTGGCGTACGAGACGCCGGTGACTTACGAGCGCTTTTTGCAGTGGGTGACGCCGCAGGGCAAGATCGCGGGCTTTTTGCGCCTGTCGCTGCCCGACCATTCATTTGTTGCCGCGCATGCGGACGAGTTGCCGACGACGCCGGACGAGGCGATGATTCGCGAGGTGCACGTGTATGGCATGGCGGCACGCGTGGGTGACCAGGGCCAGGCGGCGCAGCATCACGGGTTGGGGCGTTTGCTCGTGGAGCGTGCGTGCCATATTGCTCGGGACGCGGGCTATGCGCGCATCAACGTGATCAGCGCGATTGGCACACGCGAGTACTATCGCCATTTGGGTTTTTACGACCATGGACTCTATCTGCAAAAGGAGCTCTAGATGAACAAGCCAAGTGTTTCTGCCGGCGTCGTTGCCGGCGTTGCTCTGGGAGCCGCGGCGCTTGGTGCGGCCGCCGTCGCTGTTCGCGCTGCCTGTCTGCAGGTTGCGCGAACCCGCAATGGGTTGGCGCGTGTGAAACGCGTGCACGATGAGGGCGGCGATGAGATTCGCGTGTTGGTGCAAGGCGGCGTCTACCAAAGCGCGAGCTATGTCGGTGAGCGTTGGGCCGAGCCCGTCTTTGCGTACTATCGTGCGTTTGACGACGTGTTTGAGTCCGAGGATGCGATGCGCGACGCTTATGGTCACGGCATCGACCGTATGCTTATGCTGGGCGGCGGCGGGTTTGCCTATCCTAAATTCGCCCTGATGTCGCACGAGGGCTTGCGCATGGACGTCATCGAGTATGACGGAGAGATTACGCGCCTGGCGCGCCGTTGGTTCTATCTGGACGAGCTGGAGCGCACGGTGGGCGACCGCTTGCGGGTGATTACTGCTGAGGCTCGCTCGTATCTGGGTGTGACGAGCGTGGGGCATCGTCGCTACGACGTGATCGTGAGCGATTGCTTTGGCGGTGCCGAGCCCGTACGCGAGCTGGCAACTGCTGAGGCGCTGCGTCTGGTGCGGGGTAGCTTGAATCCGGGCGGTATCTACGTGGCTAATATTGTGAGCGCGAACGAGGGGAGCGATGTGTCGTTCCTGCGCGATTGCGCCGCCACGGCGCTTGAGGTGTTCGACCGCGCTTGGGTGGTCCCATGTGGTGATACGGAGTTCGGCGGCGAGGAGAACTACCTGCTCATCGCCAGCGACGGCGACTACGCCTTTGCCGAAGCCGTGCCCTTCGACACCGACTTCCTCGGCACCGTCCTTCACGACAAGTAAGTCTCCCCGTCCCAAAAAAGACTGGTCTTAGGCGTGGTCGCGCCAGTCGTGAACGCGCTGCTTCATGCCCTCTATGTCGAGCACGCCTTCGGCAAACCCCTTGCGCACGAGCTCCTCGGGAACGAATTCGTCGTAGCGGTCAAAGTAAGGCACCTCGCCAGGATAGACGAGCTCGATGGGATCGAAGTCCTTCTCGGTCTCGGCGGCGAGCACCTCAAAGAACGTCTCCTCGTCGGCCTTCATCTTAAACTGCATAAAGTACGGGCGTGACGGGTCGAGTCCGCGAAGGCCCAGCTCAGCGGCGCATTTGATTTTAAGCATGCGCTCGAGTGCTAGGAAGGCGAAGCTGCCCAACCAGGGGAAGAGCACCCAGGTATCGCCGCCCAGGTTAATGAGCGGCTTGGTTCCCGCCCCCGAAATCTCGGCCGTATGACGAGCCTGCGCCAAGCGGGCCCGTGCGTTACCCATAAGGTACGGATATGTCGCGTGCTCGTTGAGCGCCTTGCGCATGCGCTCGAGCACATGCGTGTTAATGTCGCCGGGGCAGTCGCCAAAGTAGGCCGGCACCCGGCCCTTGACCTGCGTGGCAAAGACAGTGTGGCGCTTCCAGTCCACTTCCTCGACAATCCAGCAGTGTCCGGCGATGGCGATGCGCTCACCGGGCGGGGGCGGGTTGACAATCGTGCCCAGCTCGGCCGATTCGCTGCGAACGGTGAACTCCTCGTTTTCCTGGAACACGGCGTAGAACTTAAAGTTGTTGATGATGCGCTCGCCCGCGAGACCCACGATGAGCCCGCCGCCCTCGGTGACTTGGATATGGTCGATCTTAATGAGGTGACGCAGCAACACGCGATAGTCATCGGCCGAGATGCGATGGAAATAGCTGAGTGTGAGCACGCGCTGGGCAAGCTCTGCCGGCGTGAGTTCGCCGGTGCTGGCAAGCGTCGTCATAGTCTGGTGGTAGAGCAGGCTGTAGGGGAGTCGATCGAGCTCGGGCGGCTCGACCCACTTTTCCTCGCGATAGAGTTGTACGAGCGCGATGCCCTGCAGGAGCTTCCACGGAATGGTCTCGGGCATCATCGTGCGCGGCTCGGGTTCCTCCTCGCGCATGACAAACCACATCTCGGGCGGAAGATCGCGGCGCCCCGTGCGGCCCATTCGCTGCAAAAAGGAGCTGACGGTAAACGGCGCGTCGATCTGAAACGCACGCTCCAGACGGCCGATATCGATACCGAGTTCCAGCGTGGAGGTGGTGACGGTTGTCTGTGCCTGCTCCTCATCGCGCATGAGTTCCTCGGCCGTTTCGCGCAGCGATGCCGAAAGATTGCCATGGTGGATGAGAAAACGGTCGGGCTCGTGCCGGCTCTCGCAGTAGCTGCGCAGCATGGAGCACACGGCCTCTGCCTCCTCGCGCGAGTTGGCAAAGACCAGGCACTTGCGCCCGCGGGTGTGTTCAAAGATATAGCCCATGCCGGGATCGGCGTTTTCGGGCGCGGTGTCGGTGGGGTTGAGGAGCGCCTGCTCATCGGCCCGGGGGATATCGACTTCGCCCTCGGGGGCCGAAGAAGTGCGACGGTCTTTGGGAGCGGCCTTGCCCCGTGCCCGCTCACGACGTTGACGGCGTTCCTCCTGTGTAAGCTGTCCGCTGTGGCGCACGTCTTGGGCGCCAGCCGGCAGCGCCGCGGGCGCCGCCGGCTCAATACGCTCGCAAGCAAGCATCTCGGCTTCTTGTGGACCCGTGCTCTCGAATCCCCGCTGCTGTGCCTGGGGACCCGAGTTGTAGAAGTGCTCCATGGAGATGCGCCACACGCGGCGCGGTTCCTCAAAGCGGGGGATGATGCAATCGCGTCCTGTTCCCTGTGAGAGAAAGGCGCCCGTGCGCTCGGGGTCGCCGATGGTGGCAGAAAGGCCGATGCGGCGGGGCTGCACGCCCGCCATGCGCGAGAGGCGCTCGATAAGGCAGAGCGTCTGACCGCCGCGGTCGCCGCGCATGAGCGAATGAACCTCGTCGATAACCACATAGCGCAGGTCGCAGAACATACGAGGGATTGCCATGTGCTTATGGATCAGGAGCGCCTCGAGCGACTCGGGCGTAATCTGCAAGATACCGCTCGGTTTTTTGATGAGCTTAGCCTTGTGCGACTGCGAAACATCGCCATGCCAGTGCCAGACGGGGATATCGGCCTCTTCGCACAGGTCGTTGAGGCGGACGAACTGATCATTGATGAGTGCCTTGAGGGGGCCGATGTAGAGGGCGCCAACGCTCGCGGGCGGGTTCTCCCAAAACTCGGTCAGGATGGGAAAGAAGGCTGCCTCGGTTTTGCCGGAAGCCGTGGATGCCGTCAGGAGCACATTGTCCTGAGTGTTAAAGATGGCATCAGCTGCTGCAACCTGGATGGAGCGTAGACTCTCCCAATCGTGGGAGTAGATGAAGTCTTGGATAAACGGGGCGTAGCGGTCAAAGGCGTTCACGGGGCCTCCTTTCAAAAACGAATCTCTCAACGCGGTGGGCAGTGGCTTGCTGCATTACTGCCTCGACGTTTGCCCAGATAAAGCCTGCCAAAATAAACCTGTCCCTTTTTGGCAGGTTAGATGGTGAATTCGGCGAAATTGCGGTCGCCACTTGCGGTGCCGGTGTCGCCTGTTGCTGTTGCCGGCGCCAGCGCGTCGCCGCCGACGCTTTGCAGTAGCTCGGCCACGTTGGCGTCGGGGTTTTGGCATAGGATGTCGAGCAGCTCGATAAAGTCACGAATGACCTCACGCGGCGTCAGATGCGTGTCGGCTCCCACGCGGCCAAACTCAATCTTGAGGAAGTCCACCAAGTCGTTCTCGGTAAGCGTGGGCGTCCAGCCAAAGTAGCCGGCATGGATCTGCATGAGTTTTTCGATGAGCACCAGCAGCTCCTCGTAGGTGAGTGGCTGCAGACGGATGATGGGCGCGAGCATGTCCTTAAGGTCCTCGCGCGCAAAGCGGCCCTGAGCGAGTCGGCTGCGCAGGGCCTCGTAGGAGAACACACCGCGGCGCCGGTCTTCGATGGAGGTTGGCGTGCCGCCCATGATCATGCCCAGGTACTGCGCCTTGCCCTGGAGCGTGTCGTTGTACATGGTTAGGATCTTCTCGTAGTTGTATTGGCGCGTGATGGCGTTGGGAATCTTATACAGATTCACGAGCTCGTCGATGAGCACCAGCATGCCCTTGTAGCCGCCGCAGACCAAAAAGCGCGCAATGAGCTTAACGTAGTCGTACCAGTCGTCATCGCTGATGATGGTCGAGGAGCCCAGCTCGGCGCGTGCCTCACTCTTGGTGCGGTACTCGCCGCGAATCCATTTGGTCACGCGGCTCATAGCTTCTTCGTCGCCCTCGGATACGGCCGCGCGGTAGCGGCGGAGCATACGGGCGAAGTCGAAGCCGTGGACCATTTCCTCGAGCGGGGCCAGTTGGGCATTGACGGCAGACTCATCGGCATCGGCACACGAGGCGACCCAGCGATCGAGGATTAGGTTGAGCGCACCGCCCTCGGGGCGCGTTTTAGTCGATATGTTGCGGATGAGCTCGCGGTAGGTGGCAAGGCCCTGCCCCTGGCCGCCCTGTAGGCGGCGCTCGGGTGACAGGTCGGCATCGGCGACGACGAATCCCTCGCCCATGGCGTGCGTGCGGATGGTCTGGAGCAAAAAGCTCTTGCCGGCTCCGTAGCGACCGACCAGAAAGCGGAAGCTCGCGCCGCCGTCGGCGATGAGACTCAGGTCGGTGAGCAGGGCGCGGATTTCGACCTCGCGCCCTACGGTGATGTAGGGAAGGCCGATGCGCGGGACCACGCCGCCCTTGAGCGAGTTGAGAATGACGGCGGCGACGCGCTTGGGCACGCGGGGTGCTGCGGATGCGGTATCACTCATAGTCTAGGTATCCTCTCACGTCTGCTTCGTAGTCCTCGATAATTTGCGGTCCTGCCGCGCCAAATTCAATTACGGTGTCACCCACCAGGTCAAAGAGCGCCTCGTTGATGGTATCGACGAGCATGTCCTCGCTCTGTCCCGAGTGCGCCACTGCCGATGTCGCTTGCGCTGCGTTTTGCTCGAGCAGTGCGCGAAGGAAGGCATCTGCGGCGGGCGCGAGTTCGTTTGTGGCGTCAGCGGGCGCAGCAGCTGCGAACGCGGGCGTCGGCGCGAGAAGCGGTGCCACGACACCAAACTGTTCGGTGGATATGGTCGGCTCGTCGGTCAAGTCCTGCCGAATGGGTGCCACGACCGCCTCGACAATCGCGTCGGTTACGGGCTCGGCTTCCGGTTGCCCTGAGTCCGCTGCCTCGGCTTCTGCGGATGCGTCGTCCTCGCGTTCCTCATCGATCAAAAGCGCTTCGCGCGTTTGCGCGGCGGCGCTCCGAATGTGCCCCAGCTGGCTCAAATCGATATCGATCTTGATGGGCTGGTGTGCGGCGTCCCACGAAAGCCATGCCATGATCTCGTCATCGATGATCTTGGCCAGATATTTGGGGACCTTCTCCTCCTTCAGGGGGTGGGTGGGGTCTAGGGCCAGGCGTAGGCGTTGGTCGCAGGCGCGCATCATCTCACCAAGCTTGCTGCTTTTTTGCCTGCTGCCGTGAATTCGCATGCATTCCCAAAAGCCGTTTTGGCAGCGGTAGATGTGAATGGGGTCCAGGCGATATTCGCAGTCCTCGTGGCGCTCGGGCGCAAAGAATACGGCCGAGGCAAACATGGTGTAGGGCATGGCCGTCTCCTCCCCAAATAAGCTCGCCACGATGTCGGTCTTTCGATGCGTGTCATAGTAGCGCGCCATACGGACATACACGGCGCACGCCACGTGGCGCAGATCGCGGTGGTGGCTGCGGTCGAGCCGCGAGTTACTTAGGTTGTACGTGGAGAGGGCGTTGATGGCGGCCATGAGTCGCTCCTCGCGCACCTCATCGGGCGGAAGGGGGAGCGTGGGCTCGGAGGTTTTGCGACGCTTAGGGGTCTGGCCGGACGGTGCCGGTGCTGGTACAAGGTCTCGCGCTGCGCGGCGTAGCTCGATAAGGGCGTTATCGAACATGACGGTTTTAGAGTCGCGAAGTAGCTTGGGGTCGAGTCCGTGGAAAACGGCGTAATCCTGCAGCCACACGCGCGCAAACCGGTCGATGCCGGGCTCGAAGGCGCGATAGACATCCCAAAAGGCCTTGATCTTGTTAAAACCTTCGAGCGGATCATCTATGCCAATGCCGCAAATCAGCTCATAGAGATACAGAAAGGCAAAGGATGTAGACGTTTCCTCGACGGTTCCGCGGCGCACTTGGGCACGCCAGGTAAAGTAGCCGCGCAACTGCCGGTCGCTCATGGCATTGTAGGTGGGAAAGTACGACTTAAAGGTGCCGTTGTAGGGACAGTCGTCCTCAAAGTCGGCCATCAGCAAGCCTTGGCGGTAGAAAAGCTCGGCCTCCGATAGCCAGCGGCCCGCGCCGCCCTTGGGGTCATCCTGCCAGCGCGATATCTCGCGCATCTTGCGGTATTGGTCGGGGAGGAAATTCTGCATCTGTCGGCCGGTTTTGAGAATCGGCTCGTCTGCGTAGATTTCGTTTGAGAAGCGGGCGGACTGATGGGTCCGGGCCTCGGCCATAATGCGCTCGATGAGCATCTTGATGTCCTGGTCGGCCACCGCTTCTCCTCTCCTAACGCAGCTTCGGTGACCTCATATCATAGCACAGCATCAAACAGGTGTTCGAGATACTGCTGCGTAGATAGATTTAGAACAGGAGGGCGTAGATGACGGCGATGACGACGGAGGGGAGCATATTGGCCGTGCGGAAGGTCTGAGGACGGATGAGGTTGACGCCGACGCAGAAGATGAGCATGGAGCCTACGAGCGAAAGGCTGTCGAGGGCTGCCGTAGTCATGATGGGGGAGAGTGCGCCGGCAAACAGCGTGATCGTCCCCTGGAACACGGCGACGGGCAGGGCGGAGAAAATGCAGCCGCGGCCAAGCGACGCCGTCATGGTGCAGACGATGATGCAGTCCAATGCGCCTTTCAGGGCAAGCGTTGACCAGTCACCGAGCAGACCGTCCTGGATCGATCCCACAATGGCCATGGCGCCGATACACACGGTGAGTGAAGTCGAGACAAAAGCGTTGGTGAACTCGTTATCGCCCTCGCTGCCGGTTTTGCGCTTGAGCCATTCGCCAAGGTTCTCGATGGCGGCCTCCAAGTTGATGGCCTCGCCGATGAGCGAACCGAGGGCGAACGAGACGATGAGCATGGTGGTGCCGGTGGTCGCTAGCGCCTTCCCATCGATAAGGAGCATCTTTTGCATGGTGCCGCCAAGGCCGATAAACAGGACGCACAGCCCCGATGCTTTCATGAGCGTGTCTTGGATGCGCGGTGTAATGAAGCGGCCGCCCGCTAATCCCAAAAGACCGCCCGCAACTAAAAGCACAACGTTGATGATTGTTCCCAAGCCCGGCATGAGCCCTCCTGTATTGATGCCAACGTGGCAATCGTAGCAGAACGAAATGCGAGGTACATCGCGACTCATCTAATACGTTATATAAGTGGTATTAGGAATGATGCGCGGCATTTAAGCCTCAGGTGGTTGTCGGGACATAGGGATAGTATTCAAAGCGCAGTGTCATAAGCCGCTGTGGGGATTCAATAGCCGCGGCGATGATATTGGCATCGCGGGCACGATCAAACCCTTCGAGTTCGATCTGATACGAGACGTCTTGCATAATGTCCAGACGTCGCCAGGCCAGGAGTGTGTCGCCATCGAATTCCAAGGTCTTGCCTCCGTCTGGAGCAACGGCGTATAGACGCAGCTTGGCGGTGGTTGCAGGGTCGACAACTGTGACCTTTTTAATTTCGTTTCGAGTATTCTTGGCGCCCAACAAGGTGAGCAGTGTTGGGGCCACGACCTCGCCCGATGGCAAAAAGACGACTTCGATGGATTCAGGAAATGCGATGATAGCCGACTTGCGGACGGGCTGATTGGCGGCGGCAACTTCGATGTTCGCAGCGTCGATGACCTCTGTGTGGTCGAGCGCGGCAAGCACGCAGCAGTTACCTTCATCGATCTCTTGAGGATCAGCAAGCCCCAGACTGTCCGCGAGCTCGGGATCGTTTGGATCGGCAGCGGGCTCATTCGGCGCTTCGAGAGAAGCTGGGACGCTGTTTGTCGGCGACGGCGTGTCGCCCGCACCTGCTTCTTTGTCCGCGCTCTCTTCTTGTATGGTTGCGTTGATGGGTTCGTCGTTTGGGGGGAGCGTCTTGGCGTCAAACGCGGAGGGGAGAATTCCGATGGCTCCGGATCCGTTCCACTCCATTTCGAGAAGCGCCGGGTCGGCAAGAATGCGTTGCCTGCTTTGCGCGTGGGCATCGATTTCAATAGGGCCTGCCTCTATCCCTCGTGTAAGGCTGAGTGATCCGGCTGGCTTCTCGAAATGAGCGTCTGTGTCTTTGGTGCTGACGGCGTAGAACAGCAGGGACGCTTCTCCCGCCGCGATAACATCGGTACCGGCTTTGGTCAGCCGCAACGATGCCGTGAATGAGAGGGTGGGCTGCGCATCGTCTGCATTCGCGGCGGCGCAGCCCAGACATATACCGCCTCCTTTCTCGAAAAACGCACCGTCGAAGGCGACCTTCGCTCCGTTCGCCGAGTCATCGACCGAAGCGATGTCGATGCGCAGCTCTAAATTGCATGGATCGCCATCTGCATCGAGCACAACCGAGCGCCACGTGCAGACGGCGCACCCCGCCTGGGAGCCGTTTGCCTTGTTCGAACGCTTGATATCCACGACTATCGAGCCGTCCGTATTACGACGAAGGCATCCCGAGGTTGAGATCACGGCCTGTGCGATCGAAAAACGCTCGCACGCAATGGCGCTCGACGGATTTGGTGCGGAACTTAGGGCTACTGGTAAGGAGTCTGCCATGACGGGAGTCGCCCAAGCGGCGACAGGCGTTCCGGTTGCGAGCGCGCCGCAGAGTGCGACGACGGGCAAAAGTTTCTTCGATGCCATGGGGTCTCCTTAGCTAATTTAGTGCGGCCTGTCCGTGTTTTGTTTCTGGCTGCGTTTGATGTGCAGACCGAGGCCGGCGGTTCCCGCGCCTGCTGCTGTGGCGCCTGCTGCCAAGAGCCATCGTCTGTCGCCTGTCTGCGCCAACGGTTCCTCGCGGTCGCCGCGGTCGAGCTCCGAGAGGTCGACCGTCACTTGCGTGGCGGCCTGCGCCTGTTCTTGCTGGGCAAAGGCCATGGCTGGCCCAAACGCTAGGATGCTGACGGCGGCGGCCAGGGCGACGGCCTTATGCCGTGTGCGCACCGGGCTCGACCGTCCAGGTGATCGTCGCAACCTGATCGCCTTCGCCGGTTACGCGGAAGATGTCGCGCGTGACGCGGGCGACGTTTCCGCTTGTCTTGAGCTTGATTTTGTCCGTGCCGCCGGCAATGCCCTGGTAGCCCATGTCGAAGGCTGCATTCTTGGAAAGATCGAGGCCCGTCCCTTGCGCGGCGGCGCTGGCGTTCTGGAGCGCGCCGTCGGGGCCGACCTTAAAGTCGATGGAGTTCTGCGCGGTTCCGGCCTTGGCGTCGGCGGCAATGGTCCAGGTGTTCATGGCGTCGATCTTCATGTTGGTGACATGGATGCCGTAGGCCGAATGATTGTCGATGGTGGTCGCGTCTTCTGAGGGGCCCTGAAGCGTGCCGTCGGCCTTGGCGACGAAGGGAATAACCGTCGGAACTTTGAACTCAACGTTGTCGATCTCGGTCCTGACCATTACCTTCGTGGTTCCAACGCGCCCGGCTGCCATAGCTGGCGTCGGGGCGGCGCCCATTGCGAGCGCGAGCGCGAGCCCTGTGCCCACGACGAGCGCTCTGACTCCGTTCATGTTCCTGGTGATGTCCATGGTCGTTCCTTTCTATTCGCCGCGGGCCGTCCCCGCGATGATTGGACGAATGCTGGTGAATTGCATGCGGTGCCGTGTCGGCCGGAAGGCTAGTTCTCGGTTTGCTCAACCCGTACCTTGACACGTGTCGGATTGCCGTGGCTGTCGAGGGTCTTTGCATCGAGTGCCTGGATCTCGATGTACGCCTCGCCTTCTTTGATGTCGCCGGCGGGGCACGTCTCGATTGTCTTGCCGGTCTCGACCACACCGGATTCGTACATGGTCTCGTCGTTTTGGATGACGCGGAATCGCTGGGGAAATTTATTGTCTTGGACGTTTTGCACGTTGACGCGCAGTTTGCCGTCCTCCTGCAGCTGAGCGACCGGCGCGACCGAAATCGTCATCATGTTGTCGCGGACGATGGCGTCGAGCTCATCTTGGATTTCCTGGTGCGTTTTGCCCTCGGCCGTCGTAACCGAAGCGCCCGCCTCGGGTACGGGCTGCGACTGCCAAACGTATAGTCCTACGGCGACAAGGGCACAGACGATGGCCAAGCAGGCAACGATGAGCTTCTTGCGACGACCCAGGCCTGCAAAGTGGGGTGGCTTCTTCGCGCTCATGCGGCATCCTTGGCGGTATAGACGCGCGCAAAGGTGGACGGGTCCGCTCCAAAGAGCATGTGAAGCATCAGACGGCGCGAGTAGACGAGCTCGTCGAAGTCGGGAGGGAGCTCGATGTCGTGGATATGCGCGATGTGGTGGGCGAGCGCCGAGAACGACTCGGGGTCGCAGATCACATCGGTGGTAACGTGGTAGACCGTCGTATCGGGGAATGCCTCTTCGTCGAAAGGCAGGAGATGGGGATCGTCGTCGACTTCGATGGCGATGCCGTACTGGGGCCAGTAATATGCCATGGGAACCTCCCTGCTTCTGGGCCAAAACTTCTATCGGTTTTGGCTGTCGACGCCGACCTTATCAGCCGCTACTTGACCAATTTCTGACCAAATGCTTGACGGATTGGCGTCTCCGCAGGTAAAAGGCGGCAAAAAATACTCCAACTTTTTTCGAGCGACAATCGCGCGGTCGGCGACGGCGGGGCCATATGTGTCAAAAGCATCGTCTGCCGAGGAAATCAAGCCGCTCGCCGAATTGCACGAACGTAAAAAACGCCAATTATGGAGACGGTCTCGAACACGTCGACGAAACGATGCGGTAACATCTCCCTGCAAACACTGTAGTTAGCTAAAGGGGGAGTTCGCGTGTCTGCAACCATCAAACCCTTCACCGACGAGTTCGAAGAGTATGGCCGCGATGAATCTCGCGCATCGGGCGAGGCCTCGAGCATCTCGTTTCCGACAACGGAAAACGAGGTCCGTGCCATTTTGGAAAAGCTCCATGCCGAGCGTGTTCCGGTAACGGTTCAGGGCGCCCGAACCGGCCTTGCCGCCGGCGCCGTGCCCCACGGCGGGCATATCCTCAATACTTCCCGTATGAATCGCTATTTGGGCCTTCGCCGCGATGAACAAGGCCAATTTCTGCTGCGCGTGGAGCCGGGCGTTGTGCTCTCGGAGCTGCGCAAGCAGCTGAGCAAGAAGGTGCTGCCGACCGCTGGTTGGGACCAGGCATCGCTTGAGGCCTACGAGGAGTTCCAAGAGGCTCCCGAGCAGTTTTTTCCCACCGATTCCACCGAGGCGTCTGCCTGTCTGGGCGGCATGGCGGCATGTAACGCCTCCGGTGCCCGCAGCTACGCCTACGGCCCCATGCGCCCACATATCACGGGACTCCACGTCGTGCTGGCTGATGGCGATTTGCTTGAGCTTCGGCGCGGCGAGGCTTTTGCCCAGGGCCGCCACCTGTCGCTCGTGACGGCAGCGGGCCGTACACTCGAGCTCGATCTTCCCGGCTATACCATGCCCAAGACAAAAAATGCTTCGGGCTATTTCGTTGCTGACGATATGGATGCCATCGATCTGTTTATCGGTGCGTGTGGCACAATCGGTGTCATCACCGAACTCGAGATTGCCCTGCAGGTGGCACCCGCGGTCGTTTGGGGCGTGAGCTGCTTCTTCGACAGCGAAGACAAGGCCGTGTCCTTCACCGATTCTGTGCGTCCCGTCCTGTCCCATGCGGCTGCCATCGAGTACTTCGATGCTGGCGCCCTGGATATTCTACGTCGCCAGCGCGAGCAGTCGACGGCGTTTGCCTCGCTGCCTGCGCTCGACAAAGAGGCCAAGGTCTGTGTGTACGTGGAGCTCGACTGCGATGACGAGGCCCAGGCGACCGAGGAACTGTACCACCTGGGATGGGTGCTCGAGTTTGCGGGTGGCCGCGACGATGCGACATGGGTCGCGCGCACCGAGGTTGATCGCGAGTGCCAGCGGTTCTTCCGCCATGCGGTCCCCGAGAGCGTCAATATGCTTATCGACGAGCGTCGCCGCACGGATCCCACCATCACCAAACTGGGTTCGGACATGTCGGTGCCCAATGCACGCCTTGCCGATGTCGTGGTCCTCTATCGCCGCACACTGGCCGAAAGCGGGCTTGAATCTGCTGCCTGGGGGCACATCGGTAACAACCATCTGCATGTGAACATCCTGCCGCGCGATGCGCAGGACTACCGTCGCGGTGGCGAGCTGTTTGCCCAGTGGGCTGCGGAGGTAACGGCTATGGGCGGTGCCGTTTCTGCCGAGCACGGCGTCGGCAAGATCAAGGCGGGCTTCTTAGAGACGATGTACGGTCACGAGGCCATGGTCGAGTCGGCGCGGCTCAAGCTCCAGCTCGATCCCGACGGGCAGCTGGGTCGCGGCAACCTGTTTTCGGAGAAGCTCTTGGATGAGCTTGTCCAGAAAGGGGGCGCGTGAAGATGAGCGATTTCCATATGGTGGTGTGCGTCAAGGCCGTGCCGGGCAGCACCGAGGTCAAGATGGACCCCAAGACCAATACCATCGTGCGCGATGGCAAGCAGGCGGTCATTAATCCCTTTGATGCGAGCGCTTTGGAATGCGCGCTGGCGCTGAAAGACGACTTTATCGGCTTTGGCATGGACGTGCGCGTAACGGTGGTGTCGATGGGCATCCCCGCGACCGAGTCGCTGCTGCGCGACTGCATCGCCCGCGGTGCCGACGACGCGCTGCTGCTGACCGATCGCGCCTTTGCAGGTGCCGATACCCTGACGACCACCTACGCCCTCAAGTGCGGCATCGAGGCGCTCGACGAGGACTTCGACCTGCTCATCTGCGGCAAGATGGCGGTGGATGGCGATACGGCCCAGATTGGTCCCGAGCTTGCCGGTGCCTTTGAGATTCCCTGCGTGACCGACGTGAGCTGCGTGCAAAGCGCGGGCTTTACGACGTGTGACTCGCTGGCGCTCGTTCACGGATGCGATGCCGGCGAGGAGACGGTGTACCTTGAGATGCCGTGCGCGATGACGACTGCCAAGGAGATTGGCCAGTTGCGTATGCCGAGTATTGCCGGTATTCGCGCGGCGGAGGAGGCGGACGTGTGCGTGGTCAGTGCCGCCGACGTGAACGCCGACCCTGCGCGTTGCGGCCTTGCCGGGTCGCCGACACAGGTCGTGCGCTCGTTTGTGCCCGACCGTGACCAAACGTGCGAGACCGTTGAGGGGACGGCGTCCGAGCAGGCGGCAAAGCTTGCCAAGATTATCGAGGGGATGGCATAGATGGGCGGACTGATTATCGATAGCGAAGCCTGTATCGGCTGCGGTCGCTGCGTTCGCGCCTGTGCCTCGGGCGGCATCGTAGTGGAAGGCGAGCGACCCAGCCGATGCGCCCGCGTAACCGACGGCTGCATCCTATGCGGTGGGTGCGTCGACGCCTGCCCCGTCAACGCTATCTCGATCGAGCGTGACGAGGCCGCTGGTACGGTGGACCTTGATGCATATCGAGACATTTGGGTCTTCGTGCAGACTGACGAGCACGATGCCGTGGCTCCCGTGGCCTACGAGCTCATGGGCAAGGGGCGCGAGCTTGCCGATGCTCGCGGCTGCCGTCTGGTGGCACTGGTCGGCATAAGCCCCGAGGGCTCGCTTGGGGACCTGGAGCATCTGGTTTGCGCGGGCGCCGACGAAGTCCTGGCCTGTCGCGACGAGCGTCTGCGCCAAAACGATGCGGAGGTCTACGCCCGCTTGATCTGCGATTTGGTAGTCGAACGCAAACCCGAGGCCATCCTATATGGTGCGACCGCTTTTGGTCGCGAACTGGCACCCGGCGTTGCCGTGCGTTTGCAGACGGGTCTTACGGCCGACTGCACCGTGCTTTCGATGGATGCGGAGTCGGGCCTACTGCAGCAGACGCGCCCGGCGTTTGGCGGCAACTTGATGGCCACCATCATTTGCCCCAACCACCGTCCGCAGATGGCAACGGTTCGTCCCGGCATCTTTAAGGCGCCCGACTTCGACTACGGCCGTTCCGGCGCGATCACCCAGGTGATGCTTGCGGAAGACGTTAAGGCCCGTGTCGAGATCTCGATTCCCGCCGAGGAGTGGGGGCAGCAGGCTTCGATTGCCGATGCCGAGCGCCTTGTCGTGGTGGGTCGCGGCATTGGTTCCAAGAAAAACCTGCCGCTGATGCGAAGGCTCGCCGATGCCCTGGGTGCCGAGCTTGGTTGCACGCGTCCCGTCGTGGAGGCGGGTTGGCTGGAGTATCGCCATCAGATTGGCCAGACGGGCGTATCGGTTTCGCCCAGGCTTCTCGTGAGTATCGGTGTTTCGGGCGCCATCCAACATCTTGCCGGCATCGGTGGGGCGGAGTGCATCATCGCCATCAACGAGGACCCGGATGCCCCCATTTTTGGTGCTGCCCAGTACAAGGTTGTCGGCGATGCCGTCGAGGTCGTCGAGGAGCTGCTGGCCCAGCTTGAGCGCTAGGCGCGCGCCAGCCAGTCGCGCATCTCGTCCTTTAGGCGGCTCCAAGTTGCCTGCGTGGCGGGGTCGGTAAAGGGCCGCGTAATGCCAAAGGGCGCGTCGAGCAGGCGGTGGATATCGCCCTGTTCGCGCGCCAGCGCGCGGCTTGCTGGATAGACGAGCTCAAACATAAAGCAGATAAGCCCCACCAAGAAGTCGGCGGGCTCATCGCGCTCATCGCGTGCGACGCAGCGGTGCTCGTCAAAGGCGGCAAGTGTCGGCGACGAGAAACGGCTGCCGAGAAACGTCTTCTCGTCCACCTTGAGGATAGTGTCGACGGTGCTGTCGGCGATGGTGCGCATAATGTCGATCTTGTCACCATCGCGCACGATATCGCAGAAGCTCCGCGTGCGCACGTCGAGCTGCGCGGGTAGGCGGAAATCGCTGTGATAGGCAATGCTCGCTCGGATGAGCCCATCTTCTGCCGGGTCATCGATAAAGTCGCGGATGCTCGTTACGGCGGGTGCATCGGCGGGATTCTCGCCAAAGAGGACCTCGATGCCCAGCGCCGCATGGCTCATGCTCTCGGCGTCCTTAAAGGTGTCCCAGCGTCGCAGCTGCTCAAAGCGGCCCATATCGTGTAGCAGGCCGCAAAGCCATGCCAGGTCAATATCTTCTGACGACCAGCCCTGCTCGCGCGCTACGGCATCGCATGCCTCGGCCACGTGGTATGTATGCTCGATTTTGAGCGCGATGCGTGGGTTGGTGACGTCGTAGGCATCGGTGTAGCTTTTGAAGGCCGCGCGCGCCCGGTCTCGATCGATAGCTGTCATAATGACTTCCTAAAAAGTTGTGTCTTTCGATCCGGTGGCAATTGTAGGTGAACTCGGTTGCTGCCGGATGATGATTCTGCCGTGTCGCTACATGCGGCTCGGAGACCTTGTCAGGATGAGAAACGTATGGTGCTCAAAATCGTTAGAACCGTCTGGCCAGTGATGCTTACCTATGTTGCAATAGGCGCGCCGTGCGGAATGATCATGGGGCAGACGGGAATGGAGCCCTGGATGGTCTTTGCTCTAAGCAGTACGTTTGTGACGGGCAGCGGCCAGTTTATGATCTGCAACCTGTGGCTGGCGGGTGTGCCTGCAGCATCGATCGTCGCGAGCGTTGCCGCCATCTCCTCGCGTTTTGCGCTTTACTCGGCATCGATCGCACCGCATCTGAGGGGTGCCTCGAAGCGTCAGACGCTGGCTGTTGCCGCGACACTTACCGAGGAGGCATATGGCATCTCGCTTGCCAAGTTGGTTGAAGGGGAGGATTGGGGCCCGCGCGAGTCCTTTGTGCTCAACGTGATCCTCATCGCAACATGGGGCGTTTCGTGTACGATGGGCGCCATCGTCGGCGCCGTTGTCGATGTTCCCACCGCCATTGCAGCCTTTGTCTGCACCTCGCTCTTTATCTGCCTGCTCTTTTCGCAGCGGCTGTCGCGCGGTAACGTTGTCGCGGCGGTTTCGGGCGCGGTGTCCGTCGCCGTATGCAAGTTCTTGGGCCTCGCGAATATTGCCGTGCCGGCAAGCGTCGTGATCGGCATTGCCATTGCGCTGGCGTGCGATGCTGTATTTGACGGAAGAGGTGCCCGCGATGCCCGCTAACGAGTTCTTGGTTCTGTGGCTGTCGTCGTGGGCTGCTATCGCGTTCTTTCGCATCGCGCCGGCGTTCGCCTTGCGCGGGCGGACCCTGTCGCCCCGCATTACCGAGGCCCTGGGCTATATCCCGCCCGCTGCCTTTGCCGCGCTGATCGCCAACGACTTGGTGAACCCCGGCGCGTTCGACGCGGGACTCTGGCCTGCCTTGGTTCCCTGGATTGCGGCCACCGGCGTCGTGGCGGTGGCAATCAAGATAAAGTCGATGTTGTGGTGCTGCGTTTCGGGCATCGTGTTCTATATCGTTTTGAGCCTCGTATAGGAGCAGGACGCGTTATCGTCCCGGCCTAACGAATCGAATTTCTCACCGAGGCGGTCTGCTTCTTCTGGTACCATGGTCAAACTTTACTGTAGCAAAGCGTGACGTGGGCTTTTGTTCTGCGTCAGCGGAAATGGGGGTTTCATGGCACAGGAAGCGACCGCCAGCGAGCAAAAGAAATTCAAGGTACCGCGCATCCCGGGCGACATCATGATCTATCCGATGATCGTCGGCCTTTTGCTCAATACCTTCTGGCCGCAGGTCTTTGAGGTCGGCGGCTTCTTTACGGCTGCCTGCCGCGGCGGCTCCAACACCATCGTTGCCGCGATCTTGCTGTTCGTGGGCGCCGGCATCAGCTTTAAGTCCACGCCGGGCGCCATCAAGACCGGCATCGTCGTGCTGATTCCTAAGCTTGTAGTGGCAGCCGCGCTGGGTCTGGGCGTCGCGTACTTCTTTAACGATAACTTTTTAGGCCTGAGCTCGGTTTCCATCATCGGCGGCATTACGTTTTGCAACATGGCGCTCTATACGGGCATCATGGGCGAGTTCGGCGATGAGTCCGAGCAGGGCGCTGTCGGTATCCTGTTCTTTACGGCCGGCCCCGCCGTCACGATGATCATCCTTGGTGTTTCGGGTCTCGCCAACATCCCCGTCGGCACCATCATCGGATCCATCCTGCCGCTTGTTATCGGCATGGTCCTGGGCAACTTGTTCCCGTTTATCAAGAACCTGCTGGTTCCCGGCGCCAATCCCGCGATCGCTGTAATTGGTTTTCAGCTCGGTGCGTCCATGAGCCTTTCGAGCTTCATCGCCGGTGGCATTTCGGGCATCCTGCTGGGCCTCATCACGCTCTTTATCGTCGGTCCCATTACCTTTGCCTTCGAGCGCCTGTGTGGCGGCAATGGTAAGGCGGCTGTGGCATGTTCCACCATTGCCGGCACGGCCATGACCACGCCGGTCGCCCTCGCCGAGGTCGCTCCGCGCTATGCCGAGCTTGCGCCCACCGCGTATGCGCAGATCGCCACTGCCGTCATCATCACGGCAATCATGGCCCCGATTCTGACCGGCTGGGTCGATAAGAAGTTCTGCCAGAGCAAGGAAGACCTGTCGCCTGCCGGTGTCGAGGCCATCGAAGAGGCTGTCGCGACCGACATCGATGGCGAGTAGCAATCGATACCCATCAATGATTCCGGCGTGCAACTCGCGCCGTTTGAGCGCCCGAACGAGAGCTGTCTTGCAGTGACGTTCGGGCGCTCTGCTATTATTCCCCTTACCCCTGCGGAGTAGGGGGTGTTTGTTGCCCAGATTCGAATTGGGCGATTCTGGCCACTTGGATATTGAAGGGAGGGCGTCTAGTGGTAAAGGCACTCAAGATCGAGATATTCCTGCTGTGCATGATTATTCTTATCGGACTTGCCGTACGAAGCCGTCGCTCCCTGTTCTCGAGCACCCAGCAGCTTTTGTTTAGCATGCTGGGCTACACGTCTGCTGCCTACATTTTCTTCGATATGATCTGGACGCTCTCGGACGGCGTGAGCACTCCTGTAGGCATCACGGCCAACTGGATTTCCAACGCGGTTTCGTTTTCGCTGTTCGCCATCGCGTGCCTCATTTGGTTTTTCTATTCCGAGACGATGCAGGGCTCACGGCTCCTGACCACGCCCTATAGGGTGGTACTTTTAACGTTGCCAACCGCATTGGTGGTCGTTCTGGCATTTACCAGCTACTGGACGCACGCTATGTTCTATATCGATGCGCGGGGCGTATATCGTCGCGGAGCGCTTTATATGATTCAGCCTATCGTTAGCTACTGCTACGTCATATATACGTCCTTGCATGCCTTTATTCAGGCTCGAAAAGTCGAAAGCCTGCAAAAGAAGGCCATTTATCGCACCCTCGCCTTTTTTGCGGTTCCCGCTCTGGTGGGCGGTACCTTTCAGATCGTATACTCGGTGCCTGGCCTTTGTGTCGGCATAATGATTAGCATGTTGCTGCTCTATATCATCTGCTAGGAGCAACTGATCTCGACTGACCCGTTGACTGGACTCAACAACCGCAACCGTTTTGAGACCTATATGCTGTCGCTCTTTTCAAATGTGGATCAGGCCGAAGATGTATATCTGCTTATGATGGACGCTGACGGCTTTAAGCAGATTAACGATCGCTATGGACATGTGGAGGGCGACCATGCTCTTCAGGTAATATCCGCTGCGCTCAAAGAGGTCTGCTCGGCGTCTGGTGGCTTTATCGCGCGTTATGGTGGCGATGAGTTCGTGGTGCTCCAAAAGGCAGCGGCGGAACAGGATATCATGCATCTGTGCGCGACAATCAACGACGAGCTCGCGCGCGCCGAGGTGCCGTATCTGTTGCGGATGTCCATCGGCTACGCACGGGTCGGTGACGGCGTCGATACCTGGCAAGACTTGCTTCGCGCTGCCGACGCGGAGCTCTACCGCGTCAAGGCCGAGAAAAAGAAGGCCGGCGTCCAGATACGCTAGGAAAAGGGGCGCACGACCGTGGTGGTCGTGCGCCCCTTTTTGCGTTTGTGGGGGCCACCGCCCATAATGCCCAGGCGCGGTGCGGCAAGACGGGCGTCTGCCGCCGCGACTCGGTACGAAATCAACGAGAACCAGTGTGCTCCATTAAGCTAAAGTTTGCGAACATCCTCTCTAAAAAGGTGAACTCGCTAGGCTTTTTTGGGTTTGTTGACGATGATGATGCCGCCGCAGACCAACAGCAGGGCAACGATGACGGTAACGGGGCTCGTGCCAGCGCCCTCGCCGAGCAGCAGCGCGCTCAGCACCACACCAAAGACGGGGTTCATAAACCCAAAGACCGAGACGCGGCTGACGGGGTTGACGGCAAGCAGGCGCGACCACAGCGAGTACGCGACGGCGGAAATGAGTGCCATATAAATGATGAGCGCGATGGCGGGGGCGATTTCGGTGGGGGACAACGTGCCGCCCATCAAAAACCCGATGGCGGTAAGGACCACGCCACCGACTAAAAACTGCCACCCGGCAAGCAAGACGCCGTCGTGCTCGCGCGAGAAGATGCCGATCAGGCAGGTCGATAGGGCGCCTGCAACAGTGGAAGCCAAGATAAAGCCCTCGCCGTCGAGCGTAAAGCCAAAGGTGCCGTCCGCGCCCGAAAGGTTGACGAGCGCGACGCCGGCAAAGCCCAGCGCACAGCCAAGCACCTTGGCCGTATTGAGCTTCTCGGTGTGAAATGCCAGGGCGGCAAAGAGGATTGCGAGGAAGTTGGCGCTGGCCTCGATGATGGAGCTCGACATGGCGCTGGCGCGCGAGAGGCCCAGATAGAAAAAGAAGTACTGCCCGATAGTCTGGAAGAGCGACAAGACAAAGATGGGCTTGATGTCGCGCGCTTGCGGTATGAGGGGGCGGCGTTGGGCCGCGCTCATCCCAACGATAACCAGGGCGCCGGCAAGCGTAAAGCGTAAACCTGCAAAGAGCAGCTGCGAAGCGCTATCGTGCGCTGGGATGCTAAAGAGTGCGTAGCCGATCTTGATGCAGGGAAAGGCCGATCCCCAGAGTGCACAGCAAACAAGACAGCCCAGGATGAGTCCGGGCAGGGTGGCGAGATACGGTTTGCGGCTTTCCATGATGTCCTTCCTACATGCGCGAAGTAAAAAAGAACCCGCCACCGGATGTGTCGGTGGCGGGTGTTGTTACCCGAAGGGATTGTACCTGATGGGAAAGGTTTAAGCGAAGTAGGCCACGCCGCTCTCAAAGATCGGCATGAACTTATCGCCGGGGACATGCTCGGGCACGTTGCGGTACAGGTTGTCGCCGCGACGCTCGGCATGGCCCATCTTGCCCAGGACGCGGCCGTCGGGGCTCGTGATGCCCTCGATGGCGAGTGCGGAGCCGTTGGGGTTGACGGAGAGATCCATGCTGGGCTTGCCGTCCTCGCCCACGTACTGCGTGGCGACCTGGCCGTTGGCGATCAGCTGGGCGAGCACTTCGTCGTTGGCGACAAAGCGGCCCTCGCCGTGGCTGATGGCGACGGTGTAGGGGTCGTCCAGGCTGCACTGCGACAGCCACGGGGACAGGTTGGACGAGATGCGGGTACGCACCAGACGGCTCTGGTGGCGACCGATGGTGTTGAACGTCAACGTGGGCGCATCGGGCGTGGCGTCGACGATGTCGCCGTAGGGCACCAGACCGAGCTTGATCAGGGCCTGGAAGCCGTTGCAGATGCCCAGCATCAGGCCATCGCGGGCCTTGAGCAGGTCGCGGACTGCCTCAGTGACCTCGGGAGCGCGGAAGAACGCCGTGATGAACTTGGCGGAGCCGTCGGGCTCGTCGCCGCCCGAGAAGCCGCCGGGGATCATGACAATCTGGCTCTGGCGAATACGGCGGGCGAGCTCGTGGGTGCTCTCGGCGACGGCCTCGGGCGTGAGGTTGTTGATCACGAAGGTGTCGGCCTCGGCACCGGCGGCACGGAAGGCGCGGGCGCTGTCGTACTCGCAGTTGTTACCGGGGAACACGGGGATGATCACGCGCGGGCGGGCGATCTTGGCGCCGCCGTACACGTGGATATCCTTGGCGTGGAAGTCGATGGTCTCGACCTCGGGGGTCTCGCCGGCGCTGCGGTAGGCGAAGACGCCCTCGATGCCGCTCTCCCAGGCCTCCTGGAGCTTGGCGAGCTCGATGACCTCGGAGCCGGTGTCGATGACATAGCCCTCGACGGTGGTACCCAGGGGCTCGACGACAACGCCGTCGGCGACCTCGGGCAGCTCGGCGTCCTCGGCGAGCTCGACGATAAAGCTGCCGTAGAGCGGGGTGAAGAGGCTCTCCACGTCCACGTCCTCGGCAAGCTCGATACCGATCTGGTTGCCGACACACATCTTGAAGAGGCTCTCGGCGCCGCAGCCGTAGCCGGGCGTGGAGATGGCCAGGGCGTTGCCGGTAGCAGTGAGCGCCTCGACGGCGTCAAACGCCGCGAGCAGCTGCTGAGCGTCGGGGCGGTAGTCCTCGCCATAGGTGGCGGGGGCGATGCGGACGACGCGGTGCGTGAGGCCCTTGAACTCGGGCGAGACGGCGCGGGCGGCCTTGCCCACGGCGACAGCGAAGCTGATCAGGGTTGGCGGAACGTTGAGCTCGCCGGTCTCGTCCTCAAACGAGCCGCTCATGGAATCCTTGCCACCGATGGCGCCGGCACCCAGGTCGACTTGGGCCATGAGGGCGCCCAAGACGGCTGCCGTGGGCTTGCCCCAGCGCTCGGCCTCGGTGCGCAGACGCTCGAAGTACTCCTGGAAGGAGAGATAGGCGCGCTTGTGCTCAAAGCCGGCGGCAACGAGCTTGGCAATGGACTCGACCACGGACAGGTAGGCGCCCGCAAACTGGTCGGCCTCCATCAGATAGGGGTTGAAGCCCCATGCCATGGCACTCGCCGTGGTGGTCTCGCCGTCCACGGGGAACTTGGCGACCATGGCCGAGCTGGGGGTGAGCTGCGTCTTGCCGCCAAAGGGCATGAGCACGGTCGCGGCGCCGATGGTGGAGTCGAAGCGCTCGGAAAGGCCCTTGTTGGAAGCGACGTTGAGGTCGGTGACGAGCGAGGTCATGCGCTCGGCGAGCGTGGTGCCGGCCCAGCTGGGCTGCCACACGCTGCGGGCGCACACGTGGGCGACCTGGTGCTTGGGTGCGCCGTTGGAGTTGAGGAACTCGCGGGACAGGTCGACGATGGCGACGCCGTTCCAGGCCATGCGCATGCGCGGCTCAGCGGTAACCTCGGCGATAACGGTCGCCTCCAGGTTCTCCTCGGCGGCGTAGCCCATGAACTCCTCGACGTCACCGTCGGCGACGGCGCAGGCCATGCGCTCCTGGGACTCAGAGATAGCGAGCTCGGTGCCGTCCAGGCCGTCGTACTTCTTGGTCACGGTGTCCAGGTCGACATACAGGCCGTCGGCAAGCTCGCCCACGGCGACCGAGACGCCGCCGGCGCCAAAGTCGTTGCAGCGCTTGATCAGACGGCAGGCGTCGCCGCGGCGGAACAGACGCTGCAGCTTGCGCTCGACAGGGGCGTTGCCCTTCTGGACCTCGGCACCCGAGGTCTCGATGGACTCGGTGTTCTGGGTCTTGGAGGAGCCGGTGGCGCCACCGATGCCATCGCGGCCGGTGCGGCCGCCCAGCAGGATGATCTTGTCGGTGGGGGCGGGGCACTCGCGACGAACGTGGTCTGCCGGGGTAGCGCCCACGACGGCGCCGACCTCCATGCGCTTGGCCACGTAACCGGGGTGATAGAGTTCGTTGACCTGACCGGTGGCAAGGCCGATCTGGTTGCCGTAGCTGGAGTAGCCGGCGGCGGCAGTGGTCACGAGCTTGCGCTGCGGCAGCTTGCCCTCGAGCGTCTCGGAAACCGGGACGGTGGGGTCACCGGCGCCGGTGACGCGCATGGCCTGGTACACATAGCTGCGGCCCGAGAGCGGGTCGCGGATAGCGCCGCCCACGCAGGTGGCGGCACCGCCGAAGGGCTCGATCTCGGTCGGGTGGTTGTGGGTCTCGTTCTTAAACAGGAACAGCCAGTCCTGGTCCTCGCCGTCGACATCGACCTTCACCTTGACGGTGCAGGCGTTGATCTCCTCGGACTCATCGACATCGGTCATGATGCCGGTCTTCTTAAGATACTTGGCGCCGATGGTGCCCATGTCCATGAGGCAGACGGGCTTGGCGTCGCGGCCGAGTTCGTGGCGCATCTCCATGTAGCGGTCGAAGGCTTGCTGCACCACGGCGTCGTCGATCGTCACGTCGTCCAGGACGGTGCCGAAGGTGGTGTGGCGGCAGTGATCGGACCAGTAGGTGTCGATCACGCGGATCTCGGTGATGGTGGGGTCGCGGTCCTCATCGCGGAAGTACTGCTGGCAGAAGGCGATGTCCGCCTCGTCCATGGCAAGGCCGCGATCGGCGATAAAGGCGGCAAGGCCGGCCTCGTCGAGCTCGCGGAAGCCGTCGAGCACCTCGACGGGCTGGGGCTCGGGGGTCTCCATGTACAGCGTCTCGGGCAAGTCGAGCGAGGCGATGCGCGCCTCGACGGGGTTCACCACGTAGTGCTTGATGGCCTCGATGGCGGCTTCGTCCAGAGTGCCCGAGATCATATAGACCTTGGCGGAGCGCACGGCGGGGCGCTCGCCCTGGCTGATGAGCTGCACGCACTCGCTGGCGGAGTCGGCGCGCTGGTCAAACTGGCCAGGCAGGAATTCGACGGCAAAGACGGCGCCATCGCTTGCGGGGAGCTCGTCGTAGGTCACATCGACCTGGGGCTCGCTAAAGACGGTCGGCACGCAGGAGCGGAAAAGCTCCTCGTCGATGTCCTCGACGTCGTAGCGGTTGATGATCCTCAGGGCCTCGATGCCCTTGATGCCGAGAATCTCGGTCAGCTCGCCCTTGAGCTGCTGAGCCTCGACGTCGAACCCGGGTTTCTTCTCCACGTAGATACGAGAGACCATTGGTTCCTGCCTTCCTGATCGGTTGGGCGTACGGTACGGTATGCGGCAGCGGTCGGTTTGCGGGGTCTGCCCTGCGGTCGCCTTGAGCCACATGTTTGTAAACCTCACTATGATACGACAGCTCGCGGCGCGTTGAGGACGGCGAGGGTGCTACAGTGAAGCGCAAACAAGAGAAAGGCATCACATGGCATTCGTTTCACTCGCCATCATCGCGCTCGTGGCCTTTGCAAGCCCCTTCATCGCCTCGGCGATTCCCGGAAAACCCGTTCCCGAGACGGTCTTTTTGCTCGTGCTCGGCGCCGTGCTGGGACCTCACATGCTCGGCATCATCCATGTGGATGCCGAGGTCTCGCTCGTGTCCGAGCTGGGCCTGGCCTTTTTGTTTCTGCTCGCCGGCTTTGAGATCGACCCCAAGAACATCACGGGCGTCGAGGGCCGCTACGGTATGGCGACGTGGGTCATCACGTTTGGTATCGCCTGGCTTGCCGTGCGCTTTACCCCATGGTTTTCGGTCAGCCATTTTGACGGTATCGCGGTGACGCTCGCGCTCACCTCCACGGCCCTTGGGGCGCTCATGCCTATCTTGCGCGAGCGGTCGCTTGCGGGTACGCGCGTGGGAGATTCCATTCTTGCCTACGGTACGTGGGGCGAGCTCGGCCCCGTGCTCGCCATGTCGGTGCTGCTGTCTGCCCGTACGGGCATCGAGACGCTGCTGATCTTGGGACTGTTCGCCGTGGTGTGTGTGCTGCTTGCCGTGGTCCCCAGCCGCTCCAAGCGTATCGGTAGCCGTTTCTTTGCCTTTATTCAGGAGCGCGCCGACACGACCTCCCAAACGTTCGTGCGCCTCACGGTGCTCATCCTGGTCACGCTCGTGGCGTTTTCCGCCATTTTTAGTCTCGATATCGTGCTGGGCGCCTTTGCCGCGGGCTTTGTCCTGCGCTACATCATCCCCGAGGGCAACCATACGCTCGAACTCAAGCTCGACGGCCTTGCCTATGGCTTTTTGATCCCGGTGTTCTTTACCGTTTCGGGTGCCAAGATTGACCTGACCGCTGTGGTATCGCGCCCGGGGCTGCTTGTGGGCTTTATCGTGGCATTGCTGGTTATTCGCGCCGTGCCTATTCTCATATCCATGAGCATTTGCCCTGCGACGCGCGACGTCTCGGCCTATGGCCGCATTACCGTGGCGCTCTACTGCACCACGGCCCTGCCGATTATCGTCGCCGTGACGAGTGTGGCTGTTAACGCCGGCGCCCTGTCGCAAGACGTCGCGTCGGTCATGGTCGCTGCCGGTGCCATCACGGTGTTTTTGATGCCGTTGCTCGCGCAGCTGTTCTACCGCGTGGTCGATGCCGCGCCGGCCGCCGCCGTGGCAGAGGTTGCCGAGCATCCTTCCGATGCGCTTGACATCTTGCGCGCCCATCACGATTTGGCGAGCCTGCTCGCACGCGAGCACGAGCTGCTGACCTCGCATGGACATGGGCGTTCGCTCGACGGCATACCTACCCTTGATTCCATTGCCGACCGCCTCTCGACCGAGGCGGCAAGCGGGCACATCGATGCCCGTATCGTGGACGCCGCTCATTTGCTGGCCGAGAAGACCTATGGCGACGAGATCGACCCGTCCAAGCTGACTCCGCGTGAGCGCCGCCGCCTGGAGCGCGCCAAGCTCGCCGTGCACGAATACCGCCGCCGCATGCTGGAGCTCTACGCGCGCGATGAAGCCCAGGACGACGACGGCAAATAACGAGATGCTTCCCTAGGGGAAGGCGCGTCCCGCTTTGAAGGCTCGGAACGGGATGCGGTTTCCGCATCGGCCCCCATCGGGAAGCCACATCCCAGAATGGACGCTCAGAGCGGGATGCAGTTTCCGCTTTGGACCCCTGCCGGAAAGCGCGTCCCAGTTTGAAGACGCGTAATGGGATGCGCTTTCCGAAACAAAGGCCTTGGGGAAACTGTGTCCCGGAATGGGCGCTCAGAGTGGGATACAGTTTCCGCGAGAGACCCGTTGCGGAAACGGTGTCCCAGAATCGGCGTTCAAAACGGGGCACATTTTCCGAAACATGGCCCTGAGGGAAGCTGCGTCCCGGTCTGAGCCGGAATTCTGGGACACGGCTTCCACTTCAAACAGAAGAAGGCGCGCTGCCTGCAGTTGATGCAGACGGCGCGCCTTCTTTGTTGGACTATGTTGAGGCTGGGAGCTGAGGCTTGTGGCCCCTTAGGAGCGGGCGGCTCCGTCGACGGGGAGGATGGCGCCCGTGACATAGGAGGACATGTCGCTTGCCAAGAAGACAAAGGCGTTGGCGACATCCTCGGGCTCGCCCATGCGGCCGAGCGGGATGGTGGCGATGATGGGCTTGATGACCTCTTCGGGCAGGTTGGCGACCATATCGGTCTTGGTTACGCCTGGGGCGACGGCGTTGACGCGAATACCCATGGGGGCGAGCTCGCGCGAGAGCGACTGGACCATTCCGTTGACGGCAAACTTGGACGTGGGGTAACCGACGCCGGAGGGCTGGCCGTACTTGGCGACCATCGAGCTTGTGGTAGTGATGGTGCCGCCGTGGCCGGCCTCGGTCATGATCTTGGCGGCAGCCTGGTGGCCATTAAAGACAGCGACGACGTTGAGGTCCATGACCTTTGCGAACTCCTCGGCCGTGTAGTCCAAAAGGGGCGAGCGCTGGGAGATACCGGCATTGTTGACGACCGTGTCGAGACCGCCCATGTCGGCTGCGGCCTGCGTAAAGGCCTCGGTTACGGCCTCGAGTGAGGTGAGGTTGCACGAACGGCCCCAGATCTTTGCCGCGGGATAGGCGGCTGTCAGCTTCTCAACGGCCGCATCGGCGGTCTCCTGACGCGAGCCAAAGACGGTGACGGCGGCGCCTTCCTCGATAAAACGGCAGGCGATGGCATAGCCGATACCGCGCGTGCCTCCGGTGATGATTGCTTTCTTGCCCTCGAGCAACATGGTATTTCCTCTCATCGCGGGCGGACATTCGCAGCACAGCGTAGCCGTAACTGGAATCGGCCGTGTTTGCATATCGGTGAACGGTAGCCCGCGTTACCGATGAGCGGCTCGCGCAAATGTGCCCTGTCGTTGTGCTTAGGGCAGGAGACAAAAAGGCTCCCATCCCACATCGGACGGGAGCCCTTCGAGCAAATGCGTTGTGGGGTGTAAACCGAACTAGTTCGCCATGACGCCTTCGGTCCAAGCCTCAACGTCCTCGATGCGCAGGACGTTGGCGACCTCGGCTACGCAGTCGACGCTGGCAAGCTCGGCGGTGGCAGCCTGGACGTCCTTCTCGAGCGCGCGGTGCGTCAGGAAGATGACCGAGCAGGCATCGCTGACGCCCGACTTACCGTCCTCGACCTGGTTGATGAGCGAGATCGAGATGTTGTGCTTGGCAAAGATGTCGACCGTCTCGGACAGGGCGCCCACGCGGTCGGCGACCTTCAGGCGCACATAGTACTTGGTCTGGAGCTCGTCCATAGGCTTAAAGGCGAGATTGTGACCATAGGGCTCAATCTCGGGCAGCGGAGCCACGCCGCGGCTGATCTGCTCGGAGAGCGACAGGATATCGCCCACGACGGCGCTCGCGGTGGGGAAGGAGCCTGCGCCGGCACCGTAGAACATGGTTTCGCCCACGGCGTCACCCACCACGTAGACGGCGTTCATGGCGCCGTTGACCTTGGCGAGCATATGGTCTGCCGGGATGAGCGTGGGATGCACGCGGACGTCGACGCCGGCGTCGGTGTTGCGTGCGATGCCCAGCAGCTTGATGGTGTAGCCGAGCTCGCGGGCCTGGGCGATGTCCTCGGCGCCGATGGTACGGATACCCTGTTGGTAGACATCGTCGGTGGTCACGCGGGTGCCAAAGCCGATGGAAGCGAGGATTGCCGTCTTGCTGGCGGCGTCGAAGCCGTCGACGTCGGCGGACGGGTCGGCCTCGGCATAGCCCTTGGCCTGCGCGTCGGCAAGCACATCGGCGTAATCGGCGCCCTCGGCGTCCATGCGCGACAGGATATAGTTGGTGGTACCGTTGAGAATGCCGGCGATGGTCAGGATCTTGTTGCCCACCAGGTCGTGCTCGAGCGTGCTCACGATGGGGATGCCACCGCCACAGCTGGCCTCGCACTTAATCTGCACGCCGCACGCGCGCGCCTTCTCGGCGAGCGTCTCGACATGACGGCCCAGCAGGGCCTTGTTGGCAGAGACGACGTGCTTGCCGTGCTCAAAGGCAGTGGTGAAGATCTCGGTTGCGGGATGCTCGCCGCCGATCAGCTCGACGACGATATCGACGGCGGGGTCGGTGACGACGTCATGCCAGTCACTCGTAAAGGCCTCGCGCTCAATACCGGCTGCCTCGGCCTGCTCCCAAGCAAGCGCGCAGGCGCGGGTCAGCTTAAGGTCGATGCCGTAGGCTGCCAGGTACTCATCGTGGTGGCTCTTGATCAGGCGGGCCACGCCGCCGCCGACGGTTCCCAGACCGATGAGGCCGACGTTCACGGTGCGCAGGGGTTCGCTCATAGATAGCTCCTTCGTGCATCTTATGGATGGATTAACCGCTTAAAGGTTGAGTGCATTCTAGCGTGAACCGAGGGCGCGTGCTCGCCAGGCAACAGGAGTCGCACAAAACGGCACCCCCGAAACGCTGCGGAAACATTGGAAACATGCTCGCTACAAACGAACTTCCGTAACAAACTGTCAACGTTTGCACCATAAGGTTTGCCCTGTACCGCAAGACGGCCGCACCGCGGCCAGCGAAAAGGGGGACACCATGTTTAGCATCAACAACGTACTTAACCGCAGGAGTTTCTTGGCTGGCGCCGCGGCGTTCGGTAGCACCGCGGCACTCGCTGGTTGCTCGTCGGGTGGCTCGGACGGCGGCTCCGCCGATGACGGCAAGACCTTCAAGATCGGTGTCATCGGCCCTCTGACCGGCGCCGCGGCAACCTATGGCGTTTCGGCCGAGAAGGGTGCCAAGCTCGCCGCCAAGGATTTTTCGACCAAGGACCTCAAACTCTCGCTTAAGTCTGAGGATGACGTCGCTGACGGCGAGAAGGCCATCAACGCCTTCAATACCTTGTGCGACTGGGGCATGCAGGCGCTCGTCGGCCCCGTCACCACCGGTGCCGCCGTCGCTGTCTCGGGCGAGATCGCCGACGATATGCTCATGGTCACGCCTTCGGCCTCGTCGCTCGACGTTACCAAGGATAAGACCACGGTTTTCCAGGTTTGCTTCACCGATCCCACCATGGGCGCCAGCGCCGCGAAGTTCTTGGCCGAGAAGTACGCGGATGCCAAGATCGCCCTGTTCTACAACTCCGGCGATACGTATAGCTCGGGCGTTGCCGACGCTTTTGCCGAGCAGGCCAAGGCGTCCAAGCTCGACATCGTCGATACCGAGACCTTTAAGGACGACTCTTCCACGAGCTTTACCAACCAGCTCACCAAGGCCAAGGAGGCCGGCGCCACGCTCATCTTTGCGCCGATCTACTACACGCCGGCGTCCGTTTTGCTCAAGAACGCCAAGGACATGGGCTACGACATGACCCTCATGGGTACCGACGGCATGGACGGCCTGCTCTCTGTGGAAGGTTTCGATACCTCTCTTGCCGAGGGCGTACTGCTCATGACCCCGTTTTCGGCTGACGACGAGAAGAACGCCGACTTCGTCAAGGCCTATAAGGATGCCTACGACGAGACGCCTAACCAGTTTGCCGCCGACGCCTACGATTGCGTCCACGCAATCGTCGAGGCTATCGATAAAGCGGGCATCGACCTTACGGCCGACGGTGCCGACATTGCCGGCGACCTTGCCAAGGCCATGCGCAAGATCAAGATCGAGGGCCTGACGGGCGAGCTCACGTGGAACGACGAAGGCCAAGTCGAGAAGCCCGCTACGGCCTATGTGATTCAGGACGGCAAGTACATCGCCGCCTAAGTGCGCATAAAGCACGACCGGTGAGGCTGTTTTATTCAGGGCAGGGACGCCTGTAACAGAATGGAAACATTACTTTTACATAATAAAGTGGCAATACTGCATAAAGTAATAGAAATACGCAGAATTATGGATAAATGAACAAATCCAAAGAAAAGTTGAAATAATCGCCACTTTCCTTAACTAAAGCGTCTACTATTTTGCGAACGCCGAACACGGCGAAGGATGGCCTGTCGGGTAACCGAAACCCGACGAGATTTGAGAGGAGAGCCGCATGTCGAGCCTCGCCGGTAAGTCATTGAACCCTGTTATGAATCGCAGGAGCGTTATCGCGAGCGCAGCAGGTCTGGGGGCGATGTCCATTCTAGCTGGCTGCTCCTCCAACGGCGGCGACAGTGGTTCCGCTTCGGGCGACGCTTCGTTTAAGATCGGCACCATCGGCCCGCTGACCGGCGCCAATGCGTCCTACGGCAAGTCCGTTACCCAGGCTGTCGAGCTTGGCTGCAAGGATTTCTCGACCAAGGAGCTGCCGCTTGTCAGCAAGGCCGAGGACGACCAGGCTGACGGCGAGAAGGCCGTCAACGCCTTCAACACCCTGCTCGACTGGGGCATGCAGGCCCTCGTCGGCCCGACCACCACGGGTGCGTCGGTTGCCGTTGCCGCAGAGTGTGGTAACGACCCCGAGACGTTCATGATCACCCCGTCCGCGTCCTCCGAGGACGTTACCAAGGGCAAGGATTGCGTCTTCCAGGTTTGCTTCACCGACCCCAACCAGGGTGTCAACGCTGCCAAGTTCCTGGCGCAGAAGTATGCGAACGAGAAGTTCGTGCTGTTCTATAACTCCGGCGACGCCTATTCTTCGGGCATCGCAGATTCTTTTAAGGCCCAGGCCGCTAAGTCTAAGCTTGAGATTGTCGACGAGGAGACCTTCAAGGACGACTCTGCTACGAGTTTTACCAACCAGCTGACCAAGGCAAAGCAGGCCGGCGCCACCATGATTTTTGCACCGATCTACTACACGCCCGCATCCGTCCTGCTCAAGAACGCCAAGGACATGGGCTACGACGTCAAGATGATGGGCTGCGACGGTATGGACGGTATCCTGGGCGTGGAAGGTTTCGACACCTCTCTGGCCGAGGGTCTGCTGCTCATGACCCCATTCTCCGCCGATGACGAGAAGAATGCCGACTTCGTCAACGCCTACAAGGATAAGTATGGCGAGACTCCGGACCAGTTTGCCGCCGACGCCTACGACGGCGTGCATGCGGTGGTCGAGGCCCTCAAGGAAGCCGGCCTGGGTGCTGACGCCGACCCGACCGAGGTTGCCGAGAAGCTTCCCGAGGCTATGCTCAAGATTACCGTTGACGGTCTGACCGGCAAGCTCACCTGGAACGATAAGGGCCAGGTCCAGAAGGAGCCCACGGCGTACGTCATCACCGACGGCAAGTACGTACAGGCCTAATTGGCCGCCTTACATAGAGCGGTTTTGATCCCAAGCAGGGGAGGTTTTGGCCTTCCCTGCTTGCTTGGTATCTAGGGACGATGTAACGTCCCTGTTTCATACATCAACTGGAAACCTATTCGAAAGGGGGATGTGGAACATGACGGTCTTTATCCAATACCTGGTCAACGGCCTGTCCATGGGCAGCGTCTACGCCATCATCGCGTTGGGCTACACCATGGTCTACGGTATCGCCAAGATGCTCAACTTCGCTCACGGCGACGTCATCATGGTCGGTGCCTATGTCTCGTTCTGCGCCACGTCGTATCTCGGCCTCCCGGGCTGGGCATCTGTAGTTCTCTCTTGTGTGGTCTGTACCGTTCTCGGTGTTCTCATCGAGGGTCTGGCATACAAGCCGCTGCGTCAGGCGGGCCCGCTGGCCGTTCTGATCACGGCTATCGGCGTGTCTTACTTCCTGCAGAACGCCGCGCAGCTTCTGTGGGGCGCCACGCCCAAGAACTTCACTTCGCTCGTCACCTTCCAGGTGCCGGAGTTCTTGGCCAAGTTCAACGTAAGCGCCGTCTCGCTCGTCACCATCGTCGCCTGCCTGGTTATCATGGCCGGCCTGATGTTCTTTACAGGTAAGACCAAGATGGGCAAAGCCATGCGCGCCGTGTCCGAGGACAAGGCCGCCGCTCAGCTCATGGGCATCAATGTCAACCGCACCATCTCGATGACGTTTGCCATCGGCTCTGCCCTTGCCGCCATCGCCGGCGTGCTGCTGTGCTCCTACTCGCCGGTGCTGCAGCCTACGACAGGCGCCATGCCTGGCATCAAGGCCTTCGACGCCGCCGTCTTCGGTGGCATCGGCTCCATCCCCGGCGCCTTTGTCGGCGGCATTCTCATTGGCATCATCGAGGCGATGGCGCAGGCCTACATTTCCACGAGCCTTGCCAACTCCATCGTCTTTGGTGTTTTGATCATCGTCCTGCTCGTCAAGCCTGCCGGCCTCTTGGGCAAGTACGTCCCCGAGAAGGTGTAGGTGAGCGTTATGAAGTTTCTTAAAGATAAGCAGACGCGTCACGACTTTGTTACGTACGCCATGTGCATCGTGGCCTTCGCCATCGTGTTCTTTATGCAGTCCAACCATATGATCCCGCGCATGATTGCCGGTCAGTTGGTTCCCATTACGGCCTACATCGTCATGGCCATTTCCCTCAACCTCGTCGTCGGCATCGCGGGCGACCTGTCGCTGGGCCATGCGGGCTTTATGAGCGTCGGCGCCTATACGGGCATCGTCACCGCGGTCGCCCTCGAGAGCGCCGTTCCCTCCGATCCGGTGCGCCTGATCATCAGCATCGTGGTCGGCGCTATCGCCGCTGCCATCTTGGGCTTCTTGATCGGCATCCCGGTCCTGCGCCTGAGCGGCGATTACCTGGCTATCGTGACGCTGGCCTTTGGCGAGATCATCAAAGAGATCGTCACTTGCCTTATCGTGGGTGTCGACTCGCGCGGCCTGCACGTGATCTTTAACATCACGGGCAACTCTGCGATCGACGACCTGCACCTGCTCGAGGACGGCACCGCCATCATCAAGGGCGCCCAGGGCGCCTCGGGCGTGTCGACGTACTCGACCTTCCTCGCCGGTGCCATCCTGGTCATGGTCGCACTCGTGATTGTGCTCAACCTGGTTCGCAGCCGTACCGGCCGTGCCATCATGGCCGTGCGCGATAACAAGATTGCAGCCGAGTCCGTAGGCATCTCCGTCACCGAGTACCGCATGATTGCCTTCGTGGTTTCCGCTGCCCTCGCCGGTGCTGCCGGAGCCCTCTTCGGCGGTAACTTCTCGCAGCTCTCCGCCACCAAGTTCGACTTCAATACGTCCATCCTCATCCTGGTGTTCGTGGTCTTGGGCGGTCTGGGCAATATGCGCGGCTCCGTTATCGCGGCGGCGTTGCTCACGGTGCTTCCCGAGCTGCTCCGTCAGTTCTCGGACTACCGCATGCTCATCTACGCCATCGTGCTGATCCTGGTCATGATCTTTACCAACAACCCGCAGCTCAAGGCGTTCTTCGGTCGCGTCAAGGACCGCTTTGCTTCCAAGAAGGAGGTGGCAGCCGATGCCCAGTAAGTTTGAGTTCAACAAGGGCAAGATGGTCCCGTATCCTTCTGGCGCCATCGTTCCCGACCGCGACCTGGGCCAGCGCCCGGCGCTCGAGTGCATCCACTTGGGCATTGAATTTGGCGGCCTTAAGGCAGTCGACGACTTTAGTCTGACCATCGGTAAGACCGAGATCGCCGGTCTGATCGGTCCCAACGGTGCCGGTAAGACCACGGTCTTCAACCTGCTCACCAAGGTGTACCAGCCCACGCACGGTACTATCCTGCTCGACGGCGAGGACACCTCGGGCAAGTCGGTCTATCAGGTCAACC
This sequence comes from Collinsella aerofaciens, assembly GCF_040926185.1. Lineage (GTDB taxonomy): Bacteria > Actinomycetota > Coriobacteriia > Coriobacteriales > Coriobacteriaceae > Collinsella > Collinsella aerofaciens_BC. The sequence continues at coordinate 39,766 of NZ_JBCOIQ010000012.1, forward strand.
GTATGGGTATCGCCCGTACGTTCCAGAACATTCGCCTGTTCAACACCATGACGGTGGAGGACAACGTTAAGGTCGGCCTGCACAACCAGGAGCGCTACTCTGGTTTTGAGGGCGTGCTGCGTCTGCCGACGTACTGGAAGCACGAGAAGGCCGCCCACGAGCGCGCCATGGAGCTGCTGTCCATCTTTGATATGGAGCACCTGGCAAACGAGCAGGCCGGCTCGCTGCCTTACGGCGCCCAGCGTCGTCTGGAGATCGTCCGCGCGCTTGCCACCAACCCCAAACTGCTGCTGCTCGACGAGCCTGCCGCCGGCATGAACCCGTCCGAGACCGCGGAGCTCATGGAGAACATCGTCAAGATCCGCGACACCTTTGGCATCGCCATCATGCTTATCGAGCACGACATGTCGCTCGTCATGAACATCTGCGAGGGCATCTGCGTGCTCAACTTTGGTAAGGTCATCGCCAAGGGCACGGCCGAGGAGATCCAGAACAACGATGCCGTAATTGAGGCATATCTGGGCAAGCAGGATAAGGGGGAGAACTAAATGGCAGAGCCGATGCTTTCCGTCTACAACATCAACGTCTGGTACGGCGCTATCCACGCCATCAAGGACATCTCCTTTAACGTCAACGAGGGCGAGATCGTGGCCCTGATCGGCGCGAACGGCGCCGGTAAGTCCACGACGCTTAAAACCGTCTCGGGCCTGCTGCGTTCCAAGACCGGCTCCATCAAGTTTATGGGCGAGGACATTACCCATACGCCTGCCGATAAACTGGTGGGCAAGGGCCTGGCCCAGGTGCCCGAGGGCCGTCGCGCCTTTTTGCAGATGACGGTCGAGGAGAACCTGGAGATGGGCGCCTACACGCAGCACAAGTCCACGGTGGCTCCGGGCCTTGAGCGCGTCTACGAGCAGTTCCCGCGCCTTAAAGAGCGCCGTCGCCAGGTCGCCGGCACCCTTTCGGGCGGCGAGCAGCAGATGCTCGTTATGGGGCGCGCCCTTATGAGCAACCCCAAGCTGCTCATGCTCGATGAGCCTTCCATGGGTCTGGCGCCGATTCTGATTGAGCAGATCTTCCAGATTGTCGAGGACCTGCACAAGGCCGGCACCACGGTGCTTCTGGTCGAGCAGAACGCCCAGATGGCGCTTTCAATCGCCACGCGCGGCTACGTGCTCGAGACCGGCAAGATCACCATGACCGGCACCGGCCAAGAGCTGCTGCACGACGACAACGTGCGTAAAGCTTACTTGGGCGGCTAGGCGGTTCCGCCGTTCTACCGAACGGCGGACCAGTCGACGCTGCGCGGGCCGCATTTGGACAATCTGACGTTCAACTTCAAGGGCGCGACCAGAAGGTCTGCGCCCTTTCGTTTCACGTCACCTTGTCTCAAATGCGGCCCGCTTGCTGACATTGCCAAAACATCGGCGTTGCCGTTGTCGCTGGCACATGGGGGGTGACACTTGGGGACGTTCCTTTTCTGCCGGCATCTGGGGACACTCCTTATAGTCGTTGGGGACGTTCTTGAATGACTAGTCGTCTAAGAACGTCCCCAATGACTAGGTCAAAAGGCCCCGAGCGCGGCGTGCTCACGCCCGTCGTGGTGTGCCCGAAGGGGGATGGCTGCTACGAGCTCGATCATTTGCGAGGAGAAGACGAACCAGTCGTTGCAGATCCAATATGGATCTCGCCAACCTCGGCAAGCTGCTCGATGAGTGGAAGCCCTGCCGGGTCGTCTATTTCAACACCACCCAGAATGATGGTGTCATCGCGCAGGTCGATCTGTGTGTTGAACACAGCGAGGTTAAAGCCGGAGGCTACAAATCCGATAGCAGCCAGGACGAGCCCCGTGGCAACAAGCCCACCCGCTACGGCAAGGTAAATCCTTTTTACGCTGGACATGTTTGCACTCCTTCCTATGCCGTGAGCGGCGCCGCTTCGGCGCCCATGCGGCTCTTATTGCCTCGATCTTTCCAGAAGGGCGAAACGGCTTTCTTCGCCCAAAGGGCAGAGAGGCGCGCAATCTGCTTGGACGCCGTCCAGGCGCCGGCTCCCGTGAGGAGCGCCACACCGATGGAAGCGAATCCCATTCCCATCGAGGCCAAAACGTACGGAACATGCCCGATAATGATGCCGTCCACGGCGAACAGGAGCCCTACCAGGCCCGCGCCCCCGAATGCCGCGGCCACGATCCACACGCAGAGCGCAAGAACCCAAATACAGATGTAGACTGCAGCGGCAACGGCGACGAACGCGAGCAGCAGCGGAATCCATACCGGAGAGCCCACGATGGCGAGCGCCCATAGAAGTGCCGTGCTCTTGCGCTTGGTCCTCGCGATCGCGCGCGGCACGGCGGGCAGTTCGTCGAGCGTTGCCTCGGCGACCTCACCGGGCGTGCCCATGGCGGCCACAGCCTCGGCCTCCGTCATGCCGTCCTCCATACGGTCGGCGATGGCCTCCGCGTAGAACTCCTGCGTTTCCTTTACCTGATCTGCCGGCAGGCAGGCCAGAAGCTCGCCCAGCCGGTTCAAGAACTCATCGCGCGTCATGGTGCGCCCCCTCCACGTAACGGTAGATCTCCTGCACGGATGGCCATTCGGCGAGGAACTCGGCGATACGCTCGCGCCCGGCGTCCGTGATGCGGTAGTACCTCCGCAGCCGCCCGTTGTGCTCGGCGGAGCGCGCGGTGATGCAGCCCGCCTTCTCCAGGCGCTTGAGCAACGGATAGAGCGTGGATTCCGTGAGCCCCATACTCGCGGGCACGTCCTTCACGATCTGATAGCCGTAGGATTCCTCGCCCGAGACGGCCGCGAGCACGCAGGCCTCGAGGAAGCCGCGCTTCATCTGTGCCTCCATCCGCACACCTCCTTTCGTAGTATACTGTGTAACACCTACTATATGACACATAGTATATGATGTCAACAGTTGTCGTATAGGGAGTCCGGTCTGTCTGTCCCCTGCGGGTACTCATTGGGGACGTACTTAAATGAGTACCCATCGCTCAAGGTGGCACCTGGGGACGTTCCTTATGTGCCGGCACTTTGGGACACTCCTTGTCAAGGTTTTGTTCCATCGTGCGGGTTGCTATTTAACGTGTGACAATGCCGTGTGGAAATCGAAATGTCTCCCGGGGGCTATCTATGCTATACGAATTTTGTGCCGAGAACTTTGAGCGTGTGCCGGCGGCTATCGATGCCGGTGCTAAGCGCATCGAGTTGTGCGACAACCTTGCCGTTGGTGGCACTACGCCCTCGGCCGGCGTTATCAGCACTACGGTCAGCTACGCTCACGAGCATGACGCGCGAGCGATGTGCATGATTCGTCCGCGTGGTGGCGACTTTCATTACAACCAGGACGAGCTGCGCATGATGGAGATGGACTTGGGCCTTGCCGTGAGCGCCGGCGTTGACGGCCTGGTCTTTGGCTGCTGCAAGCCCTGTGCCGGCGGCTGGGCGCTCGACGAGCTCACCCTCGGCGCCCTCGTGATGGCTACGGGCTGCGCGACCGAGGAGTGCAAGCGCGGGGTCATCGATATCACCTTCCACATGGCCTTTGACCAGCTCTCGCTCGAGGCTCAGCTCGATGCCATTGACACACTCGCCGACTGCGGCATCACGCGCATCCTGACGCATGGTGGTGCTGCCGGAACGCCGATCGAGGACAACCTGGAGCACCTGTCGTGCCTTGTCGAGTATGCGGCCGGGCGCCTGACCATCCTTCCTGGCGGCGGCATTACCACGGCCAAACGCGATGCCGTGGCGGCAGCACTTGGCGTCTCCGAGCTGCATGGCACCAAGATCGTGCCGCTAGAGGCGTAGCCCACATCGACCGTGTCTTTATCCGAAGGCGTCTGAGTAAGAAAATGAGCGATCGAACAAAGCGGACGAACTAGCGTGCCATGGCGTCGCGGCCGGCCTCGACTCGCTTGCGCTGCGCTGTGCGCTCCTCGCCGGTCAGGTGCTCAAAGAGGTGTCCGATAATTGAGGCCAACACCTGCTGAAACAGCGTGCCGCACATGACGGGGAATACCACTTCGCCGGGAAAATACTGCGTGGCGATGACGGCACCCGAAGAGATGTTGCGCATGCCGCAGGTAAAGCACATGGTGGTCGTCTCGCTATACGGCAGGTGCAGGGCACGGGCGATCAGGACGCCGGTGATAAAGCCGCTGATGGCGAACACAAGGATAAAGAGCGCGACTTCCAAGCGCTCAACATTCATGTGTAGCACGTACTCGCTCATAGCGGTGGAGTTGGACGCGATGACGCCCATCATCATGAACTTGCAGGCGGGCGAGAGCGCGGGAGAGAGTTTCTCGTGGCCCCAGCCGCGCGTGAGTTCATTGATGACAATACCGAGCACAGCGGGGATGGCGATCATAAAGGCCATGTTCTGCATCATGCTCGGCACGTCGATCGAGACGGTGGCGCCCAGCAAGAGCTTGAGCGTAAGCGGAATCGTGACGGGCGAGATGACCGAGGACGTCAGGATGATGGTGAGCGCGAGCGGGCCGTTGCCGCCGAACATGCTAATCCACATAAAGGCGGTGACTGCCACGGGTACGCTGTACTCGAGCACGATGCCGCAGACAAGGTTTGGGTTGGAGCCAAAGAACAACGATCCTGCGGCATAGGCTGCAAGGGGGATGAGTGCCGCCGAGACGAGCAATGCCGCAATCAGATGCAGCGGACGGCGGAACACCTCAGTAACCTGATGGAAAGTGTTGCTGAGCGCGCCTTGGAATGTCATAAAGGCAAACAGGGCGGGAACGATGGGCTTGAGCACGCCAATCTGTTGGGGAAAGAGCACGCCGAGCGCCACGCAAATCGGAACGATGACCTGCATGTGCCCCGCGAGAAACTTGCCCAGTCCAACCCATTGCTTCATATGCTCTTGTGACTCCCTTTGTTCGTGAATTCGTTTTGAATGGATATGCTAGACGCTCGCATGCGTCCGTGCGTCAGAAACGCTCGAATATTTCGAGGCTATTACCGCCCTCGTTTATCGAAACCGCGGCGTGCTGGACGTTGTACGTCCGTGCCGCACGGTATAATTAATCCGTTCAACAGATCTGCCTGCCGAAGCGGGCATACACAGAGGACTCATCGCTATGAACCGTGAGAGGTATCGCGGCGACCTGCCCCTATCGGGGGTGGGCGCCTATGTCATCGCTTAAGACGACGCATCGCTGGGCGGTCGCTCGGCAAAACCCCGAGCTCGAAAAGGAGCTTTCGGCTGGCCTGGGCATACCCGGGCTGGTGGCGCGCATTATGGTTGCGCACGGCATTGCATCCATCGAGGAAGGCCAGCTGTTTTTGACGCCTTCGCTCGATCGCGACTGGGCCGACCCACTCATTATTCCGGGCATGGCGGTCGTTGCCGACCGCGTCGAGCGCGCTATTCGCAACCACGAGCACATCGCGGTCTTTGGCGATTTTGACGTTGACGGTATTACGTCGACTTGTCTGTTGACCGAGGCGCTACGTTCGTTTGGCGCCAACGTCACGCCGTTTATTCCGCATCGCTTTGACGAGGGCTACGGCCTGTCGCGTGCGGCGCTCGACCGCGTCAACGAGCTCGCCCAACCCAACCTGATCGTGACCGTCGATAACGGCATTGCCGCCAAGGAGGAGGTCTCCTATCTGGAGAGCCTGGGGATCGATTTGGTGGTCACGGACCATCACGAGCCGTCCGACCAGGTGCCGCAGGGCGTGCCCCTGACCGACCCCAAGCTCGAGGACGAGGGTCCCTCGCGCGAGCTTGCCGGTGCCGGCGTGGCGCTCAAGCTGGTGCAGGTCCTGGGCGAGCGTTTGGGCAAGCCGTCGTATTGGCGTTCGTTGATCGAGGTCGCGGCGCTGGGCACCGTGTCCGACATGATGCCGCTCACGCCCGAGAATCGCGCACTGGTCGCCGAGGGCATCCAGCAGATGCGCGTGACGGCCCGTCCCGGCTATATCGCGCTTGCCGCACTTGCCAAGGCCGACCTTTCTACCATTACGGCCGACGGCCTGTCGTTTTCGCTCATCCCTCGTCTGAATGCTGCCGGCCGCATGGCTGATCCCAAGCTGGCGCTCGACCTGCTGCTTGCCCGCGATCCTATCGAGGCAAGTGCACTGGCAGCCGAGCTCGAGGAAATCAACCGTCAGCGCCGCGAGATCGAGGCGGAGCTCACACGCGACGCCATGGCAAAGGTCGAGGAGACCTATGACGGCGGACGCGCGATCGTCGTGGGCGGCGAAGGCTGGCACGAGGGCGTCAAGGGCATCGTGGCAAGCCGTCTGACCAACCGCTACCACGTGCCGGCGCTGCTGTTCTCGATCGAGGACGGTATCGCGCGCGGCTCTGGTCGCTCGGTGGGCAAAGTTAACCTGTTTGACGCCGTCGAGCGCTGTTCCGACCTGCTGATTCGTCGCGGCGGACATGCCGGTGCGGTGGGAGTGACCATCGAGGCATCCAAGCTCGATGAATTCCGTCGTCGCCTTTCCGCCGTGCTATCGGAGATTCCCGCCGAGGACTTTGAAGACATCGACGAGGTTGCCGCCACGGTCGACCTTTCCGAGCTGAATATCGAGACTATAGAGCAGATTTCCCGTCTTGAGCCGTTTGGCCAGGGCAACAAGGTGCCGCTGCTGGCCGTCGAGGGCGTGACGATGTGCGATCGCGCCGTGGTGGGCAAAACCGGCGAGCACATGCGCTTTGTGGCGACCGATGGCGCCGCGAGTGTGCCGGCCATTATGTTCCGCGTGCCGCAAATCGATAAGCTCATCAACTGCGATAGCGCTGTCGACTTGGTGTTCGAGGCCGTTGCCGAGCATTGGCAGGGGCGTGTGAAGCCCAAGCTCATGATCAAGGATGTTCTGGTCCGCGATACCATGCTGCCCAGCGTCGACGATCCGGCATGCGAGCTTCGTCGTGGCGTGCAGCCGGCGGATTCCGGCCTGCGCCTGGAGTCGCGCAAGCGCGAGACGCTCGCCCAGCTTTCCTATACCGAGCTCACGCGCTCGCTTATCCATAGCTTTATAGGCTCGAACCAGCCGCACCGCGCGCAGGTCGAGGCGCTCGATGCCCTGGCCGATCACCAAAGTGTTCTGGCCGTTATGGGAACGGGACGCGGCAAGTCGCTCATCTTCCATGTGCATGCCGCGCGCGAGGCGGTTCTTCGCGGGCGTGCGAGCATCTTTGTCTATCCGCTGCGCGCGCTCGTTGCCGACCAGGCCTATCACCTCTCGTCGACGATGGCCGCGCTCGGCATTGGCGTCGGCGTGTTGACCGGCGAGACCGTGGAGGCGGCGCGCGATGACGTGTTCGCCGGCCTGGCTTCGGGCCGCACCGGTATCGTGCTCACGACGCCCGAGTTCCTGTCTATCCACCGTGACCGCTTCGCGCGTTCGGGCCGCATCGGCTTTGTCGTTATCGATGAGGCGCACCACGCCGGCCTTGCCAAGGGCGGCGACCGCAGCGCCTATCTCGACATGCCCGATATCCTCAAGGCCCTGGGCGACCCGGTCGTTCTGGCCGCGACTGCCACCGCGACGGCTCCGGTCGTGGCCGAGCTTGCCCGCATGTTGCCGATCACTCGCACGGTGGTCGACGAGACGGTGCGCGAGAACCTGCAGCTCGAGGACGACCGCGACCTTGCGAGCCGCGAGAACCGTTTAGTGTCGATCGTGGCGACGGGGGAGAAGACCGTCATTTACGTCAATTCGCGTGATCAGTCCGTGGCGCTTGCCAAGACACTACGCAAACGCGTTCCCGACTGTGCGACCCGTATCGCGTTCTATAACGCTGGCCTTACGCGCACCGACCGCCATCGCGTAGAAGAAGCGTTTCGAGACGGCAGCCTCAGCTGCATCGTTTCGACCTCCGCCTTTGGCGAGGGTGTCAACCTGCCCGATATCCGCCATGTCGTGCTCTACCACATGCCGTTTGGCGCCATCGAGTTCAACCAGATGAGCGGACGTGCCGGCCGCGACGGCCAGCCCGCCGTAATCCATCTGCTCTATTCGTCGCGCGACGCCCGCATTAACGAGCGCCTGCTCGACTGCTATGCGCCCGAGCGCGACGAGCTCGTCACGCTCTATCGCGCGCTGCAGACCATGTGGCGCTCCAACCGCGGCAAAACCGGGGACGATTCCTTTAGCGCGAGCGATATCGACATCGCGCAGATGTGCCTTGCCATCGATGCTCGCACGCCGGTCGACGAGCGCTCGGTGGAAAGCGGCCTGGGAATCTTCGAAGAGCTTGGTTTTTGTCGCGTTTCGGGGTTTGACGACACTCGTCGTATCGCGATGGCCGAAAACCCCGGCCGCGTGCAATTGAGCAGGTCAATTCGCTATTTGGAGGGCTTGCGCTCGCGCATGGAGTTTTCGGCTTTCCGGAGCTGGGCGCTCGATTCGTGCGCTTCTGATATGCTAGCCAAAGTTAACCGCCCGATCGTACCGCGGGCCTAGGGGAAGGGGACCTCGATGGATGCCGCAGCCCGTACCGCCCATGATTCCACCCTCCAGCCGTTCTCGGAGATGGAGCACTATAAGCATGCCGATGAGCTGCCGCCCGAGATTATGGCGGACAGCTACGACAAGCTGGAGCGCCTGTGCCTCAAATATATGAATGAGGACGACTTCTCTAAGGTGGAGCAGGCCTACTGCTTTGCCGCCGAGAAGCACTGCAACCAAAAGCGGCGCTCGGGCGAGATGTACATCAACCATCCCGTCGAGGTGGCCATCATTTTGGCCGACCTCAAGATGGACTGCGATGTGGTGTGCGCCGCGCTGCTGCACGATACCGTCGAGGATACCGAGACCTCGCTTGCCGATGTTTCCGGCCTGTTTGGCGATACGGTGGCCGAGCTCGTCGATGGCGTGACCAAGCTCACCAACATCGAAGTCGATAGCATGGACGAGAAGCAGGCGCTTACGCTGCGCAAGATGTTCCTTGCCATGTCCAAGGACATTCGCGTTATCATCGTCAAACTTGCCGACCGCCTGCATAACATGCGTACGCTGGCGGCCCTTCGCGAGGACCGTCGTCTGTTTAAAGCCCGCGAGACCATGGACGTGTATGCGCCCCTGGCCGACCGTCTGGGCATGAGCTCTATTAAGTGGGAGCTCGAGGACCTGTCCTTCTTCTACCTGGAGCCCGATGCCTACCAGCGCATCGCGCGCATGGTGGCTGAGTCGCGCGAGGTTCGCGAGCGCTACCTGGCCGAGACCATCAAGACGCTCGCCGACGAGCTCAACCGCATTGGCCTGGAAGACTTCCAGATCAACGGCCGTTCCAAGCACTATTGGTCCATCTACCAAAAGATGAAGCGTAAGGGCAAGGAGTTCTCCGAGATCTACGACCTGGTGGCGCTGCGCGTCATCACGCATTCGGTGCGCGATTGCTACTCCACGCTCGGCGCGGTGCATACGCTGTGGCACCCCATGCCCGGTCGCTTTAAAGACTATATCGCCATGCCCAAGGTCAATAACTACCAGTCGCTTCATACGACGGTTATCGGTCCCACGGCCCGCCCGCTCGAGATTCAGATTCGAACCTATGAGATGCATGAGCAGGCCGAGTACGGCATTGCCGCCCACTGGCTATATAAGAAGTCGGGCGGATCGTCTGCGTCTAAGACCAATGATGCCCAGCGGCTGGACGACCAGATTAACTGGCTCAAACATTCGCTCGATTGGGCTGCGTCTGATGAGATCACCGACGCCAAGGAATACCTGCATTCGCTGAAGGTCGACCTCTTCGATCAAGAGATCTTCGTCTTTACGCCCAAGGGTGAGGTCATGGCGCTTCGTGCCGGTTCCACGCCGCTCGACTTTGCCTACGCCGTTCACACCGAGGTGGGCAACCACTGCGTCGGCGCTAAGATCAACGGTGCGGTGGCCCCGCTCACGCACGAGATCAAGACGGGCGACCGCGTTGAAATCCTGACCAACAAGAGTTCCAAGCCGTCTCGTGATTGGCTCAAGATCGTTAAGACACCTTCCGCCAAGTCAAAGATCCGCCGCTATTTTGCCGCCGCGACCAAGGACGACGACGCTGCTGCCGGCCGCGATATACTGGCCAAGGACTTGCGCAAGCGCGGGTATGGCATCTCTACGCCGCGATCCACGCGTGCGCTCAACGCCGTGGCGGAGCAGCTGAACTTCAAGCAGCTCGAGGACCTGTTTGCCGCCGTGGGCGCCGGCAAGGTTGCCCCGCGCGCTGTGGGTAACAAGGTCGAGCAAATCTTGGACCCCAAGCCCGAGGAACAGCTCACCAAGGCCGAGGCTATCGCCGAGGTCGTGAAACAGCCGGCCCGAGGCTCCAACCGAAAGCCGCAAAAGCGCGGCAAGAGCGCCAGTAACGGCATTATCGTCAAGGGCGAGAGCAACAGCGGCCTGCTGGTCCGTCTGGCACATTGCTGCAATCCGGTGACGGGCGACGATATCGTCGGCTTCATCACGCGCGGTCGTGGCGTTTCGGTGCATCGCGCCAACTGCCCCAACGTCAAGGGTCTTATGGAGCATCCCGAGCGCATGATCGAAGTGGAGTGGGACGGCGCTGCCGACACCCTCTTCCAGGTCGAGATCGTGGTCGAGTGCCTGGACCGCATGGGCCTGCTCAAGGATGTCACTATTGCCATTGGCGATGCGGGCGGCAATATCCTTTCTGCCGCCACGTCGACCAACCGCGAGGGTATTGCAACCCTGCGCTTTATGGTCGAGATCTCGGACGCGAGTGGTCTGGATCCGCTGCTGGCCTCTATCAGCAGCGTTGACTCGGTCTACGACGCACGCCGCCTGATGCCCGGCGAGGGTGGAGCCCAGCTTAAGCGCCGCGTTTAGTCGCGACGAACGCGCCACATTATCAATATTCGCTACACTCGAGGCATCGTTTGATGCCTCGAGTTCTATAGAGAGGAGAGGGACATGAGTGCTATGTCCTTGGATGTAACTCCCAAGGGGTCGGTCGAGATCGAGACGCTCGTAAACGGTCCCATTCAGACCAATAGCTATGCTCTTATTTCGGGCAATGAGTGCGTGATTATCGACCCTGCGTGGGAAGGCGAGCGCCTGGTGGAGCATATTCGAGCCGAACATCCCGGCGTACGCGTGCTTGGCGCCGTATGCACTCATGGCCATGCCGATCATGTTGGTGGTGTTGCCGGCGTGCGAACCACCGTTGGCGAGGGCTGCCAGTATGAGCTGTGTGCTAAGGATGCGGCGGTGCCGCATACGAACATCAAGGAACAGCGAGCTATGTGGGGCATTGAGACGCCCGACCCCGGGGAGCCGACGTGCCTGCTCGCCGAGGGCGATGCTATCGAGGTGGGCGATATCTGCCTGCAGGTGATCGAGACACCAGGGCATACGCCGGGCGGGATCGTCTTGTTCGCCGCCACCGAGCAGGGAAGCATCGCCTTTGTTGGCGACACCCTGTTCCCGGGCAGCCACGGCCGCACCGATCTTGCCGGTGGCGACGAGGCGGCGATTCTGCGCTCGCTCTCCAAGCTCGCCCGGCTTCTCCCGCCCGATACCGTTTGCCTAACCGGCCATGGCGATTCGACCACCATGGCACGCGAGCTCATGCAGAACCCTTTCATGCAGGTGTAGCTTTATAGTCAGCTTCTAAAGCACGAGAAGCGTCCAAACGTCAAGCTATTTTTCCCCAACGGGTCAATTTCGTAGGGCAAACGGTCAAAAAAGTCTGTTTGGACGATATTCGTGAACAAACGAACGTTTATGCTCGGGTGCGCCGTGGTAAAATCACAGGCGTTATCGGAGCAACCTTACAGGAGGTTTCTTTTATGCTCGTCAACGCAGCAGACATGCTCAAGAAGGCCGAGGCCGGCAAGTACGCTCTCGGTGCCTTCAACACCAACAACCTCGAGTGGACCCTGGCTATTCTCCAGGCCGCCGAGGAGGCCAAGTCTCCGCTGATCCTTCAGTGCACCGCTGGTGCCGCTAAGTGGATGGGCGGTTTCAAGGTCTGCGCCGACATGGTCAAGGCTGCCGTCGAGGCCACGGGTGTTACCGTTCCCGTCGCCCTTCACCTCGATCACGGTTCTTACGAGGACTGCTTCAAGTGCATCGAGGCCGGCTTCACGTCCATCATGTATGACGGCTCTCACGAGGAGACCTTCCAGCTTAACCTCGACCGCACCAAGGAGCTCGTTGAGCTTGCCCACTCCAAGGGCATGTCCATTGAGGCCGAGGTCGGCGGCATCGGCGGCACCGAGGACGGCGTGACCTCCAACGGCGAGCTCGCTGACCCCGCTGAGTGCAAGCAGATTGCTGACCTGGGCGTCGACTTCCTCGCCTGCGGCATCGGCAACATCCACGGCGTGTATCCCGCCGACTGGGCTGGCCTTTCCTTCGAGCGTCTGGGCGAGATCAAGGCTCAGACCGGCGACCTGCCCCTCGTTCTGCACGGTGGCACCGGCATCCCCGAGGATCAGATCAAGAAGGCCATCTCCCTGGGCATCTCCAAGATCAATGTCAACACCGACCTGCAGCTCGTCTTCGCCAAGGGCGTCCGCGAGTACATCGAGGCTGGCAAGGATCAGCAGGGCAAGGGCTTCGACCCCCGCAAGCTCCTCAAGCCTGGTCGCGACAACATCGTTGCCCGCACCAAGGAGCTCATGGAGGAGTTTGGCTCCGTCAACAAGGCGTAAGTAGCGGTTTAACTTTCCCGTCGGAGGCCCCGTTCACCCTACGCTTTTCCCTTGCGCTCACCTGGCTTTGCCAGAAGTCGCGCAATGGGAAAAGCTCCGGGTGAACGGGGCCTCCTTCGTTAACTCGCTACAGGGTTACTGGGCTGATTTCATATAATTTAGACTACCGTTTATCGGTGTTAGGGGCTCCTTGGTTGGGGCTTTGTTTTTATGCCGGTACAATGGACTCAACTTGTCGTTTGACGTGGGAGTGGTTATGGCTGTTGTTGATGTTTTACCTGCTGATGGGAAGGTTATTGACGAGGGTCCTGTTGGTTGCTCTGTTGATGTTTGCTGTGATGACTTTCGTCATCTCGATATTGGACTGCCGCCCGAGATTCTTCGACTCAAGGATGCTGGATATTTGACGCAGGCTGTTGCTGCTTGCGATCGCCTTTTGGAGCAGAACCCTGAGCCTTCGCTGGCGGCTTGTGTCCGTGCCGAGCGGTATCGCATGCTCGAGACGCCGCTTCATTTTTCGGTGTCGCGCGATCGGGCCATTGCGATGATTCGCGAGGAGTGGCCAGAGTTTACCGAAGAGCAGTTTGACGACCTGATTAATCGCAAGCGTATTGACTGGCGCTTTATCGATGGCGAGCTGTTTGTTCTTGATAACTTCCTTGATTCGCTTCGCGTATATCCCAAAGAGGTCCCCGGCATGCGTCCCGATTCTACGGACGGAATAGCACTGCGCGACGAGATGCTCAAGGAGATGGAGTCACAAAACGGATTGGCTCGCGTCATTACGCTTAAAGCGTCCGTGTCTGTCCCCGGCGCTCTGGAGGGAGAGACCGTTTGCGCTTGGCTTCCCGTCGCGGCTGCCTGCCGTCAGCAGTCTCGGGTCGAGATTCTCGACATGACGCCGGAGGGTGCTGTTGCTCCCGCGAACGCTTCGGCGCGTACCGCCTCGTGGTCTTCTTCGAGTGAGCGCTCATTCTCGGTGACTTATCGTTATCACATCGATGCTGCTTATTGTGATGTCTACGGTGGCACACTTCCGGTTCATCCGCGTATGGACGCGCCTCTGCCCGAGGATATTTCCGAGGACCGTCCGCACATTGCATTCACGCCGTATCTGCAGCAGCTGACGGCCGGTGTTGTTGACGGACTCGAGGATCCGCTCGATCGCGCTCGTGCTATCTATGATTATCTGACGCAGCATATCGACTATCGCTATCAGCCGCCGTACTTGCTTTTGGGATCTATTGCCGATGACTGCGCGCATTCGCTCCGCGGCGATTGCGGCGTTATGGCGCTCACGTTTATCACCATGTGCCGTATCGCGGGCGTGCCTGCCCGTTGGCAGAGCGGCCTGTACGTTGCGCCCGATTCGGTGGGGTCGCACGACTGGGCAGAGTTCTATACGCCGCAGACCGGTTGGCTCAACGCCGACGTGTCATTTGGATCTTCTGCTCACAGGATGGGGGAGGAGTGGCGCCGCCGTCACTACTTTGGCAATCTCGACCCATGGCGTATGGTGGCCAACAATCGATTCCAGGCAGAGTTTGAGCCCTCTTTCGACGGCATGCGCGAGGACCCTTACGATAACCAGATGGGTGAGGCTTCGGTCGACGGTCGCGGATGCCGTCAGCGCGAGATGCTACGCACGGTCGAACTCATCGAAATGCTCGAAGTTCCATTTTCGGACTAATCAACAGAAAGCTGTGATAAACTAACTCACGCATTGCGTGCCCGAGTGGCGGAATTGGCAGACGCAGTGGACTCAAAATCCACCGTTGGCAACAACGTGCGAGTTCGAGTCTCGCCTCGGGCACCATACATGCAAGTGAGCGTTCAAGGGGGTTGCGGCCCCCTTTTTCGTGCCGAACTCGCGTGAGCGCGCGAAGCGTTAAGCAAACAGGCCTGTGGCCTGTCTGTAGCGGAGCGTGGCGAGGGCGCCACGCGCCCGAAGCCCGGGGCTTCGCGAAGCGAAGGCCCTTCGAGTCTCGCCTCGGGCACCATACATGCAAGCGAGCGTTCAAGGGGGTCAAGGCCCCTTTTTCGTGTACGTAATGTGATAACGCGCTGTACGTGTTATTATTGGCAAGGCGTTGTTCCCGCAATGCCCTAAAGAGGAACCCGAGGGTTCCCACCTTTTGGCGCCAATGAGCAGCTGACTGGTCATACAAATTAGATTCTCTTCCTCAAATCGAGGATGTCTATGTGTACGACCTGGTTGCTGAGAAGCGCCGGGTTATTTTTTTATGAATGGAGGTAGGGAAAATAGCTAAGTCTGATGACACCCGCATCAACGACGAGATTACTGCATCTTCGTGCCGTTTGATTGGCGTCGATGGCTCTCAGCTCGGCCTGTTCGCCATCCGCGATGCCCAGCGCGTCGCCGACGATCAGGGTCTCGACCTGGTCGAGATCGCTCCCAACGCGGAGCCGCCGGTCTGCAAGGTCATGGACTACGGTAAGTTCAAGTACCAGCAGGCCATGAAGGCCAAGGCTGCTCGTAAGAACCAGTCCAAGGTCGAGGTCAAGGAAATGAAGTTCCGACCCAAGATCGACGTTGGCGACTACGAGACCAAGAAGGGCCACGTTCTGCGTTTCCTCAAGAAGGGCGCACGCGTTAAGATCACCATCATGTTCCGCGGCCGTGAGATGGCTCACCCGGAGCAGGGCCTTAACGTTCTCGAGCGTCTCGCCGAGGATCTCAAGCCTTACGCTACGGTCGAGTCCAAGCCTAAAATGGAAGGCCGTAACATGCTTATGCTGCTCGCCCCGATTAAGGGCGCCTTCGATGAGGATAAAGCGGCAAGCGATACCAAGTAACTAGTGTTCTGTAACCGATTAAGGAGTATTTCATGCCTAAGATGAAGTCCCACAGCGGCACCAAGAAGCGTTTCCGCAAGACTGGTACCGGCAAGCTTATGCGCGCCAAGGCTTTCAAGAGCCACATCCTGAGCAAGAAGTCCACCAAGCGTAAGCGTGGCTTCCGTCAGGAGACCGAGATCGCCGCTGCCGACCGCAAGGTCATCAAGTCGCGTCTCGCCTAAGTTCGCGTTCCCGTTTTTCGTTTTACCGTCTAGGAGTTGATAGAACATGGCACGTATTAAGCGCGCTGTTGCCGCCAAGAAGAAGCGCCGTACCGTTATGCACCGTGCGAAGGGTTACTACGGTGCCGCTTCGCGTACTTACAAGCATGCTAAAGAGCAGGTCCAGCACTCCCTGCAGTATCAGTATCGTGATCGCCGCAACAAGAAGCGCGAGATCCGTTCTCTCTGGATCACTCGTATCAACGCTGCTGCTCGTCTGAACGACATCTCTTACTCTCAGTTCATGCACGGCCTGAAGGTTGCCGGCATCGAGCTCGACCGCAAGGTCCTGGCTCAGATGGCTTACGAGGACATCGAGTCCTTCAACGAGCTGGCTACCATCGCCAAGAAGGCTCTCGAGGCCTAATAGGTTCTCTTGAATCGCTAGGGGAGTGTCGCGTTGTGCGCGGCGCTCCCTCTTTTTTTATCGAAAGCGCTGGTCTACATTGCTAAAAGCGCGGGTAGATAAACACTTACAGGTGACCGATCTCTATATATTCCTGAACCAAAGGGTCATCATCTGATACGTGCGGAAGATCCACACCAGTCTTTCTATTACCTATAGAAAGCAATGTGTTGTGTAGGACTTGTGAAGAGTGGAATTGACGTCCCACAGGGCTTCGCGGTCTGGCAATATATCTCCTTGCCGCGCGGCCCGGTCGGACCGGATGAGCCGCAAAGCGTGCACCTTGAGAACCGGATACTGCGAGGATGGACACTTACTTCAGTGTCGCATCCGGGCAGACATCGAACCATT
>NZ_JBCOIQ010000013.1:0-55336 GCF_040926185.1 Collinsella aerofaciens
GGGCCGCGGGGGCGTTCAGCTAACTGCGGGAATGGCCTATTTGCTCAATGTGTTCGGCTGAGATCGGAAATCAACCTGCTTATGTCCTTGCAACCCAATGCGTCTTTACGTTTTAAACGGAATTAGAAAATCACTCATAGCAAAAACGGGCTTTAATCCCAAAGAGATGACTTTGATTATGAATCAAACCAGCAGCCAGGGCATAGCTGCAGTGCAATTGCTACAAGAAAGGCCGCCCTTGGTGGCGGCCTTTCTACTTGCTACTAGTCGCGCGTCAGCTTGCGGTGAATACGATGCGGCTGGGCTGCGTCCTCGCCCAGGCGCTCGATACGGTTGGCCTGATAGGCCTCGAAGTTGCCCTCGAACCAATACCAGTTGCCCGGATTCTCGTCGGTGCCCTCCCACGCCAGAATGTGCGTGGCGACGCGGTCCAGGAACATACGGTCGTGGCTAATGACCACCGAGCAGCCCGGGAACTCGAGCAGCGCCGCTTCGAGCGAGGACAGCGTCTCGACGTCGAGGTCGTTCGTGGGCTCGTCGAGGAGCAGCAGGTTGCCGCCCTGCTTGAGCGTGAGTGCCAAGTTCAGACGGTTGCGCTCGCCACCGGATAGTACGCCAGCGCGCTTCTGCTGGTCCTGGCCCTTAAAGCCAAAGCTCGCCACATAAGCGCGGCTCGGAACCTCAGTCTCGCCGACCATCATGTGGTCCAGGCCATCCGAGACGACCTCCCACAGGTTCTTATCGGGGTCGATGCCGGAACGGTTCTGGTCGACGTAAGAAATCTTGACGGTCTCGCCCACCTCGAGCTCGCCCGAAGTCAGCGGCTCCAGACCCACAATCGTCTTGAACAGCGTGGTCTTACCGACGCCGTTGGGGCCGATGACGCCCACGATGCCGTTGCGCGGCAGGGTGAACGAAAGGTCGTCGATAAGCACGCGGCCATCGAACTCTTTGTGCAGGTGATGGGCCTCGAGCACCTTGTTGCCCAAACGCGGGCCCACAGGAATGCGAATGTCGGTCCAGTCGAGCTTCTGGCTTGCGCGGGCCTCGGCCTCCATCTCCTCGTAGCGAGCCAGACGGGCCTTGTTCTTGGCCTGGCGAGCCTTGGGCGAGCTGCGTACCCACTCGAGTTCGGCCTCCATGCGCTTGGCGAGCTTGGCATCGCGGTTGCCCTGCGCCTCGATACGGGCAGCCTTGGTCTCCAGATACGTGGAGTAGTTGCCCTTGTAGGGATAAAGGTGGCCGCGGTCGACCTCGCAGATCCACTCGGCAACGTTATCCAGGAAGTAGCGATCGTGCGTGACGGCAAGCACCGCGCCCTGGTAGTTGTGCAGGAAGTGCTCGAGCCACAGAATCGACTCGGCGTCCAGGTGGTTCGTGGGCTCGTCGAGCAGCAGCAGGTCGGGAGCCTCGAGCAGCAGCTTGCACAGGGCCACACGGCGGCGCTCGCCGCCGGAAAGCACGTTGACCGGCATGTCGGAATCGGGCAGCTGCAGGGCGTCCATGGCCTGGCCGAGCTTGGAATCGATATCCCAGCCGTCGGCGGCGTCGATCTCGTCCTGGAGCTTTCCCATCTCGGCCATGAGGGCGTCCATGTCACAGTCCGGGTCGCACATCTCCTCGCCGATCTTGTTGAAGCGATCGACCTTGGCGATCATGTCGCCAAATGCCATGCGCACGTTCTCGATGACGGTCTTGTCGTCGTCGAGCGGCGGCTCCTGCTGCAGGATACCCACGGTGTAGCCGGGGGTGAGCCTGGCATCACCGTTGGAGACCTCCTCGATGCCGGCCATGATCTTGAGCAGGGTCGACTTGCCCATACCGTTGGGGCCCACGACGCCGATCTTGGCACCGGGGTAGAAGCTCAGGGTCACGTCGTCAAGGATTACCTTGTCGCCATGGGCCTTGCGAGCCTGATACATCTGGTAGATAAACTCCGCCATTTGCCTGTTTTATCCTTTCTACCTGCTGTTTCCCTATTCTTGTTTCGCTTTAGTGGAAACGAAATGAGGAAATCAGCTCTGAAACGTAACGAAAAAGGGGCATGGTTGCCCACGCCCCCCTAATACTACCTGGGAAAAGTCCCCCGGAACACACCATGAACTGCGTACGCTAGTTTTCCGCAACCTTAGCGAACGGCTCGCTGCGATTTGCGCCACAGCAGATACGAGTAGACGTAGACGGCTCCGACCGAACCAAACGCCAGAACCGCAATCACCGCGGCGACGACTTCACTCGAAAGCACGCTACCCACAACGCCCATCACTATCAAGCCGACACCCAGCACCATAAAGCAGGCACCGCCAAAGCGCTGCGTACGGCGCCAGTTCTCGGGATCGGCAAGCGCCCAAGGTGTCTTGATACCGAGCGTATAGTTCTGCTTCACACGCGGCAAGTAGTTGCCTACGCCGATGAACAGCAAACCGACAACACCGGAAATAAGCACGTTGACCGAACCGACCGCCGGCACCACGCCCCAGACCGTAAGCTCTCCCAGCCAGCTTATGGCGCACATGAACAAGGTGAAGGCGATTACGAAGCCCTGGTAGAACTTGCCCGAGGTTCGATATGCCTCACCTTTGGGGTCGATGCGCGGCACCACGCAGAACATTGCGAGAAGCGCCAGAGGCAGCGCGCCGAGCGCGGAGGCCATCCAGCTAGGACCCCAACCGTCGACGGCGCCGTTCGCGCCCCAGTGCGTGGGAATCTGCGCAGGCAAGCTCGGCATCACCATGAGGTGCGCTACGACATTGGCGGCGCACAGAGCGACCAGCGCAATCCACACGCGCGACGATACCCCCGTGGGGTGAATGCCCTTGTTTTCGTTATTCATCCTTATCACCTTCAGTGTTTGTAAAGCCCATAAACCAGCCAATTAAATCCTGCATGACGGTGGTGTTTAAGCTGTATACGATGTTTTGGCCATGGCGCTCGTCGGTCACCAACCCGGCATTTTTGAGCGTCGCCAAGTGATGGCTTAGCGACGGCTTACTGATATCGAAATGCTCGGCAAGCTCCCCCGCCGTGCAATTGCCCTCGCGCAGCAACTCCAAAATGCGCCGTCGCGTTGGATCGGCAAGCGCCTTAAAACCCTCTCCCGGCATAAGACCTCCTCTCATCATCTCTCATGACGCGCACACTATACTCGATATTTAGATGTTTGTCTAACTATCTAATCGCAATGCTTCAAACCACATCAAAGCAAACGCCATCGCAACCTATAGGCGATTACCTATAATGGCGATAGATAAAACACGACCTGCTTCCCCATCGGAGGATATTTATGACCGAAACCGCTGCCGCAGCCGCCATCGAGACACGCGACACCAAGCTCGAGATTATCATGGGCCGCGAGGCACTCGATAAGCTCGCCGATGCTACGGTGCTAGTGCTCGGCTGCGGAGGCGTGGGCTCCAACTGCTGCGAGGCACTCGCCCGCGGCGGCATCGGTCATTTCGTCATTCTGGATAAGGACATCATCGCGCCCAGCAATATCAATCGCCAGGCTATCGCCTTTCACAGCACCATCGGCAAGCGCAAGGTCGATGTTATGGAAGCCATGATCCACGACATTAATCCCGCCGCCACCGTTATCAAACGCACCGAATACCTGCTGAGCGACAACATCGACGAGTTCTTCGCGAGCGTTTTGGAGCAGACGGACGGCAAGCTCGACTACGTCGTCGACGCCATCGACACCATCTCGGCCAAGCTCACCATTGCCAAATATGCTCAGGACCACGACATTCGTTTGGTTAGCTCCATGGGCGGGGCCAACAAGCTCCATCCCGAGTGCCTCCGCTTTGCCGACATCTTCGATACGGTACGTGACCCCATGAGCCGCATCATGCGCAAAGAATGTAAGAAGCGCGGCATCAAGAGCCTGCATGTACTGTTTAGCTGCGAGGAATCGGTTAAGACACAGCCCCGCGACCCTTCCAATATCCACGAGCGCACCGAGTTGGGCACCGCCAGTTTTATGCCGCCCATCATGGGTCAGATGATCGCCGGCGAGGTTATCCGCCAGATCAGCGGGCGCGGCACCGAGCGCGTACGCGCCGACGGCCAACGCCTGGACTAGCAGGATGTCCTGCGATGGAACCGCAATTCTTTGACACGCATTGTCATCTTGATTTGATGCTCGGCCCCGATGCTGCAGCCAGTGAGTCGGCGGCGTCGGGTCTGGGGCTCTTTGACTGCGGGGTCGACCCACGCGACTTTTCGGCCGCAAACGAGCGCGCCCGTCGCCTACCAGGCGTCATCGCTGGCGTTGGGCTCCACCCCTGGTGGCTCGCCGACGGCCGCTGCGGTCCTGCCGAAGTCGATCTGCTTTGCGAAGTTGCTGCCCAAGAGCGCTACATCGGCGAGGTGGGACTCGACTTTTCCGCACGCTTTGCCGGAAGTGAGCCGCTACAAATACAGGCATTTGACCGGCTCTGCGATACACTCGTGCAGCATCCTCTTACCGGGCGCGTGATATCAATTCACGCCGTTCGTTCGGCAGGAGCCGTACTGGACGTCCTCGAATCGCATGGACTACTCATCCCAAACCCCGACTCCCCCGTTATCATCTTCCACTGGTTTAGCGGCACTTCGGACGAACTCGTCCGCGCGCGTGATGCGGACTGTTATTTTTCCGTCAACGAACGCATGCTCGCGTCTAAACGAGGACGCGAATACGCACGACAGATTCCACTCGATCGTTTACTGCTCGAGACCGATGCACCGGCGGAGGCAAACACAGAAACAAGCGCGCAGTCGCTCATCAAATCGCTCACAAGGACCTCGATGCGCATTGCCTCGCTCAAAAACTGCGATGCAAAGCGCATTGAGTCGGCAGTTTTAGCAAATGCGCGCTCTGTATTTGACCTTCGCTAACCCCTGTAGGCAAAAATGCCAAGGAACATGCGAATCGCACAACGCAGTCCCTATTGGAAGGCAGTACAGTTCGACAGCATTACACCAATTCGTGCATGAGATCACGGTTACGTGCATACAATTCGTCAAAGATATGGCGGCGCGACGCATATAACTCGTGGGCAGCCATATCGGGCACGATTGTTTGCGCAACGCCAAGGACTTGGGCGAGCTCATCCCATGATGCATAGGCACCACCTGCGAGAGCTGCCATGATGGCATCACCGAAGCATGCGCCCACCGTAACCTTGGCAACCGAGACCTCGCGCCCGCATACGTCGGCGATGGCCTGCATCCAAACTGGATTTTTGGTTCCACCTCCGACAAGCATAATGCGCCCAATTGGCAGTCTATGCTCTCGCTCGATAATGTCGACATGGGATGCAACGGTATACGCGACGCCTTCCAAGGCGGCGCGAACCATATGGGCTCGCGTATGCCTTCCGGTCAGGCCAAAGAAGACGCCGCGCGCCTCGGGATCGTTGAGCGGAGTACGCTCCCCCGCAAAGTACGGCAGACACAGGAGCCCATCGGCACCCGGCGCCACATCGGCGGCATCATGCGCCATAACCGAATATGCATCGGGGCCACCGTGGCCCTCGGCCTCCACGGCGTCGCGATACAGCTCTTGGCGCAGCCACGATGTGAGCGCACCCGCTGTATTGGTCCCCGCGCAGATCCCGTAAGTTCCGGGAATGATAAACGTCCCTGGCCACAGGCGGGCATCATCGACCATATGATCAGCTAGGTAGATGAAATACGCCGTGCTCCCCAACTGAACCATCATATCGCCGGGACGGAATACACCCGTCGAAATGGCCTCGGCACCAGAGTCGCCCGTTCCCACTAAGACAGGTGTCCCCGCCGCGAGCCCCGTCGCCTCAGCCGCACGCTGCGTAATCACCCCGGCAATATCGGTAGCCGACATTACCTCCGCCATCTGGTCAGGCCGGCAGAAACGAGCACATTCCCGAGCATCAACCTTCCAAGTGTAGCGGTCGTATAGGGGAAGAAAATCCTCCGCCAAATAACGGTCCACCGTAAAACGCCCCGTCAACTTCGCGCACAGAAACGATGACGCCGTCAGGAACTTCGCGGCACGTTCGTGCACCTCGGGCATATTCTCCTTAAACCACAAGATCTTGGGAGCAATATCTGACGAACAGGGATCATGCCCGAAAAGCTCGCGTGCGCGATCTGACCCATATTCGGAAAGAAGCTCGTCGATCTGCGGCTTCGAACGTGCATCGACTCCATACAAAATCGCGGGCGCCAGCGCGTTGCACTCGGTGTCGACCGGTACGCAGTCGCAACCCAATGCGGAAAGGCCCACGCATCCGATCTGTGCCGCGTTAACCCCCGATCGCACCACCAGCTCGCGCGACAAGCGGCAAAAATCGCCCCACCAAACTGCCTCCGCATCATGCTGGTACCATCCATCACGCGGGTTCTCCGTCTCGTGTCCACAAGAGGCCTGGCAAACGATGTTGCATCGATCATCGATTAAAACGCCTTTAGAGGCGCTTGTCCCAATATCAATACCCAGATAGAGCGCCATAGGTGCCTACTCCCCTCGCGCCGTACGAGCGGCAGCCATAAAACGAGCTACCCGCTCAACATCAACCGGGGCATCCAGCTTTCCGTCGCGCTTTAAGCAGGTGCCGACAAACGCGCCATCGTAGTGAGCAAATACGTCAGCCACGGTATTTTCGCGACAACCGGTGCCACATACCACGGGTACTTCGCCAACACGCTCGCGGACTTCATCGGCAAGCTCGCCCGAAGCGCCACGACCGGCAGCCGAACCGCCGATGACCATCGCATCCGGAAGGCAATTAAAGAGAAGTGAATCGGCAATGTCCGCAGTCGTGCGGTCGTTGAGATAAACCTCCCCCTCGCTCGTGATGAAGTGAAAAAGCTTGAGGTCGTCCAAACGCAGCGCCGCCTTGCGACGCATGGTGTGAGCGAAATCTCGGTTAATCAGCCCGAGATCACCGGCCCAGGCACCGCAAAAATTGCAGCGCGTGAACTGCGCGTCGACGGCAGCGCACAGCTCGATTGTGGCATCACCATCGTAAATAGCCTCAGCTCCCCAAGGAGTCGACAGATCATGGGACAGAGCCCCGATTACATAGCCCATCGATGCAAGGGTTGAGGGAGAAACGTGCTGCTCATAGGGCATCGAGAGCTCATTGGTAATCAAAATGCCATCGACACCGCCCTGCTGCAACGCCTCGAGATCGCGCTTGGCGGCTTCCACGACCTGCGACACGCTTCCGCCCGGGTAATACAGTGGATCGCCCGGCAGAGGACGCAGGTGCAGCATTCCGATAACCGGCTTTTCGGTCTTGAACATCGAGGTTAGAAACGACATAACATGCTCCTTCATAGGGTTATTGCAGGAACGTTATTCCCCCAGCACCTCGACGTACACTTTTCGCTTCTGAGGACCGTCAAACTCCGCAAGATAGATGTTCTGGGCACCTCCGCACACGATGTGGCCATCTTGGACGGGAAAGAAGCAACTGTTTCCACAAATCATGCTCTTGATATGCCCACAGGAGTTGTTGCCGGTGGCTCCATAGCTCGGCAGGAAGTGTGCATGCGCATAGGGGGCGTCGAGTGGGGCGATGCGATCAAGCGTCTCCATAAGATCCGTCTCCACGCAGGACAGCCCCTCGTTTACCACGATTCCACAGGTCGTATGCGACAAAATAATCGCTGCCAAGCCATTGGTCACCGAGCTGCGTTCGATGGCAGCGTGCACGTCTTCGGTAATATCGATGAACTGGTCCGGAGCAGTCGATAGATAGCTCAATGTCTCGAGCGTCACCATGTTTACTCATCCCCTTCAAGAAAACGCAGGGCATTACCCCAGTAGAGCCTTTCTCGCGCATCGTCGCGCATGGGCACGGTATCGAGCGCCCGCTTGAGTTTGAATGCACGGAAGCGCGGCGTATTGCTGGCGAACATCACTTGATGCGATAGCGCGCGCTCATACCACAGCGGCCCCATATCGACCGTGAAAAGACGCTGCATCATCTCCTCGGGCGAATCGATGTAAGTGATAGAGGTGTCCGTGTAGCAGTTGGGATACTTGAGCAGCATCGCCACGGTCTCGCGCACCCAGGGCCAGCCAAAGTGGGTCAAACTAAAGCGCACATTTGGATGCGTTGCGATTGTGTGCTCAAATGCAAGCGGGTTACTGCGCGAGAGCTCTGCGCCAGGCTCCCAAGACATACCGGCATGGAAAACCACCGGCTTGTTATAGCGCTCGCACAGCTCGTAAAGCGGCTCGGCCACAGCATCATCGGGGGCAAAACCCTGCTTTGCCGGATGCAGACAAAGCCCCTTTGCCCCCAACTCGGTAAAGGCGCGCTCCAATTCGTCTGCGGCACCGCTCACCTGCGGATCTACGCTCGCAAATCCCCACAGACGATCGGGGTGCGCGGCAACCAGCATGGCAATCTGGTCATTGGTGCCAAAATGCCCTCCGCATGCCGTGGTTACATCGAGCGGCATGAGCACACTCTTCTGCACGTCGCAGACGTCCATCTCGACTTGAAGCTCATCCCAATCCATGGGGCCCATATGCCCCATACCATATTCTCGTGACCAAAAACCGAATCCATCAGGCTCATCACCCGGCGTACAGATCTCGCCGTAGAGCATAGGATGGACCAACATGTCGATAACCATTTCGTACTCCTTTCCAGGCATTTAACCCTAGTACGGCTCAAACGAACCAATCACTCGGGACGACAGCTCAGCGCCCGCCTTCATACACGCCGGAATATCAAGGCCATCGATCACGCCCTTGGTAAACCCGGCAATATACGAGTCGCCGGCACCCACGGTATTAACGACCTTCTCCGCCGGTACGATCCCGCACTCATAGAAGCGCTCACCGTCATAGGCAATGCTTCCCTTCTCGCCAAGTGTGGCAACCGCAACGCGCGGTCCCAATTCCTGCACGTGGCGTACCCAGTCTCGCAGCTCCGGAGTGTCCTCTTCAAACGACATGAACGCATAGTCTACGTAAGGAAAATGAGCCTCGCATGCATATTCGGGATCCTGGCTGAACACCGAGAAGTCCATAACCACCGTCTTGCCCGCATCATGCCATTCGGGCAGGAGGTCCAAACAATTGCCAAACAGGTCGGTGTGAATGATGTCGTGCTCTAGGATAAACGCCCGGTCGTCTTCATTCGGACGATATGTCTCCATTACGCCATCGATTGCCTCGAGATGCACGCGATCGACGCCGTCTTTCAATGCCATGAGCATCACCGAGGTGTCGCCATCCTCCACCCGCAGATGAGAGATATCAAACCCCTCAGCGGCCAGCGCCTCTCTCATCTTGTCTCCGTACTCGTCCTTGCCGACAACCGACACGGCGGATACCGAAACGCCCATTCGTGCAAGATGGATACCCCAGTCAATGCCGTTACCAGTCGGATAGAACACGCCGATGTTTTGATAGACGTCCGCGCAGCAAAAACCAGCCGCACACGCTTTAATACCCATGGTCTTCTCCAATGCTCAAAAGGGGACCCACCACATGGCGAGCCCCCTTTTCGCGTTTCGCTTATTGTTTTGCATCGGCTGTCCAAGGCCTCATAGCCAGACCGCCGTACGCTTTCTTAAGCTATTCGACGATTGGCGCCCCGTGGCCCCAAGAACCTTCCATACCGCACACGGTCGAGGCAAACCCGGCAGCAAAGTCGAGCGCGCGCTCGATGGCCTCGGCGCCATCCTCACCACGCTTGGCGGAATCGAGATAGCACATCAAAAACGAGGTGAGGAACGAGTCGCCCGCCCCCATGGTGTCCTTCATGTCCGTTACCGGTTTAGCCAGCTGGCGGTAATAACGCTCGCCGTCGTAAGCAATGCAGCCCTCGGCGCCCGCCGTAGCCGACACAAAACGCGGACCCAGGCCCTTCACCCATGCCAGACGCTCGCGAATCTCGTCCTCACTCGCGGCATCCGCCGCACTAAAGAAAGCAAAATCGACGTAGGGCGCAATCTGCTCGTAGTACTCGTCGGTGGAGTCGTCCGAAAAGTCAAAAGAGACCGTGACGCCCGCAGCCTTCAGCTTGGGCAGCTCGCGCTCGGTAAAGCAATAGTTGCCCGAATGAACCACATCGAACTGCTTCATGTACGAAAGGTCAAAGCGATCGAGGACATAGCGCGCATCGCCACGGATACCGCCCTCGTTGGAGCCGAGGAAGACACGGTCACCGTCAACGACGGTCACGCGAGCCGCTCCGTTCTCGCCAATCATCTGCTCGCACTTGTCAAGCTCGATACCCTCATCCTCGAGGCTTGCAATGACATGCTCGGCAGCGGCGTCATTGCCAAAAATGCCCATGTATGCAGAGCGTGCGGCACCGCATTTCTTGGCATAAACGGCGAAGTTCACCGCATTGCCGCCGGGATACATGGTGTGGATATGCTCGTAGCGATCGACGACGTTGTCGCCAAATCCGAGCGCGTTAACGTTAAATGCCATGGCCTTTGTCCCCTCTAGTACTCGACAACACCCATATAGCGACGGAAATCGGGATCGTGATCAAACACCTTGCCGCGTGCAGCACGCAGCTCGCAGTTCATGGCGTAGAACAGCACCGGGTCCAGATAGGCACGGACGCTCGCCGGCACGGCTTCCATACCGTACTCCTTGGCATCGAGCACCATCAGCGTATCGGTATGCGTCTTAAGGAACGCCAGGGCGCGCTCGTCCATAGCACGGCACTCGCTGGAGCCCATCTGCAGGAAGTAAAAAACGCCATCCTGAGTAGCCTCGAAGGGGCCGTGGAAGTACTCGGCAGAGTGGATGTAGCTGCAGTGCTGCCACTGCATCTCCATAAGAGAGCAGATAGCGAAACCGTAGGTCTGGCTAAAGTTGGGACCGCTGCCCAGAATGTAGAAGAACTCGTGCTCCTGGCAAAGCTTGGCAAAACGATCGCCCAGCTCGGCATTTACCTTCTCGCGTGCCGGGGGAAGAATCTTATCCATCTCGGCGATACCGGCATACATATCGGCAAGATCGGCGTAGCCCTCCTGCTGATCGAGCAGCTCTGCCGCAAGCGACAGCGAAATACCAACGGGGACCTCGGCCTGCGGCACACCCTCGCCCCACGGGTAGACCCACGTGGTCCACTTGCCGGAGTCGATCTTGGATCCAGCGTTGTCGGTCTGGGCGATCACCGTAGCGCCGGCGGCAAGGGCAATCTCGCAGCCCTCGACGACCTCCGGGGTGTTGCCACTGTGGCTACAAGCGATGACCAGAGATTTCTCGCCCAGACGACGCGGACGCATAATGTCAAATTCACGCGCGGTATAGATATACGAAGTGAAGGTGGTTGCCTCGCGCTGCAGAAGCTCATGAGCCGGGATCAAATCGATCATGGAGCCACCGCAAGCAATCCAGTAGACGCTGTCGAACTTGCCCTTCTCGGCAATTGCCTCTTTGATCAGATCGTGTGCGTTCATATCCAGTTCCTTTCTTGTTTGGCCCGCAATCAATGACGTTGGTTGCGTGGCCGATGGTTGTTTTAGTCAATCAGATATTTCTCGAATGCGGCCATGTTCTTGGCATCTGCCGCTGCCGGGTCATCGTAGTAACGACCATCCGTGATTTCCTGGCCCAGCATGCCGTCGAAACCATGGGCGTTGAGTGTGGCGACGAAGGCGTCCATATCGTGCTTGCCATCGCCCCACACCAGATGGCCATACGGGTCGCCGTCGATAAAGTGCATCTCGTGAATTGCCCCATCACCAAAGGCGGCAAACCAGTCCTCGAGCGTCTCGCCTGCAACGCCCATCGCGGTTGTATCAACCATGGGCTGTAAGTACGGGCTCGCGACCTCGTCAATCATGCGCTTCGCATCGGAAACCGTCGTCACAAGGTTGCTCTCCTCGGGACGCAGGCTTTCCATCGTAAGCACCAGACCGTGCTCGCCGGCATACTCCGCCAGAATGGACAAGTGCTCGCGGCTGCGCTTCCAGGCTTCCTCGCGGTCCTCGTCCCAGTCGCCCCAGCCCGAGTTGATGGACATACGGTCGCACCCAAGTACCTCGGCAAGTTCAATGCCGTGTTTAAAGTACGCCAGGCTGCGCTGTTCATGCAGCGGCTTGCGTGCGCAGTACTGCCAAGGATAGACAATATTCTCGGGGCACAGAGTACGATACCTAAGCCCACGGTCTGCAGCCTTTTTCGCCAGGACCTCAGCCTCAAAGTAGCCCGTATGGTCGAGCGTCACATGCGGCTCTGCACACCACAGCTCAATGGACTCAAAGCCCAAGCGCTGCTGCACATCAAGGAAGTAATCGAGCGACCACATGATGTAGTGGATATTCATGCCCGCAATCTGCTCGCGACGCAGCGTCGGTTTGGATTCAGACATCTTATGCCTCCTTATTTCGATCGAACACGATTTGTCCGTCCGACATCGTCATATCAACCGCAAGATCGCGTGCGTCGCGATAATCGAGGTCGAACACATCCCGATCGAGCACGCAGATATCGGCAAGCTTGCCAACCTCAAGCGTACCCAGCTCGTCTTCGCGAATCAGATCGTACGCGCCCCCGGCAGTCCAAGCGCGCAAGAGCTCGACAAGCGTCAGCGTGTTGACCTCATTCACGGGCAGTCCGTCGGCGAAGAATCCGCCGCACGCGCTGTAGATTGACTCGCCCAGGCTCGGAATCAGCAGTGGCAAATCCGTTCCACAGCACACTGTGCATCCGGAATCTTCCATGCCGCGGCGATTCCAACTGTGCAAAAGTCGCGTCTCGCCAATTTGTCGACGCATCATCGACAGGCAATCCTCGCGCCGGTCCAGCGTCAGAATCTGCGGATAGACCTCGCAAATTCCACCTAACTTGCCAAACTCGACAAGATCGGTCGGGTCAGAGTTCTCGAGATCGGTAATCGCATGGCGGCGAAGCATCCGTCCATGCTCGTCTCGAGGCAGCGAGGCATAGAGCGCCACGGTGCGGCGAACGGCGCCATCGCCCTGGCAATGCAAGGAATATCGGAAGCCCTCAGCATCAATTGCACGCAGCTCGTTCTCAATCAGATCCCACTCTGGCTCCTCGACGACCGTCTTGCCGGCAGCGCCCGCATCGGCCGTGCCCTCATAGGGGTCAATCATCTCGGCAAGCCCCGCCCATACGCCGCGATCGGTCATACGGTTGAAGCCAGAAAAACGAACGAACGGTCCCCGGAAGCGCTCTCGCGCCTCGCGGGCATATGCCAGATTTGCACCGGCGCCCACCGGCTGCGACATCATAGAGACGCGAACCGTCAGCTCACCAGATTCCTCACGGCGAGCCATTTCGTCGGCAAAGCCGTAGTAGTCATCAAACGCCATTTCCTTGATGGCGGTAACGCCGCGCTCGTTAAGCATGCTCATGTAGTCCGAATACCCGGCACGCACCTCGGGCAGCGCAAGGAAATCGCTCATCATGCGCCAGATCTTCTCGGCATAGCACGCTTGGGGTGTAAAGCCATATCGCGCACTGGCGGCAGCATTGAGAACGCAGGTCTCCGCGCCCGGCGTAAAGCAGACGACAGGGATATCGCCAAAACACTCGTCAAACACAGCTGCTGTATTTGCGTTCTCGGCATCCGATGCCAACGCTTCGGGTAGGTTGTGGCCAAAAGCCGCCGCGCAATCCGGATGACCTTCTTTCCATGCACGCAAGAGCGACACGGCCTCTTTGGCATCAGCGATGCCGGACAGATCAGACCCCAACGTCCGCAGCGCCCAACCTGTATAGAAGGTATGCACATCGATCAGGCCAGGCATGACAGTGCGGTCGCCCAGGTCAACTACCTCGTCCGCCTGGGTCAAATACGAAGCTACCTCACACTTGGTGCCAACAGCCTCAATCCGATTGCCGCGTACCGCGACAAAACCTTCAAACTGCTGGTCTTCCGTACCGGTGAAGACGCTCTTGGACGTCAGCACCGTCAAACGATCGGACATCGCGACCTCCTTACGCCGGAAGCATGCCGGAGATGGCGGTAATGACCAAGCCAAACACGACCATGAAGATGAAGAACTTCCAGATGGTCTTCCACCATTGGCCAAACGAGATCTTTGCCACGGCAAGGCCCGCCACCGTCATACCTGCCACGGGGCTAATGGTGTTAATGGTCTGGTTGGCAAACTGCAGCGCCGTTACGGCGGCTTCGGGGTTGAGGCCCATAAGCTCGGTCAAAGGACCCATGACAGGCATGGTAAGCGCGGCCAGGCCGGAGCTCGAAGGAACCAGGAAGGACAGGAGGCCAAGGACAACGTACATGAACGTGGTGTACACGGCGGCAGGGGCTCCAGCAAGCAGAGTGGCAAGTGCCTGAAGGATGGTGTCGATAATCATGCCGCCCTCGGCGATGACCAGAATGCCGCGAGCGATACCGATAACGACGGCTGCGTAGGCAAAGTCGGCAAGACCCTTAACGAACTCATCGGCGATGGTCTGCTGGTCAAGACCGCCCAGGATACCGGCGAGCAGCCCCATGCCAAGGAACACGGCAGAGATCTCGTTCATATACCAGCCCTGCGTAACAAGACCCCACACGATAAGCGCCATACCACCGGCAAAATCAATCAGCACGAGCTTCTGGCGAGTGGTGAACTCTTCCTCGATGGAAGCATCGGTCACGGAGAACTCAATGCGCTTGAGTTTGTCGTCCTCGAACGTAACGGACGACTTGGGGTTCTTCTTGACGCGCATGGCATAACGCATGGCCCATGCGATGCCGGCGGCGGTGAAAATAACCCATGCAACGGCACGCAACCACAGCTGCGGGTTGCCCTCGATGCCAATGATGCCCTGCGCGATCAAAACGTTGAACGGGTCAATCGTCGAGGCGCAGTAGCCCAAGTTGGGACCGAGGAAGCAGATGATAAATGCCGTCATGGAGTCATATCCGATGCCCATCATGATGGGGATGAAGATGGCATAGAACGGCAGGGCTTCCTCAGACATGCCAAACGTGGTGCCGCAAATGGACAACAGCGTCATGGTAATAGGAATGATGAGGATGTCTTTGTTTTTGAGCTTTTTAATCACGCGGCTCATACCGGCGTTAAGCGCGTTGGTCTTGGTGATGATCGCGAACGAGCCGCCGATCAGCAAGACGAACGCAACGACGTCGGCGGCCTCTTGAATACCCTTAGTAGGCGCCTGCAGGACCGCAAAGATATCTTGGCCCAGGTTAACGGTCTCGCCGGTCTCGGAATCGGTATAGTTCTTATCGACCTGTTCATAGGTTCCGGCAACGGCGACTTCGCGCTCGCCTGCCGCAGTCGAGATCGTCTTGCGCTGGTATTGGCCAGAAGGAACGACCCAGGTTAAAACTGCAAAAACCACGATCAGCAAGAACATGATCGTATAGACGTGCGGTAATTTGAATTTGAAACGTCTGTTTGTCTTCTTCGCCTTCGTATCTGACATAGATACCTCCAAAGAACCCGAGACCTTATCGTGTCTCGCTTTAACGTTCGCGCAATGCAAACGTCCTATGACGTTCTATAGATTATCAGCGTGTTTTTAGCACTTCAAGGATATTTCGGACAGATTACGAGGACTCGGGTGAACGGTCGTTCAACGGCGGCGAACGGCAAAAACGCCCGGCAGGCAATTTAGCCTGCCGGGCGTTCTCTTGATCAACGTCCTAAATATCAAAAACGTAGCGCGATCCTACAATCCGCTGTCGGCCGATGATAAACGGCCGCTGCTGCTCGTCATAGAAATATGCCTCCATATAAAACAGAGGCTCTCCCGTGGGAACGGACAGCAGCCGGGCGACTTCGGGTGACGCACACGCGATCTCAAGCGTGCACGGCTCGGTGCGAGCAGGCCCGCGACCCGTCTGTTCGCGCACGACCTCGAAAATTGATTGATCGGTAAGGTCCGCCTTCGCCAAAAAGGCGTTGTCTTCATAAACGTACGTGTTGTTCTCGAGCATCACGGGGATGCCATCGGCGGTGCGCACGCGTTCGATGCAGATCAGCTCCGACCCAGCGGGAACGCCAAAAAACTGCGCTTCGGTAGCATCGGCCGGCAACACTTTTCTTGAGACAATACGCGCCCCGGGCTCCATCTCGTTGACGCGGCAGGCGTCCGAAAAACTCTGAACGTCGTCCTTCTGGCGGATTTTACGCTTGAGCTTGGGGGCGTTTACAAACGTGCCCCTCCCCTGCTGCTTGGTTAGGTAGCCCTGCTGCACGAGCTCCTCAATGGCCCGCCGAACGGTAACGCGACCAACTTTGTAGCTTTCGGCCAATTCGAATTCATTCGGTATCCGAGCGCCCGCCTTATAGGTACCAGAATTGATGTCATTTTTGATGATATCGATAACCTGTTGATATAGCGGGATTGCCGCTTTTCCGTCGGTCAACCCTTCAGTCGATGGCATTTGCCCTCCCCTAGCAAATATGGAATCAATAATCGGTGCGGATTACGCATCGCCAGTCCTACGCAAGCTCCAGCAGCTCCGGCAGCTGGTTGATGATCTTGTCAGCGGCATCCTGGCTAAAGCCGAAGCGCTCCTCGCGCTTGGCGATCACCGTCAGACCCGCTCGCTTGCCGGCAGTGATGCCAGGGACGGAGTCCTCGACGCAGCAGCAACGGTCCGCAGGCAATCCCAACAGATCCAGCGCATGCAGGTAAATATCGGGTTCGGGCTTGCTCTCCTTAAACTGCTCGCCGCTCACCACGTACTCAAAGGCATCCGACAGGCCGCACGCATCGAGCACTTCCTCGATGCTGTCCATGGGAGACGAACTGGCCAGCGCCACGCGAACGCCGCGACGCGGGAGCTCGCGAATCGTCTCCACGGCGCCCGGATTGATCAAGGTCTGATAATCGCGCGGGCGTTTATGCGCCCACTCATCCCAGCGGGCCAGCGCCTCCTCGCCGGTAAAGTGTCCCTTTCCGGCGCGCTCAAACCAATCGACCAGCATATGCAAGAAGAACTGGTGCGAGGTACCAACCTGCCCGTTCAACTCCTCTTGGGTCAGGTTCAGCCCAAGCTCTTTGGCAAACGCAGCGGTCTCCCCCAGGTAATAATACTCGGTATCGACGATGACACCGTCCATGTCAAAGATAACGGCGTCGAACGGAAATGCGGACACGGCACCCTCCCTAACAAAAAGGCGCCCGCAAGCGGACGCCCGAACCATGCACTATCGGCGATTCTAACCCAGCAGCCTATCGAGTGCCACCGCGATGCCGTCTTCGTTGTTATCGGCGGTCACCATCTGGGCCACGGCCTTGACCTCATCGACGGCGTTGCCCATGGCGACACCGGTGCCGGCCCACTCGATCATGGACTTATCGTTCTGACCGTCGCCAAACGAAACGACCTCACTGGCATCGATACCCAGCTTGGGCAGAGCGCCCTGCAGCGCGCGGGCCTTATCGATACCGGGCGCCGTAAACTCAAAGTACCAATCGGCCGTGAACATGCCCGAAAGCGTCTCGGTAAAGGGCGCGTACATCTCCTCGTGATGCGCCTGCAGATAGGCCGGATCGCCCGCGGTGAGCAGTTTGTCTACGGGGTAAGCATCCGCGACTTCATGAAGGCTCTCGACCTCGCGAATCTTAAGATCGCACGCGTCGCGCTCATACTTGACGATGTTCTTCTGCGAACCGTCCGGCAACGTGATCATGCAACGATACGAGTCCACGACATGCAGGTCGCGACCGAGCGAGATCATGGGAATCACGTCAAAGTTGCGCAGGTGGTCGAGCAGACGGTGCAGCTCGTCGACCGGCATAGCCTGGTCAAACAGCACCTCGTCGGTCTGAGCATCGACCACGTGCGCACCATTAAAAGCCACCAGCAGGCCATCGTGGTTCTGAAGATCGAGCTCCTGCGCCAGAGCATGAAGCCCCCATGCGGGACGGCCCGAAGCCAAGATGAGCTTGATGCCCGACTCCTGCGCCGCGAGCAGCTTCTCGCGCGTGCGCGGGCTGATCACCTTCTGGTCGTTGGTGAGCGTACCGTCGATATCCATTGCAATGGCCTTGATTGCCATATATGCCTCCCTGCGTTGAGTTTGTCGCGCACCATCATATCCGAGCCGAGCATCCCCCGAAGAACATTTTTGAAAAAGATACTTGCCAAATCGCTGGAGCCTGATTAAGTTAAAAATGACCGTAACGTTGGTCACCATTTGGTCGAGCATATTCAGTTTCAGTTTTCAGCATGTAAGAGAAGGAAGATCGGCAAAGTACAACCCCAAACGCAATGACAACTTAATGAGGTAACTGCCACATGTGAGGCACCCAGGACATTGCTGTCTCGATTTTGAGCACGATGCCTTCCGCCTTGCATGGGCCGTTCCATCCCGCCCCTGCAGCAACTGCCTCACGGGCTCATTGAAAACCGCATAGCACCCCAACGTCAGCACATCACCCACGGCAAGCACATCACTCACGACAACCAACACATCAACAAACAGCACGAACATCAACCGATTGGAGAAGCTATGACAAACCACCACGCTGAAGACGGCGATAAGAAAAGCATTCTGGATGCCCGCATTGAGCGAGCATATGCAAACGAATATGACGCCGCCTTTGCCGCCGCGACCATCAAGAACTACGCGTCGCTACCGCTCGCGACGATCTTGGCCGACCACCCTCAACTGCTGAAGCGCTGCACAAAGATCATGGGCGACCCCGACATTCGCAAGCTGACAGACCCCTATGCCCCAAAACGCGACAACGATTCGTACGTTCTTACCGTAGGCTGCCTAGCCCATATGCTTACGGCGCTTGACACGAAACTCAAGCTCGAATGGGAACCCGACGAGCGTCATGAACTCGAAAGCAAGCGGAACACCCTGCGCACCGCACTGTTCCTTCCGTTGGACGGCCTCAAGCGCTGCAACGTCGAGCTCAATACACAGGCGCGGCAAAAGCCCGGGACCACGGGGCAGAAAACTCCAAGACCCCATGCGGCCATCGTCGACCGCAACCGATATAACCGCATGACCGCGCACTTTTCCGCCGAGGGAGCAGCCATAAGGACGCTGATCGACCTGCTGTGCCTCCTGAGCATCAACGAGCTATTTGAGGGCTATCTCGCCCTTGTTCCCGCGACGGCACCCAAGTCGGCAGCAAAGATCATCGAGACCTGCAGACGCCAGTTTGAGCGCCATCGCAATGGCAGCGAGATGAACGCCAGCATCGCGCAGTACTACGCGGCTCATTACAAAAATGACGGATGTGCCCCTGTCGAGCATCAGCTGCGGCTCGCCTACACCACGCCCGTCGCAACGCTCCATCGCTTTGGAGCCCTTGGCGCTTGCGAGCCGCACGAACAGGCAGCCTGCCCCACAGCCGAGCTCGATCTCAGGCTCGGACGAACCCTGTAGCCCGCCAGCCCCTCCGCGGGCAACAATCCTATTCCACAACACAACCAACAGAAAGGAGTCCTCATGGACACCAATCATTCCCCCATCATCAGCCCCCTCACCATGCGTGAATCCGCCCGAGGTATCACGCTTACCAGCATTTACGATGAGATGCTCGCCCGTCGCGAGCTCTCCGTCATGGGAAACATCG
Organism: Collinsella aerofaciens; assembly: GCF_040926185.1. Classification (GTDB taxonomy): domain Bacteria; phylum Actinomycetota; class Coriobacteriia; order Coriobacteriales; family Coriobacteriaceae; genus Collinsella; species Collinsella aerofaciens_BC. The sequence continues at coordinate 19,508 of NZ_JBCOIQ010000013.1, forward strand.
AAACCCCGATGGCCCACGACCTATGCCAGCAGATTCGCCTGCTCGATGCCACCGACCCCAGCCGCCCCATCACCATATTTGTCGCCAGCGCCGGCGGAAGCGTGCGATCGGGTCTTGCGATCTATGACGCCATGCGCCTCGCATCGTGCCCCATCCGCACCGTCTGCCTGGAATTCGCCGCGTCCATGGGCGCCGTGATCTTTATGGGCGGCGACGATCGCCGTATGGCGCCCCATGCAGAGCTCATGATTCACGACCCGCTGATCCCCCAGGGGGCAGGCGGCTCGGCACTTGCGCTGCAGGAAACCAGCCGGCGTCTCATGCAGACCCGCAAGACCCTCACGCAAATCCTCTCGGATCGCAGCGGCCTCACGCCCAAGCGCATCCAGTCCCTCACTGCAAAAGACACCTACCTTTCGGCCGAGCGCGCCGTCGAGCTCGGCTTTGCCCACGAAATCCTCTCGACCACCAAGGAGGTCGCCCATGTCTAACCTCGCCAGCCGCCTCGCCGCATCTGAGTCCGCATCGTCCACCATCCTCGCCAAGGATCGAACACTTTCCTGCGACACCCGCCAAACGGGACTCAACAACAACGCACTTGTAATCGGCCCCTCGGGAGCCGGCAAGACCCGAAACGTCCTCAAGCCCAACCTGCTGCAAATGAACGCAAGCTACATCGTGCTCGACACCAAAGGCACGCTCTGTCGCGAAGTGGGACCCGTGCTGGCAGCCCACGGCTACCGCGTGCAATGTCTCAACTTCGCCGACCTCAACACCGTCCCGGCCCTTGCGCCCGGCATCGAGCGCTGCGGCTACAACCCCCTGAGGCACATTCGCCGCAAGGCGGACGGCAGGCCCAACCAGCAGGACATCCTCTCGGTGGCAAAGGCCATCTGCCCCATCGAGGACAACAACCAGCCTTTTTGGGATCATGCGGCGGCAAACCTGCTGTCGTGTCTTATCGCCTACGTCACCGAACAGCTACCCGCCGACGAGCAGACGATCAGCTCGGTCATCAAGCTGATCGAGCACCTGCAGGACGGTGCCACGGGTCGATTGTTTGACGACCTGATCACGACCGACCCCCAAAGCTATGCCCTCTCGCTATGGTGGCGCTACGCCATTACACAAAATGCCGAGCGCATGCACGCGAGCATCGTCGGCATCCTTGCCGAAAAGGTCATGTGTCTGGGATTCGACGGTGCGGCACGGCTCTATCGTGAGTACCATCAGGTGGACTTCGCTTCCATGGGACACACCCCCTGCGCCCTGTTTGTAACCGTGAGCGATATCGACCGCAATCTCGATCCGCTGACCGGCCTCTTTATTACGCAGGCGTTTATGGGCCTCATTCGCGAGGCCGATAGGCAGCCCGACGGCAGCCTGCCCGTGCCCGTGCGCTTTATGCTCGATGACTTCGCAAATCTGCAGATCCCCCAGATCGACAACGTGCTCTCGATTATCCGAAGCCGCAACATCTGGGCAACGCTGCTGCTGCAGTCGACCAACCAGCTCGATGCGCTCTATGGCGAGGCACGCGCACGCTCCATCATGGGCAACTGCGACACGCATCTGGTGCTGGCGTTCCAGGATCCCGAGAGTGCCCGGGTGTTTTCCGACCGCGCCGACGCGCTGCCCAGCACGCTCATGGCGACGCCGATCGATCGCTCGTGGCTCTTTGTACGCGGTCGCACTCCCGAACAGGTCGAGCGCTTTAGGCTCGAAGACCATCCGCTCTACGGGGAGCTGCCCGAGGCGCAGCGAGGCCATGCGGAGGCCGAGATCTAGGCGCAGGGTTCTCGCAGCGCGCGACGCCCCGGCGATGCTCCACAAAGGCCGTGCGCCCCGGGACCACGGCAAAGCAAAGGGGCCCGCATCCGATAGGATACGGGCCCCTGACTATAAGGCGCGATGCGTTAACAGCAGCGACTACTTGCGATGCGCGCGATAGAACTCGATGAGCGCCTGGGTCGAAGCGTCCTGCTCGGCCTTGGCGGCATCGTCGTGGAAGGCAGGGGTGATCTGCTTGGCAAGCTGCTTGCCCAGCTCAACACCCCACTGGTCATAGGAGTCGATGCCCCAGACCGTACCCTCGACAAACGTGATGTGCTCGTACAGGGCGATGAGCTCACCGAGTGCGAACGGGGTCAGCGTGTCGCCAAAGATCGAGGTCGTCGGGCGGTTACCCTCAAAGCAACGGGCCGGGACGATCTGCTCGGGCGTGCCCTCGGCACGAACTTCGTCGGCCGTCTTGCCAAAGGCGAGCGCCTTGGTCTGGGCCAGGAAGTTGCCCAGGAACAGCTCGTGGACATCCTGACCGCTGTCGGTTGCGGGGTTGGCAGTATTGGCAAAGGCGATGAAATCGGCCGGGACCACCACGGTGCCCTGGTGCAGCAGCTGGTAGAAGGCATGTTGGCCGTTGGTGCCGGGCTCGCCCCAGAAGATCTCACCGGTGTCGGAGGTCACGGCGCTGCCGTCCCAACGGACATGCTTGCCGTTGGACTCCATGGTGAGCTGCTGCAGGTAGGCCGGGAAACGGTGCAGGTACTGGCAGTACGGCAGCACGGCATGGCTCTTGGAACCGAAGAAGTTGACGTACCAGACGTTGAACAGGCCCATCAGCGCGACGGCGTTGTTCTCGAGCGGGGTATTGCAGAAGTACTCGTCGATGGCGTGGAAGCCCTCGAGGAACTGCTGGAAGCGCTCGGGGCCGAGCACGACGATCAGCGACAGGCCCACGGCGGAGTCAACAGAATAGCGGCCGCCGACCCAGTTCCAGAAACCGAAGGCGTTGGCGGGGTCGATGCCGAAGGCCTCGACCTTCTCGAGCGCGGTGGAGACGGCGACGAAGTGCTTTGCCACGGCCTCGGCGTTCTGCTCATCGGAGCCGTCGATGGCGCCCTGAGCCTTGAGCTGCTCGAGCATCCAGGTCTTGACCTCGCGAGCGTTGGTGAGGGTCTCGAGCGTGGTGAAGGTCTTGGAGACGATGATCACGAGCGTGGTCTCGGGGTCCAAACCCTTAAGCTTCTCGGCCTGGTCGTTGGGGTCGATGTTGGAGATGTAGCGGCAGTCGATACCGGCGTCAGCATAGGGACGCAGAGCCTCGTAAGCCATGACCGGGCCCAGATCGGAGCCGCCGATGCCGATGGACACCAGGTGCTCGATCTTCTTGCCGGTAACGCCCTTCCACTCACCGGAGCGCACGCGCTCGGCGAAGGCATACATGCGGTCGAGGACCTCGTGCACGTCGGCGACGACGTCCTGGCCGTCGACAATGAGCTGGCCCTTCTCGCTTGCCGGGCGACGAAGCGCGGTGTGCAGGACGGCGCGGTCCTCGGTGGTGTTGATGTGCTCGCCGGAGAACATGGCGTCGCGGCGCTCCTCGAGCTTCACCTCGCGGGCAAGATCGCACAGCAGCTTGACGGTCTCATCGGTCACCAGGTTCTTGGACAGGTCGAAGTGCAGGTCACCGGCGTCAAAGCTCAGCTTGTTCACGCGCTCCGCATCGGCAGCGAACCAGGCCTTGAGGTCGATACCCTCGGCCTCGAGCTTCTCCTGATGAGCCTCGAGTGCCTTCCAAGCGGCAGTCGACGTAGCATCGATAGGTGCGGCAACAGTTGCCATAGAGTCCTCCTCAGCATACGGGCGCACGCCTCCATGCGCCCGGACATTCAGATGCCACTATTCTAGCGCAGGTCAAGACTACAATCAGCGAGCGTTGCCAATCGGCCCCCAAACGGCAACCGATCAAAAAGGGACAGGCTTATTTTGGCAGGTCAAACGCTTTACCAACCAAAAATAACCCGTCCTTTTATGGCAAATATTAGGCCGCGGCGCAGACGCTACCGAGTAACTCACGCAGAGGAGACCCGATGCCCTCCAGCAGTTCGGGCGCGATAATGGCAAAAACGGGAACCTCGCCGGTGCCCACGACAGCAGGCACCTTGCCCTCCGAGACAATGCATCCATAAGGCACAAAGCCGTCTTCGCCGGCATCGAGCGCCGCCATGCGACGCGCGAGCTCGCGCGCAAAGCCAGCAGTATCGGCATCGCCAATCGCCAGGACAAAGTCCACGCCTTCATCGGTCGCCAGGGCCACGGCTTCGTCGATCAGCTCGTCTCCCCCGTCGCCCTCAAACGAGCCGCAGCGGAAAAGCACACGCTCGAGTAGGGCTCGATCAAGCGAGCCAAGTGCCGCCGAGACAAGCTCATCGCGCGTATGCTTGTCACCGCCCAGCACAACCAGCGCCTTGGTGCCACCGTAGTGAGCGACCAATCGTCCGCACCAGCGAGCCACGTCTCCATCCGCAACAAGGCGCGTCGGCATACCAAACCCATAATTGACCATCTTTTCCACAACCCTTCCGTGCGTATAGGCGGTATCAATCGTTAGGCTCATGCTACGAAGCGAGGTTTTCCGAGCTGTTTCGCACTCTTTAGAGCTGCGTTAAAACCCGATCCAACCGCACGACCATACCTACCAAAACAAACCAGTCCCTTTTTGACAGGTTTTGACGATGTCCGGATGAGCGGGTATTATCGAACAGGTATTCGATAAGAACATGTGTTTGATGGGAGGCTCGGATGGCGCACGAGCAGCACACCTATATCTGCATCGACCTCAAGACGTTTTATGCCAGCGTCGAGTGCGTCGACCGTGGGCTCGATCCGCTCACCACCAACCTGGTCGTTGCCGACGAATCGCGCGGACGCACGACCATCTGCCTTGCCATCACGCAGGCCATGAAGGACCTCGGGATACACAATCGCTGCCGTCTGTTCGAAATTCCCGATGGCATCGACTACATCACGGCCGTACCACGCATGCAGCATTACATGGAGGTGTCGGCGAAAATCTACGGTATCTATCTGGAATACGTCAGCCCCCAGGACGTGCACGTCTACTCCATCGATGAGTGCTTTATCGACGTGACGCCCTATCTGGACCTCTATCACACCGATGCTGAAGGGTTCGCCTGCACGCTGCGCGACGAGGTCCTCGCGCGCACCGGCATCACGGCGACGGTCGGCATCGGCCCCAACCTATTCCAGGCCAAGGTAGCGCTCGACATTACCGCCAAGCACGTACCCAGCCGCATCGGCATACTCGACGACGAGACCTTTCGCAAGGAGATCTGGCCCCATCGTCCCATCACCGATATCTGGGGCATCGGTCCCGGCGTGGCAGCCCGCCTCGAGAAATACGGCGTCTACGATCTGATGGGCGTCGCGGCGCTCGACGAAAACCTGCTTTACGACGAGCTCGGCGTCAATGCCGAATATCTCATCGACCATGCCTTCGGGCGCGAGCCGACAACCATCGCCGATATCCAAGCCTATCGCCCGCAAGCAACTTCGACCACCACAGGACAAGTGCTCTCGAAGGGCTATGCCTACGAGCAGGCCTACACCGTCTTGCGCGAGATGGTCGACAACGCCGTGCTGGATTTGATCGACAAGCACGTGGTGTGTGACAGCATCTCGCTCTTTGTAGGCTATGCAAGCGAGCGCGCCGACATACGCCGGCTCGATGCCAGCGGCACAGCGCAATATGTGGACGGATGCGGACACCTACGCTCGAGCACGTCGAGTATCGAACCCACCGCAACCGCCGGCCCCGAGCTCGCGCCCCGTGCGCCCAAGCCCGTCCAGCGCGATGACGAACGGCGGCGCTTGGTGCGTGAGGCGCAGGCAATCGATGGCATCTTTGTGGGAGAGCATGGCGGCAAACCGCGTGGTGGCTATGCCGCACTCTTTGCGCACTCTAACGCCTCGCGAAAGCTGCCCGAGCGTACCAATTCGTTTAAGAAGATCATGGGCTATTTCGATGAGCTCTGGGCGCAGACCGTCGATCCCAAACGACCGGTCAAACGCATCAACCTGGGCTTTGGCAACCTCATGCCCGAGGAATTTGCCACCATCGATCTATTTAGCGATATCGAGGCAGATGAGCGCGAGCGCGACCTGGCGCGCGCCGTCCTGGCCGTAAAGGGTAAGTACGGCAAGAACGCGCTCGTCAAGGGATTAAGCTTTACCGCCGGCGCCACCGCACGCGAACGCAACGATCAGGTAGGAGGACACCGTGCCTAAGCCCCAACAACAGCCGATGCGGCCACCGACACCTTTTGAACGCCTAGCGGACCCCGAGGGAAGACGTCGCTCCGCCGACCCCAAACTCACCGCCAACGGCGCCGTCCGCGCCGGCCGTGCCGCGCAATTTATGCCCTTTGCCGCCCTCACGGGATACTACGAGCTCGTGCGCAAACAAGAGATTACTGTTGAGCCCAAATGCGAACTCACAGAAGAAAAAGCCCTCGAGCTTTCGAAAAAGCTCGAGGGCCTCAAACGCGGCGACTTGGTGCGCGTCATCTATTACGATACGTACGGCTATCGTAGCCGCACGGGCATTCTCGACGAAGTGTTACCCGCATTCAAGCTGCTCAAACTCAGGGATATCGCCATCAACTTCGACGATATCCAAGGCATCGAACTGCGCGGACGAGCCTAGACAAGGAAATGCATCCAAGGTGGTGCTTACAGCGTCATGACGTAGTAACCCGCATCTCTCACGGCCGCCACGAGAGCGCCGCGGTCGATCGGCTGCTTAGAGCGTACGCGTGCCGTGTGGTCCGCATACGTCACCGTTGCCCACACGTCATCCAGCGCATTCAGGGCATTGGCCACGTTCTGAGCGCAGCCGTCGCAACTCATGCCGCCGATAAGCAGCTCATCGCTATAGGGGTAGTGGGACTCGTCGGTGTCTGCCACCACAACTTTCTTGGCTTTCTTGCCGCTCGCACCATCGCTGCAACAACTCTTCCCGTGTGTCGAAGCAGCAATGCGACGCAGTCCAAAAAACATGCCAACGGCAATGACGACCAGCACGATGAGATTCGCGGGGTTAAGCAAATCTTCCATGCGTTCCCCTTTCTCCAAATACTGATATCTATACCCCCATGGGGTGTTCCCATCTTACTCCAAACTCGTGTCGGTTCAGTCAATTAGTTTCCCTCTTCAAACTTTTTTGTTGACCTAGGCTTACTTTCGTGTATAAGTTTTCCTAGGCTAACAGTGAGGACCAGAAGGAGCGCCGTGACTCGAACCATAGACATCCCAACGTTTCAGGCAGCGGTCGTGCGCAACTGCTCCCCCACGCTCGCGAGCATCAAGCCGGCATCGCTCTTTACCTATCCCGGCGTTTACGCCAACCAAAACGGAAAACCCGGCGCCGCCCATATCGAAGGGCGACGCTCTCGCCTGCTCGCCGTCATAGCCCAATGCAACCGCGAGCTCCAGCCACTCGGGATCCATATGAGCGTTTTGGTCTGGCGCCCCTGCGGAGCGCTCATCTATGTGTACCGCCCTGCGGACCTCATGCGATACCTCTCCGACCCCCGCGCCACGACGGCGCTTGCCGCCGAAGGTTACGATGTCCACAACCTGCCCGCATCGCTGGTGCATCTTGCCGCGCGCATCACACTGGCAAGCAGCAATGCCGCAGAAAGCGCCTATGACGGCAGCGTCTGCGCACTCGCACGGAATAGGCACTGCGATACGGGGTGCACGTGCGAGTTCCCCCACGAAATTGGCTATTTTTTGGGCTATCCCTACGAAGATGTCCATCAGTTTATCGTCCAGCACGGCGAAAACTATAAGGTCTTTGGCGCATGGAAGGTATACACAAACGTTGAGCAGGCGCTCACGACCTTCGATTCCTATCGCGCATGCACGCAATACCTTACCTACATCTATCAACAGGGCTGCACCCTGGGACAACTTGTCCAGGCAACCCGATAGAGCATACAAAACGCGGCCGCACACCGCACAACCGAAAGGAAAACATATGAGCAAGATCACAGTCGTCTTCTGGAGTGGCACAGGCAACACCGAGGCCATGGCAAACTTTGTTGCCGAGGGCGCAACCGGTGCCGGCGCCGAGGCAGAGGTCATCTCCTGCGCCGACTTCTCCGCAGACAAGGCCGCCAGCTATGACGCCATTGCCTTCGGCTGCCCCGCCATGGGTTCCGAGGAGCTTGAGTATGACGAGTTCCAGCCTATGTGGGACGAGGTCAAGGAGACCCTCGGCGATAAGAAGGTTGTCCTCTTTGGCTCCTACTCGTGGGCCGAGGGCGAGTGGATGGACAACTGGAAGGCCGATGCCGACGAGGCGGGCGTCAACGTCGTCGATTCCGTCATTTGCTACGATGCGCCCGACGATGAGGGCGAGGCAGCCTGCCGCGCCCTTGGAGCCGAGCTCGCCTAGCGGCAATGAGCTCTGCCCATAACGCGCTCTGCACCAAAACACATTCGCGTCCCAACAAAAACGGGAGCCGGATCACATCCGGCTCCCGTTTTCTGCTATGTCAGTCATATAAAGCGGCTACGAGATATTGCCCAAGAACGCCTTAGTGCGCTCGCTCTTGGGGTGGTCGAAGACCTCGCTCGGCGTACCCTCTTCCACGATAACGCCGCCGTCCATAAAGACCACGCGGTCGGCGACATCGCGGGCAAAGCCCATCTCGTGCGTCACCACGATCATGGTCATACCGTCACGTGCCAGGTCGCGCATGACGCCAAGAACGTCGCGGACAAGCTCGGGGTCAAGCGCTGACGTGGCCTCGTCAAAGAGCATCACGTGCGGATTCATCGACAGGGCGCGGGCGATGGCCACGCGCTGCTGCTGGCCGCCCGAAAGCTGACTCGGCATAAAGTCGATGCGCTCGGCCAGGCCGACCTTGGTCAGCTCCTCGATGGCGATCTTCTCGGCCTCTTCTTTGCTGCGCTTGAGTACCTTTTGCTGCGCAAGCATGACATTCTTTTTGACTGACAGGTGCGGGAACAGGTTGAACTGCTGGAACACCATGCCCAGATGCGTACGTACCTTGTTGAGGTCGACGCCCTTGGCGCACACGTCCACGCCCTCAACGACAATCGAGCCGCTCGTGGGATGCTCCAGACGATTGATGCAGCGAAGCATCGTCGACTTGCCCGAGCCAGAAGGACCCAGGACTACGACGACCTCGCCCTTGTGCACATCCAGATCGATATCGCGCAGGACCACGTTATCGCCAAAAGCCTTCTGAAGGTTCTTGATGCTGACGACGACCTCGTTCGAGTTATTGGTTTCGCTCATGATAGAACCTCCTTACAGACCGGCAATATGATCGGCGGGCGTCGCGACGACCTGTCCGGCGCTCTTGGTGGGACGCTTCTTTTTGGTTTCGGCCGTCCCCAGCAGTCTCGCCTCAAGACCACTCACCAAGCGCGCAAGCGGCAGGGTGATGACCAGGTAGAACAGGGCGGCAACCACATACGGCGTGATGGACCCCGTCGTGGCAACGATGGTGCGGGCGTTCATGACGATCTCGACCACGCCAACGGCGGCGAGCAGCGACGTATCCTTGTAGAGCAGGATAAACTCGCTGGTCAACGTAGGCAGGACATTGCGGAACGTCTGCGGAATCATAACGTAGAGCAGCGTCTGAAAGGCATTCATGCCCAGCGAGCGCGCGGCCTCGTTCTGGCCCTTGGGGATCGACTGAATACCGGCGCGGAAAATCTCGCACAGGTACGCAGACGAGTTCATGGCCATGACGATAACGCCCAAGACGTAGTCGTCAACCTTGACGCCGGCCAGCGGCAGGCCAAAGAACGCGATGTAGATCTGCAGGAACGCCGGCGTACCGCGGATGATATTCACATAGATGCCGGCAAGACAACGAAGGATGCGCGACTTGGAAATGCGCATGAGAGACAAGGCAAAGCCAAAGGGAATTGCCAGCGGAAACGCCACAAGCACGATCGAGAGCGACATGAGGAAGCCCTTAAAGACGATCGGCAGGCTTTGGACCAAAATGACCGGGTTTAAGAACAGGCGCAGGAACATATTGGAGTTCCAGGCCTCGACCCACGGCTGCTCCTTAAGATCGGCCAGGAAATTATCGAATGCCGTCACGCCCTTGATCTCGACGGAAGGAATCTTGGAAATCTTCTTGGTCGAACCGTCGGCGAGCGTATAGGTACCGCTGAAGGCCTCATCGCCTCCCTCGACGGGAAACGTCACGCCGTAAACCTCGACACGGAAAAAGCCGCCGGCAGGCGCCGTCTCGCCAAAGTCGATCTTGAGCGTCTGGCCGTCAGCCTTGCACGTGGGCTTCATGGGCGTACGATCCATGAGGTCCTCGCCCGAGAGCATCGTCAATCGCGTGTCATCGGTACCAAACGTCGTGCCGTCGACAAACGTCAGCGAAAGACCGCTCAGCTCCTCGTCGGCGTCGGCCTGAACTTCCCAGGTAATGCGCGTCTCGGTGCCGCCGACCACAGCGCTGCCCGAACCGGTGTTGGGTCGGGCGGTAATCTTTGCGGTCTCAAGCGCCTGGGCGGTCGTGGGCGCATATGCCCCCGCGCACACCAGCGCGAGCGCCACGGCCATGACACAGGCTAGCTTTTGGAGCAAGGCGGGCAGTGGAAAACGCTGCTCCGCGGCCCCTTTGTTCAGTCGAGACAAGGTGGCTCCTATCGTAGAAGTTGCCGGCAAAACGAGACGGAAATGCTCTCCGTCAAGAGAAGCGCAAAGGCCCTCTCCGCCAAAACGGAAAGGGCCCGCGCACAATCAAGTAGATATTTTACTTGATATTGTACTTAGCCATGAGGGCGTCAACGGTACCGTCGTCGGTCAGGTCCTTGATGGCCTGGTTGATGTCGTCCTTGAGCTTGGTGTTGCCCTGGTTGATGGCGATGGCGTACTCCTCGCCGGTGCTGATCTGCTTGATGGTCTGGCAGGTGTTGAACTGCTCGGCGGTCAGCTGGCTGGCAACGGAGCGGTTGGTGACTACGGCGTCGCCCTTATCGGACTGCAGAGCGCTGAAGCACTCGGTAGCGTCCTTGTAGGGGACGATCTTGGCCTTGGGGAAGTTCTCCTGGGCAAAGGCCTCGGCGGTCGATCCAGACTGGACGATGATGGTAGCGTCGGCGTTGTTGAGCTTCTCGCTGTAGTTGTCGGCCGTGATGTCGGTGTTATCGACCTTGGTCACGATAGCCTGATCGTCCATGTAGTAGGAATCGGAGAAAGTGACTTCCTTCTCACGCTCGGGCGTGTCAGTGATAGCCGCGATGGCGACGTCGTACTTGGCGCCCGAAGCAACGCCGGGGACGAGCGTGTCGAAGTCGTTGTTGACGTACTCGACATCCAGGCCCAGCTTGTCGCCAATAGCCTTGATGAGCTCAAGGTCAAAGCCCTGATAATCGCCGTTGTCATCCTTGTACTCAAACGGAGCGTACTCGGCAGAGGTGCCGACGGTCAGCGTACCGTCCTTGACGAGCGCATACTCCTTGGAGCCGTCGACCTTCTCGACCTTAGCGTCGTCAGAGCTGCTGGAACCGGCATCAGAACCAGAGGTGGCGTTGGACGAACCACAGCCCGTCAGAGCAAGGGCGAGCGCCATAGCACCCGTGGCGGCAAATGCGCCAAGCTTCTTCAGCTTCATAATCAGTCTCCTTCCAATGACCCCACATGATTCAGGGGCCTGCAAAAACTGAGGGTTATTATGCACCCGCTTGGGAGAATCTGCAATTAGAAAACTGATTGAAACAAACCCATAACGTGAATGGAGCACTCCACTTTACGACAGTTATTACTGCTGCAACGACCTTAACAGTTTGATTTCAGCCGCATAACCTGCAAGTTCGTTCGGTGTCTCCAAAATGAATGGCAATGCACGCAAACGACCATTCGATACAATATTCTGCATAACCTGCATACCACCGCCAAACTCTTCACCACCCAGATAGCCCTTACCGATGCATTCGTGGCGGTCCTTATGGGCGCCGCAGGGATTCTTGGAGTCATTAATATGCACGGCGCGCAAGCGCTCAATACCCACCACACGATCGAACTCGTCGAGCACACCGTCAAGATCGTGGACGATGTCATAGCCGGCGTCATTCACATGGCAGGTGTCCAGGCAAACGCCCAACTTGGCCGACAGCTCGGGGCGCTTGTCGGCAACACCCTCAATGATGAGCGCCAGTTCTTCAAAGCTGCGGCCTACCTCGGTGCCCTTGCCGGCCATGGTCTCGAGCAGCACCGTCGTCTGCTGACCCTCAAACATCACCTGGCACAGGGTGTCGACGATCATCTGAATACCGGCGTCGGAGCCCTGCCCCACATGCGCACCGGGATGGAAGTTGTAGTAGTTGCCGGGCAGTGCCTCCATGCGCCGCAGGTCCTCTGCCATGGCCTCCAGGGCAAACTCGCGCGCCCGCTCTTTGGCCGAGCAGGGGTTATAGGTATACGGGGCATGAGCCACGAGCGGGCCAAAGTCGTTTTGCTCCATAAGCTCACGCAGGGCCGCCACGTCATCCATGTCAAGATCTTTCGCCTTGCCGCCGCGCGGGTTGCGCGTAAAGAATGCAAAGGTGTTGGCGCCAATGGATAGCGCCGTCTCCCCCATTGCCCGATAGCCCTTCGTCGTCGAAAGATGACACCCAATCGTCAGCATCTCCAGCTCCCCCTCATCAGTTGCGGTGAAATAGTTTCTGTTTGGCCCCTATTCTGCCGCAAACAGGAACTATTCCACCGCAACTTATAAAAGGGGCATCAGAGATGCGGGCCGCCAAGCACTACGGCTACGGGCGCCAGCGTCATAATCCCCTATGCGTCAGCGCCAAGTCCTAGAGGGCTAGACAGATTGCATCGATAATGCGCGCGCAGCGCTGTGTGGCGGCAAGGGGCATGGCGGGACTCTCGAGTTTCCCCGCCCGGATGAGCTGGGTCGCATGCTGGATTTCGCCGTAGAAATCATCAACCTCAAACGGGGCATTTATTTCGAGCATTCGCCCGTCGGAGTACTTCACATGGGCGAGCTCGGGGCGATGGAGGCGCTCGATTTCCAACGAGCCCCGCTCGCAGACAATCGTTAAGCGGCTTTCATATGCTGCTTTGCCATCGCACGCCATATGAATAGGTATGCCGCCGACGCTCATACGGATTTCATCGGCCCAATCGACGCGGCCGCCTGATACGTCACGCCAGCGAACTTCACGGGACGAAACCTCACACGCGCCCGCGAGCAAATCCTCAAACCAACCGACCGCATAGCATCCCATGTCATATAGACAGCCACCCTGCAACGGATCGAGCAGATAACTCGAAGGGGATTCACCATAATCGAGTTTTTGCACGCTTTCAATCGAGACAATACGGCCAAGCTCACCCGACGCAAGCAAGTCCTTCACGCGAGTGCGCATCGGGCAAAACCGATTCTTCATCGCCTCCATAAACAGCACTCCGCGCTCGCGAGAGGCGGAGGCAATCGAGAGAGCCTCTTCCTCACTCAAAACGGCCGGCTTTTCGCACAGCACGGCCTTTCCGGCGCGCAGCGCGCGACAGGCCCAACGCGTATGCATGCCATGCGGAAGAGCCAAGTAGATTGCGTCGACATCGGGGTCGGCAATCAGCGCATCATAGGCCGCATCGCCGCTATCGTCAGCCGTGGCATAACTGTGCGCGGCATCAATCGAAAACGCCCTGCAAAACTCCTCAACATGCGAAGGAGTGCGACCGGCGGCAGCCACAAGCCGTGCCCCGTCCACCTCCTTGAGCGACGATGCAAATCGATGCGAAATGCGCCCAGCGCCCAAAACGCCCCAACGAACCTCACGCAAATCATCACATGAATCCCGATGGCCCACGACAGCCCCCTTCAGTTGCGGTGGAATAGCTCCTGTTTGGCCCCTATTCTGCCGCAAACAGGAACTATTCCACCGCAAGTTATAAAAGGGGCATCAGGAGCGCGTTTTGCAAAAGGCTTTAAGCGCGGCCGTTACGGGGCCAGGCTGGAAACGTCGGCGCACATCGTCGAGACGCTCGGGAATATCGATGTGCTGCGGGCAGTGACGTGCGCATTTACCGCACTTGACACAATTGCTCACCAGCTTGGGCTCGTTCGTCCGCACCGCGCTCGCCGTAAAGTATTGAGACAGCCCCGTAAACCAACTATGTGCGTAGCTCGCGTTGTAGGCGCCAAAGCAACCGGGAATATTGATGCCCTTGGGGCACGGCATGCAGTAGCCGCATCCCGTGCAGGGCACGCGATTCGATTTTTCAAACTCTCCCAGCACACGCGCGATGGTATCGAGCTGCTCTGTCGTCATCGAATCCGGCAGCGCGCAATCCGCCAATGCCGCGTTCTCGTCCACCTGCGCGGTATCGGTCATGCCCGAAAGCAGCATCGTGACTTGAGGATGGTTCCACACCCACGAAAGGCCCCAAGCAGCCGGCGTCTTCAGGTACGGATCGCGTACGTCATCGAGCACGGCGCGGGCCCGCGGAGGCAGTTTGCCCGCCAGGCGTCCACCCAAAAGCGGTTCCATCACAAACACCGCGAGCCCGCGCTCGGCGGCTGCCATGAGTCCCGCCGTTCCCGCTTGGTATCGCTCTCCAGCGTAGTTGTACTGGATCTGGCAAAAGTCCCAGTCATACGCGTCAAGCATCGTGAGGAAGTCCGCCGCACTGCCGTGGTACGAAAAACCTATCTGGCGAATACGCCCCGCAGCCTTTTGGTGCGCAATCCAGTCCTCGATACCCAACGCTACCACGCGCTCCCACTGCGCGGGCGAGGTGATGTTGTGCATAAGGTAATAGTCGATATGGTCAGTCCGCAAACGGCGCAGCTGCTCGTCGAAGAACCGATCGAAATCCTCTGCGCACTTGCACGAAGCGTGCGGCAACTTAGTCGCCAGCAACACCCGGTCACGCAGCCCCAAGCGCTCAAGTGAGGCGCCCACGCACACCTCGTTACCGGGATAAAGATACGCGGTATCCAGATAATTAATCCCCTGCTCTACCGCACGGGAGATGATGGCATCGGCCGTCTTCGCATCGGGGTGTCCCGGCGCACCGGGAAACCTCATGCACCCCAGTCCCAACGCCGAGATACGGCTGCCGCTTTTGGGGTCAACGCGATATTGCACGGCCCCTCCCTTCGCCATCGGTGTCCCGGTCACGCGAAACACAACGGTCACGCCGTCGAAACAACTTGGAATCGCAATTGAGAACGTATCGTAACGCAGCGGAAATCGAGCCGTCACGGCACCGCTTTAACATCAGCAAAAAGCCCGATGAAAGGAGCCAACCATGCCCGCGCTCGACCTTTGGAACCTCGCCTCCCAGCTCAAAAGCACCGATTATCGCTGGGTCGACCTCACCCATACGCTTTCGTGCGATACCCCGCACTGGTTTGGCTTTAAGCCGTTCGAGTCCACCAAGCTTTTCGATTATCTGCCCGACACGCCCGAGGACATGCTCGCGCCCATGCGCTGCTTTCAGTATTCGGTCGCTTCGCAGTACGGCACCCACGTCGACGCGCCGCGCCACTTTCATGTCGACGGGCGTTCTCTTGGCGAGATCGAGCCCATCGAGTTTATGCATCCGCTCTGCGTGATTGACAAGCACGAGGAGTGCGCCGCAAACCCCGACTTCATCCTGACCGTCGAGGACCTTAAAGCCTGGGAGGACGAGCACGGCCGTATTCCCGAGGACGCCTTTGTTGCCTTCCGCTCCGATTGGTCCAAGCTCGCTGACCTTGAGAACAAAGACGAGGACGGCCAGCCCCACTACCCCGGCTGGGATCTCGACGCCATCAAATGGCTCGTTGAAGAGCGCAACATCGGCGCTATCGGCCACGAGCCGGCAGACACCGACCCTGCGACCGTAACCACGCGCGAGGATGCCTACCCCTACCCCGGTGAGCAGTACATCCTCTCGGTCGACCGCTATCAGATCGAGGTCATGGACCATCTGGATGAGCTCCCCGCCACGGGCGCCGTTATCTTCTGCACCTTCCCCAAGGTTCGCGATGGTGTCGGATACCCCGCGCGCGTCTTTGCAGTCTGCCCCGCGGCATAAGCCCAGTGCATCCGTTCTTCTCAAATATCCGCCGCCCCGCACGCGCGAGACGCTCCGGCAGCTTACAATCCATCAGGCGCCCCCTACGCGGGCGCCTTTTTATGGGGAGATGATTCACATGCAGATCAACAAGGTTGCCTTTATCGGCAAAGGCGGTGTCGGCCTGCTCTACGGCAGCATGATCGCCCAGGCGCTCGGCAACGACGCCGTCGAATATGTCATGGACGATGCACGCTTCGAGCGTCACGCAAACGACGCGCTCACCGTCAACGGCAAGCCTTGCGCGCTCAAGTCCGTCCGTGCCAGCGAGGCCTTGCCCGCCGACCTGGTTATCCTCACGGTTAAGACGACCGGTCTCGATCAGGCACTCAAGACCATGGAGCACATCGTGGGCCCCAATACGCTCATTGCCTCGCTGTGCAACGGCATCACCAGCGAGCAAAAAATCGCCGAGCGCTTTGGCTGGGAGCACACCGTCCTGGGCATCTGCCAGGGTATGGACGCCGTATTCCTCAACGGCGAGCTCACTTTTACCAATACCGGCGAGATTCGCTTTGGCGCGGCCGCCGGCACCGACCCCGCGACCGTCGCCGCCCTCGACGAACTCTACACGCGCTGCGGCATCGCCCACACCGTCGAGGCAGACATCGCGCACCGCATGTGGGCCAAGCTTATGCTCAACGACGGCATCAACCAGACCTGCATGGCCTACGGCGGCACGTACGGAAGCGCCACGGAACAGGGCTCCGAGCAGCGTCGTTGCTTTGTCTCCGCCATGCGCGAGACGCTTGCGGTCGCCAACGCCGAGGGTATCGAGCTCACCGAGGCAGACCTAACGCAGATGGTGCATCTCATCGAGGGGCTCGACCCCGCCGGCATGCCCTCGATGGCGCAGGACCGCGTCGCGCAGCGCAAAACAGAGGTCGAGGAGTTCGCGGGCACCGTCCGCCGCCTCGCGGCCAAGCACGATATCCAAGCGCCGCAGAACGAATGGCTCTATCAGCGCATCCGTGATATCGAGGCAAGCTGGTAACGCCGCCGCACCGCATCCAACAGTCTCAATAGCAAAAACCGCCGCAAAGGGCACTCCCCTTGTGCGGTTTTCATGTTCAGCCATGGCCAACAGTCATTTTCGCAACAGTTAGAGATGCGACTCCGGAACCTCGTCCTCATCATCGCGACAAAGGACAACACCGGCGCTTCCCAGCAGTGTGGCCGCGATCAACGCGCCGACCACGATAGAGGCAGCCCCACAAGACCCCTGCATGCCCGCGACGAGCGCGGCCGTAGGACCAAGGCAACCAAGCGTCAATGCAACGGCGGCAACGGCGATGTCTCGAGCGTTCACAAGACCACTTCCTCCACGAGAAAGACCTTATTTCTCATGAACTAGTGTGCCCCGCGCCCATATGCGCGACGTACCGTCACGGTAAGGGCTCTGTTAGCTCAAGCGTATACATAGAACGGGCGTCCTTACGTTGCCCTAAAGCTCGGTAAAGACGCCCGTCCGCCAAATATCCGTGATACAGAAAAACTACCAACCGGTGTAGTAGTCGGTGGTTCCGGCAGCGCAGCCGGAGTCATAGACCTTGCAATCACCCTTGGAGCCCGTAAAGGTCGAGCCCTGGGCCATATCGCCCGCGGCAACAACGTAATAGCCGTCGGAATCGCGCCAGAAGCCCTCAGAATCCTGAGTCCATTCGCCCGTGCGATAGTGATAAAGCACATTGCTGCTGTAATAGGTCTCACGGCGCCCGTTGTAGCTATTGACACCCGCAGAGCGCGTCAGGCCCGATCCGTTCGCGTAGGACGCGGCAGACGCGTAGGACGGAGTGTAACCGGCGTTGTAGTACGAAGCCTGGGCGGCCTCGGCAGCCTCCGCCTCGGCGGCAGCGGCCTCGAGCGCTTCGCGCTTGGCATTCTCAAGCGCAGTGCGCAGCTCATCGAGCTCGGTCGACTTCGCGTCGACCTCCCCCATCGTCAAAAGGCTGCCCGCACCGTCGATGCAACCCTGCAGCACAGCGCGCTCGTCATCAGTGGCATAGTCACCATACATGTTTAGGATAATCTGAGCGCGCATTTCAAGGGAATCGCGCTTGGCCTCCATCGAGGCGTTCCACTCCTGCATAGAGCCATAACCATCGCCGCGATAATCAACGGGCTGTACCAGCGTCGTCTCGGACGGCGTAGATCCAACCGTATCGGACAGTGTTGCGGCGTGGGCATCAGTTGCACCGGCGCCCGCCAAAAGTGCCACGGTCAGAGCGGCGGAAAGGGCAGCGGCTTTCGGTTTTCGTGAATCGATCCTCATGTAGCTGGAAACCTCCGTAGTGCGTTTTTGCTGCGTTTGAGCTGCGCGTGATTCGATCGCGCTGCATAGTACCTCGAGCAAATCGCGACCTGCGGTTTTACTCAAAAGGCGCACGTCAATTGCGTAAAACTCACATCCTCTCAACAGGAGTTTTCCACAACTCGAATGCATAAAGCATGCCAAAAACCCTGTAATAGCGCCCTTCCTATGCAAAAAAGGCGCCTGCGCAACCATTGCTTGCACAGGCGCCTTGAGCAGGCATTTTATGCAGTTATACCTATCGAGTCGCAAGGGGTCCTTGCACAAGTCGCCTTACTCGTCCAGCGCGGCGAAGGCCTGCTTCAGATCCCAAATGATGTCCTCGGCGTTCTCGGTACCGATGGAAAGACGGATCGTGGAGGGCGTGATGTTCTGCTCGGCGAGCTCCTCGGCAGAGAGCTGGGAGTGCGTGGTGGTAGCCGGGTGCACGACGAGCGACTTGACGTCGGCCACGTTGGCGAGCAGCGAGAACACCTGCAGATGATCGATGAACTTCCAAGCTGCCTCCTGGCCACCCTTAATCTCAAAGGTGAAGATCGAAGCGCCGCCGTTGGGGAAGTACTTCTGATAGAGCTCGTGATCGGGGTGCTCAGGCAGGCTCGGGTGGTTCACCTTGGCGACATGGCTGTCACCAGCCAGGAACTCAACGACCTTCTTGGTGTTCTCGACATGGCGGTCGACGCGCAGCGACAGGGTCTCGGTGCCCTGGAGCAGGACCCAGGCGTTGAACGGGCTGATGCAGGCACCCTCGTCGCGCAGCAGGATGGCGCGGACATAGGTTGCGAAGGCGGCGGGACCGGCAGCCTCGGCAAACGAAACACCATGGTAGGAGGGGTTGGGCTCAGCGATCTGGGCGTACTTTCCGCTCGCCTTCCAATCGAAGTTACCGCCGTCGACGATCACACCGCCCAGCGAGGTGCCGTGGCCGCCGATGAACTTGGTTGCGGAGTGGACAACGATGTTGGCGCCATGCTCCAGCGGACGGAACAGATACGGGGTGCCGAAAGTGTTGTCGACGACAACCGGCAGACCGTGCTTCTTGGCGATCTCGGAGATGGCGTCGATGTTGGGGATGTCGGAGTTGGGGTTGCCGAGCGTCTCGAGATAGATGACCGTGGTGTTGTCCTTGATGGCCCCCTCGACCTCTTCCAGGTTATGGGCATCGACGAAGGTGGTCTCGACGCCAAACTGGGAGAGCGTATGCTCCAGCAAGTTGTAGGAGCCACCGTAGATGGTCTTCTGGGCAACCACATGGTCACCGGCCTGGGCAAGAGCCTGCAGGGTATAGGTGATGGCAGCAGCACCGGAAGCGACGGCAAGACCTGCCACGCCACCCTCGAGTGCGGCGATACGGTCCTCGAAGACGCCCTGGGTGGAGTTGGTCAGACGGCCGTAGATGTTACCGGCGTCGGCAAGACCAAAGCGATCGGCGGCGTGCTGGGCATTGCGGAACACATAGCTCGTGGTCTGGTAGATAGGCACGGCGCGGGAGTCGGATGCGGGGTCGGCGCTCTCCTGGCCAACATGAAGCTGCAGGGTATCGAAACCAAAGTTGTGCTCGGGGTTGTTGATGAACTGGCTCATGATGATCTCCTTGATCGAACGAAAGTAAATAAATAAGAGAGAAGTAAGTCGCTGTCTCCTGATCACGCCGACGGGCGCAAACAGGAGCCCGGCATTCGTCTTGGTAAGCAATTCATATGCGGGCCTCCTTTCGCATCCCGGTTCCGTGGTCGGTTTAATTACCTACCGCCTTTGTGTGTTTTGAATAGTACGAGCATTGTTTCCCTCGGTCAATCACTTAAAAGCGCTAACCTGTTATCGGTTTTATAGATAACACTCGAAAGGATGGCGCCGATGACCCTCCAGCAGCTTCGTTTCCTGATCGCCGTAGCAGAGTCCGGCTCAATCAATGCCGCAGCCCAGCGCCTCTATACCGCTCAGTCCAACATCTCAAACGCCGTCAAAAGCCTGGAACAGGAGCTCCACCTGGAGATCTTTACGCGCTCCAGCCGCGGCGTCACGCTCACCAACGACGGCACCGAGCTTTTGGGCTATGCGCGCCAGGTCGTAGAGCAGGCCGACATGCTCGAGGCGCGCTACGAGGACGGCGGCACCCCGCAAGCCCGCCTCGCCATCTCCGCCCAGCACTACGCCTTTTCGGTCGAGGCCTTTGTCAACGTGGTCGAGCGCTGCCGCGACAGCAAGTTCGAGTTCATCATGCGCGAGACCACCACATCGCAGATCATCGATGACGTCCGCGCGTTTCGCAGCGACATCGGCATCCTCTATCTGGACGACTTTAACGTCCGCGTTCTGCAGAAGGCTTTTGCCGATGCGCGCGCGAGCTTCCATCCCCTCTTCGACGCGACGGTCCACGTCTTCGTTAGCGAGCGCCACCCGCTTGCCCGCCGCCCGCAGCTGTCCCTTGCCGACCTCACACCATATACGCGCTACAGCTTTGAGCAAGGCACCTCGAACTCCTTCTATTACGCCGAGGAACCTTTTAGCTATATCCCTTGCGACCGCAACATACGAATCTCGGACCGCGGAACACTTACCAACTTACTTATCACGTCGAACGGCTACACCCTATCGACCGGTGTCCTCTCCAATGAAACGCAGTGGGGCATGGCCTCGATCCCGCTGGCAGACGCCCCAACGATGCACGTAGGCTATATCATGCACGACGAGCGCAAACCCTCTCCCCTCTTGCAGCAATACCTCGACGAGCTCAACCGCATCATCCATGCCAACCAACTGTCGGAAGACGGGGTAGAAATCGTAGATTGCTAGCCCCCGGCGGGCATGGCGCTACAATGGTCACTCGCACGAAACATACCCAACGAAAGGAACCATGTGAAGGTCATCATCTATACCGACGGCTCGGCCCGATCAAATCCGGGACGCGGCGGCTACGGCGCCGTGCTCAAATACACCAACCCCGCCGGCAAGACCTTCACCTCCGAGCTTTCGCGCGGCTACGCCAAGACCACCAACAACCGCATGGAGCTCATGGCGGTCATCGTGGCGCTCGAGGCACTTAACCGCCCCTGCGAGGTCGAGGTCCATTCCGATTCGCAGTACGTCGTCAACGCTTTCAATAAACACTGGATCGACGGCTGGAAAAAGCGCGGATGGAAAACCGCCAACAAGCAGCCCGTCAAGAACCGCGACCTGTGGGAGCGCCTACTCACCGCCAAAAGCAAGCACAAGGTTGAGTTCATCTGGGTTAAGGGTCACGCCGGCCACGAGCTCAACGAGCGCTGCGATGAGCTCGCCACCACGGCGGCCGACGGCAGTAACCTCGATATCGACACCGGCTTTAACGAGAGCGACCTGTAATAGCGTTTTCGCGCAGCTTTATATCCCCACGCGCTACACTCATCCTGTAGACCAAACAACGCAAGGGGGACGTATGCTGCGCATCGCGACCATCGGCACATCCACGATCACCGACGACTTTATCCAAGTCGTCAACGCCAACGACCAAGCCGCGTTTGTGGGCACGCTTTCACGCGACGCCAATCGCGGTACTGCCTTTACCGCCGAGCGCGGTGGTGAGCGAAACTTTACGTCACTCGATGAGCTTGCGGTAGCCGCCGACGTCGACGCCGTCTATATCGGCAGCCCTAACGCACTTCACTACGAGCAGGCCCTTGCCTGCATCGCCGGTGGCAAGCACGTCATCGTCGAGAAACCCTTCTGCGCCACCGAAGCGCAGGCGCTGGAAGTCTCCCGCGCTGCCGAGGCAGCAGGTGTCGTGGCCCTCGAGGCCATGCGTCCCCTCCACGATCCCGCCTTCCACGCCATCGAGGACGCCCTGGGCGAGATCGCCCCCATCCGCCGCGCCTCATTGCGCTTTGGCAAGTATTCCTCGCGCTACAACGAGATTCTCGCGGGACGCGCCACCAATATCTTCGACTGCAATATGGCATCGGGTTCCCTCATGGACATTGGCGTCTACACCGTCGAGCCCATGGTCGAGATTTTCGGCATGCCCTCCGGCCTTACGAGTATGACTACTCTGCTCGACCCCACCACGCGACAGCTCACGCACGGCCCCATCGATGGCTGCGGTTCCATCCTCGCCAGCTACGGCGGTGGCCGTATCTCCGTCGAGCTCGCGCACTCCAAAATTACGAATGACCTGCTGCCCTCGCAGATCGAAGGCGAGCACGGCACTATCCAGATCGACCATCTGTCCACGCCCCGCAACGTCCGCATCGACTATCGCGGCGAAGTCGTACGCGGCTCGGCGACCGAGGCACCGCGCGAACAGGGCGACAACGGCCGCGTGCTCGACCTGCCCAAATCGAGCAACACTATGGAATACGAACTCACAGACTTTATCACCGCCATCGACGGCATCGATAACGTTAAGGAAGAGATTTGGGAGACCCCGGCGGGACGCCACGAGCTTGGCCACTACCGCGATGTCACGCTCGTCTCACTGCGCATCATGGATGCCGTGCGCCAGCAGGCCGGCATTACCTTCCCGGCCGACGCAGGCAAGCAGGCATAGCGATGGGCCTCTTCGATACGTTCTTCTCCAGCGTCACCGGCGGCAGTCGAGAGCCTCAAAAACCATCAAACGTCGAGCTCGAGCTGCGCCGCAGGCTTACCGTACTCGCAAGCGACGAGGCCACTCAAGACACTCCCCTGCGCTATTTCCTGCGCTGGGCGGGGCAAGTCCAAGGCGTTGGTTTTCGCTTTACCAACACCAACCTCGCACAGGCACGCGCACTCACCGGCTGGGTGCGTAACATGGAAGACGGCTCAGTCGAGATGGAGATACAGGGAACTCCGGCAAACGTCCTATCTCATCTCGAGGCGCTTCATGCCTCCTACGAGCGCATGGGAACGCGTTTTCGCCTTGTAGACGCCCAGGCCCGAGCCCCACTTGCCAATGAAGACGGTTTCAGTCCTCATTATTAGTATTGTGTGCTAAATACGGTATCATTTACCTACGACCGTTAATAGAAAAGAGGCGAGGCGCATGGCGGTGCAAAGAAGGAATACCAAGCAGCGAAAGCTGGTTCTTGACGCCGTGCGCCAAAGCTATAACCATCCCACCGCCGACGAAATCTACAACGCCGCGCGCGAACAGGATGACAAGATCAGCCGCGGCACAGTCTACCGCAACCTCAATCTCTTGGCAGATGCCGGCGAGATTCTCTCCATCAAGACGCCGGGCGGCAGCCGCTTCGATCGCACGATCGAGCCGCATGCGCATATCATCTGCACCTCGTGCAGCCGCGTCATCGACGTACCGCTCCCCTTCGATGCCCAGCTCGACGCCAAGGCGTCCGAGCAAATCGGCTGGCACGTCACGTCGCACTACACCATCTTCGAGGGTCTCTGCCCCGACTGTAGGTAGATGTTTGGAACATGCCTTAAAATCCACCTTTCCGCACTTTGCAGCAAAAAGTAGATTTCTAGACATGTCCCAAATGTCTACTCAGCAAGTAGACGACGCAGCTCTTCTTCGACCGTGCGCACGTAGCGGACGCGGTCGTTAATGCCACGCATAGAGGGGTTGCAGCTCTCCATCAGATAGGGATGGCCCACGACGTTGAGCATGTCGCGATCGTTTTCGTTATCGCCAAACGCCATCATCTCATCGGGCGAAATACCCAGGGCACGACCGTAATCGGCAAGCGCGGAGCCCTTGCCCGAACCGAAACCGATAAAGTCCGTCCATTCGGTTCCCGACGTCATCACGTCAACACGGTCGCTAAAGAGGCGCTCGAAATACTCCAGGGCCGCCGGCTGATCCACCTCGGTCGTCTGGAAGGCAATCTTAATGACGTCCTCGTCGATGTCCTCGGGGCGATCGACCACCGCCACATCGCAGTGGACCTCATAGCGCAAATGATCGACGAACGCATCGTTGCCGCTCATGGTGTAGAGGTGTCCCTCACATGAAAGGGTCACGTCGGCATGGGGATACGCAACCACGGCATTCGCGATATCCATAGCAAGGCTACGCTCCATGGAACGCTTGACAACGGCACGCCCCTCGCTCATCACCAGGGCTCCGTTTTCGCATACATAGGCGAGCTCATCGGCCACCGGGGCAAACAGGTAGCGCAAGCTCGCATATTGACGGCCGCTCGCCGGCATAAACACGATACCGCGACGATGCAGTTCATCGATGAGCTCAAAGGCCTCGGAACGCGGCTCGTGCTCCCCCGGATGCAGCAATGTGCCGTCCAAATCGCATGCAATCAGCTTGATTCCCTCAAGACCCATATGCTTTCCCCCACAGCATCTCATCAACAGAAAGACGGACTTTGAATAGTTGCCTCTCAAAGTCCGTCTTACTTATACGCACGTTAACCGCGCGCCTTCTTTACGATCGTAAAGTCGGGAGCCATGCTCACAACGGCATCCGCCGCACTCGACGCAAAGCGCCGGTCCGAATCGAGTTCACGGATAACCCTCGAGAGCCGAACGCCCTCGACGCCCCGGAGCATGCGGCCCAAAACAGGCTGCACCGGCGTATACATGCGCACGGTATGCTCGTCCGAATCGCCTCGGAAAAGCGGCGCATGCATATTGCCGATCTCCCAGCACGCATGCGCGAGCGCAATCGGATCCATGCGGTCGACTTCGACCAAATAAACCTCGGCGCTGCGCAGGCGCACGACAACCGCCACGGGCACCACGCCCGAACGGTCAATGGCGAGCACGTCGCCGTCGGCAAGACGACCACCGTCGGTAGCATCCGGCCGAACATCGATCGTGCGCCCCAGCTCCGTCACGCCCGCAAACGCGCATACATCAGCCTGGTCCCAATCGAGCAGTAGCTCGTCAACTTCAAAGACGCCGCCCAAATTCCGGCGGAGCAGGAGTTCATAGGACGGATCGTTGAGATTTCCCAAGCATGTCGTCGAAACCAAGCGCTCGGACATACTCTAACCCTCGACCTCGACGAGCTCGATATCAAAGTTGAGGTCCTTGCCGGCCAGCTCGTGGTTGGCGTCGAGCGTCACGGCCTCGGGCGTTACATCGATGACCACAGCAGGGACGGGCATACCGCTCGGCGTGGACAGGAAAAGCTTCATGCCCTTCTCGATCTGCTCGATGTTGGGAACCTGTTCGGCCGGGAAGGTAATAACCATCTCGGGATTGTGCTCGCCGTAGGCATCGGCAGCCGGGATGTGCACGGTCTTCTTCTCGCCCACCTGCATGTCGACAACAGCGGCGTCGAAGCCCTTGATCATCTGACCGGCGCCGCAGGTGAACTCCAGCGGCTCGCCGCGATCGTAGGAGCTATCGAACTGCGTGCCGTCATCGAGCGTGCCGCGATAATGGGTCTTGACCTTCTTGCCCTGGTTGGACATGGTAACCTCCGTGATAAGGGCGGCGCACAACGCGGGCCGCCGTGAACATATGGCGCTAACTATACCCTAGTCATACAATTCAATGACAGTTTGCAAAGAAACGCTGCAACCGGAGGAACCATGGCATATCCCGTATTTGACCTACACTGCGACACCGCCGACCGCATCGGCTGGGCCACGCTCGATCTCGACCTGCGCTTTACCGCCGGCACCGACGGTTATTTCCCCGGCGACGAAACGCATCCGCAAGATTTCGACCTCATCGAGGGCAACGCCTGCGCCATCTCGCTCGCAAAGATCGGCAACACGCCGTGGGCACAGTGCTTCGCCACGTTTGTCCCCGATGAGATTCCCACCGCCCACGCCGCGCGCTTCCAGGCGCAGATCATGGCGCATATGAGCGGCCAGGCAATGCTCAACCACGACCGCATGGTCAACGTACGCAGCGCGGCAGACATTCGCCCCGCGCTCAAAGACGGCAAGGTCGCCTGCATCCACACCATCGAAAACGCCACGTTCTTTGCCGAGGACCCCGCGCTGATCGAGGTGCTCAAGAGCTTGGGCGTACTCATGTCATCACTCAGCTGGAACGCGCAGGGACCGCTCGCGAGCGGCCACGACACCCACGCCGCCCTCACCGCCGCCGGCATCGAGGCGCTTACGCAGATGGAGCACGCTGGCATGGTGCTCGACGTCTCCCACCTCAACGATGAGTGCTTTGACGAGGTCGCCGCCCGCGCCACGCGTCCCTTCGTCGCCAGCCACTCCAACTCCCGTGCGGTTTGCGGCGCCAAACGCAACCTTACCGACGACCAGTTCCACACCATCCGCGACATGGGTGGCATCGTCGGCCTCAACTACTGCAGCGAGTTCCTTTCCAACGACGCAACCGACAAGACCGCCGCAGACGTCACCTTCGACCAGCTGGCGGCACATATCGAGCACTGGCTCGACCTGGGCGGCGAGGACGTCATCGCGCTCGGCGGCGACTGGGACGGCGCCACGGTGCCCGCTTTCCTCTCCGATGCCAGCAAGATGCCCGAGTTCCAGAACATGCTTTCCAAGCATTTTGGCAAGACCGTGATGCAAAAGCTCTGCAGCGACAACGCGCTTGCCTTCTTTGAGCGTTATTAATTTCACATCCCTTGAGCGGGCCGGCATGCCGAACGGTCGACATGCCGGCCCGTCCCCAATCTGAAGGACCGCTTTTGACGCAGCAATTTACGATTACCGTATCCCGACCGGATGGCACATCCATCCCCGTCGTCGTTACCAAAAAGCGCGTCAAGAACTTCAACCTACGCGTCACATCGAGCGGTGAGGTCCACGCCAGTGCACCGCTCGGCGCCAGCCGCGAGCGTATCGAAGCGTTTGTGAAGCGCAACAGCACCTGGATTATCAGCCGGCTTGCCCAGCGCGAGCAACGTCAGGCGACGGCGCGAGAGCCGCTCAGCCCCTCGTCCATCATTGCACTTTGGGGCAAGCCCATCACGGTACAAGATGCGCTCGATCACAACTTTAAGTCACCCGCACCGCGGCCCAAGCAGGCCACCTTCGCAAGTTTTATAGGTGCCGACAAATCGAACGAACGCCCACAGGCCAAGCGGCGCGCAACCCTCGACGGCCTAACGCCCAAAGAACTCCAGATCCACATCGACCAGCTCTATACGTCCGAAGTCACATCGGCGCTGCGCGATATGGTGCACGCATACGAAATCGCAATGGGTGTCGCCATTTCCCGCGTTTCCGTACGCAGCATGAAAACGCGCTGGGGCTCATGCACGCCCAAAACCGGCACCATTCGCATTGCACGCGAACTTGCCGCCTACCCCGTCGAGTGCCTTGACATGGTTGTCGCCCACGAGCTCGTCCATTTGCTCGAGCCAAGCCACAATCAGCGGTTCCATGCCCTGCTCGACACGTACTGTCCCAACAATAGGGTTCTGTCGCAGCGGCTCAAAAAACCGCCCGCCAACGAGCTCTAGCGTCGGTTAGCGCACGCGCTCGATCTCGACGCCGCAGCTTGCCAGGGGAAGACCGACGGGCGCCCAAGGCTTATCGAGCTTAACACGCACGCCAAGCAGCAGGGGGTAACGACGTAGCAGCATCGAGGCCACACCCTCGGCTGCAGCCTCGATGAGCTTAAACGTATGCTCGCGCAGATAGCCATCGACATCGTGGCACACCGAGCCATAGTCAATCGAGGCGTCCAGGTTATCGTGCTCCCCCGCTGCACGCAGGTCGGCATAGAGCACCAAGGACACGATGAACTTCTGGCCCAGCGCGTTCTCCTCGGGATACACGCCGTGGTTGGCAAAGACTTCGAGACCTTCAACGGTGATGCGGTCGGCATGGCGCAGATCGTCATAGCTCACGTGGGGTACCGCCGTTGCGGTGGATATTTCGCCCCTTCCACGGCGGGCGAGCTCGGCACCTTCAGTCTTGGTTGCATTCTCGGGCAGTTTCTTATTGCTCATCGCGATCGTCTCCTTCGTTTAGAACCCCGACCGCGCAAACTAACTACACGCGAATCGACAGGTTCTTTTTATCATCGCTCCAGTTGCAAGCATTGCGCGCGGGGCATGCAAAGCAGGCGCGCGACGCTTTATCGGCCGCATAGAGCAGACGCTCAAGCGGTTGGCTGTTCACGCGCAGCTTTCGATGGCCCAGAATGGCCGTCTTAATGGCTGCGGCATCGGCCGGCTCAAACGCCACATCATCGGGCATGCCGCCGAGAATCGCATCAGCGACGCGTTCGCTTGCAACATCATGGGATATACCCGATTCATACTGTTCATCTTTGCCGATATCGTGAAGAAGTGCCGTGGCGTAGATGACCTCGCGGTCAAATTCGAGCTGTTCCTCGAGATTCTTGATCCACATAATGCGAGCGACATCGAGCAGATGGTCAATACCGTGGCGGCAGAAGATGCGCCCCGATTCCAACTGCGCAATGTTGCCCAGGTGCCGCCGAAACAGCCCGTTGGCACAAATGTAATCAATGCGAGGCATGGCATCAAAGGGGGCCAGGCCCGAAGCCATGAAGCCGCGACGCGGCGTCCCCTCATCGGTCTTCGATGTAAAGTCGTTGACGACCCTCATGCTAACGGCCCAGCATCCTAAAGAACCGCTCCTCGAGCGCGGGATCGGTCTCAAAGACGCCGCGGCGAGAGAGCGTCACGGTCTTGGTGCCAGGCTTTTGCACGCCGCGCATGGTCATGCACATATGCTCAGCCTCCATGAGCACAATCGCTCCCTGGGGAGCGAGATACTCCATGAGGGCATCGGCAACCTGTGCGCACAGCTGCTCCTGCAGCTGCAGACGACGGGCGTAGACCTCAACCGTGCGGGCAAGCTTAGAGAGCCCTGCGACACGGCCGTTGGGGATATAACCAATGGCGGCCTTGCCATAAAACGGCAGCAGATGATGTTCGCACAGCGAGTAGAACGTGATGTCGCGCTCGATAACCAAGTCGTTCGAAGCGACGGCAAAGGTTTTGGACAGGTGCTCCTCGGCACTCTGATCCATACCGCCGGCGATCTCACCATACATACGGGCAACGCGCGCCGGGGTCTCCAGCAGGCCCTCACGAGTTGGGTCCTCGCCTATGCCCTCAAGCAACAGCTTAATGGCGGCCTCGACTTTTTCCTGATCGACCATCTGGGCCTCACTTTTCCGATTTCACGTTCGCGCTATGGTACCACGCCCTTTGGCATCGGCCACAAGCTACATAGTATGGGTCGAATAGACTGGATCGTCCCGCCAAAGTTCAACCGCATCACAAAGCGCAACACCCTCGCGCTCAGCACGGTCGCGCGTAGCGTTCATATCGATCACACGCTGGTTACTCGAGCCCCTAAAACGCAATGAGATATCGTACAGCTCCTGAACAAACGGGCCATCCACCAACATATCGAGGCAGGCAAGGATACGGTCCGTCGCCTCGGTATGGTGACGACCACCCGGCATAAGCTCCTCGAGCACGTCGCCGGTAAAACACCAAATGGTCTTTCCTGACCCCGCGGGATAGGCCGCACGCACGCGTTCGATAAAGTCAACAAGCCCCACCTGATTCTCGGGCTCCATAGGCTCGCCGCCCAGAATCGTCAGGCCGTCAATAAAGGGATGATCGAGGCTCTCGATAATCTTGTCCTCGACGGCACGATCGAACGGCTCGCCCGCAGCAAAGTCCCACGCGACAGAGTTAAAGCAGTTCTTGCACCCACGACGGCACCCACTCACAAACAGAGAAGTACGAACGCCTTCCCCATCAGCAATGTCGAAATACTTAATGTTCGCGTAGTTCATAGGTAACCTTTCTGGGGGTCTGGAGTATATCATCCCGTCCTCAAACAGCTTCGCTCGCTGCGCTCGCTGCAGAACTGCGGGCGGGATGATATACTCCAGACCCCTCGCGAGCGATACTCAATGAACGTAGCGAACATCGAGTATAGGGTTCGAGGTCTAATAAAAACTTTGTTGCAGCTCAACCGTCATCGCAAGCAAAGCGTTGTTGCAAGTCAACTCATGTCCGCTAAGAACTTCGAGGAGTGAGCAGACCACGAGCTGCATCTCAGTTACGTCAACTTGACTGCCCCGTAGCGAGGCCCCGGACCTTTGCTCGATATGAGTTCCGCACGAACAGGAGGCGCCAGTGGCGCCTCCGTCGTGAGCCAGGACTGTCCGAAATAGCGAGTAAAGGTCCGGGGCCTCGCTACGGGGCGGTCTGGGATGGTTATTAGAGATGCAGCACGCGGTCGCGGATCTCCTCGGTTCGACCCTGGTTCCAGAATTGGGTACCGATGTAGCCGCACGTACGACGGGCGACGTTCATCTTCTCCTGATCGCGGTTGCCGCAGTTGGGGCACTCCCACACCAGCTTGCCGTCATCCTCGACAATCTTGATCTCGCCGTCGTAACCGCACACCTGGCAATAATCGCTCTTGGTGTTGAGCTCGGCGTACATGATGTTGTCGTAGATGTACTGCATCACGCGAATGACAGCCTTGAGGTTGTCCTGCATGTTGGGAACCTCGACGTAGGAGATGGCACCGCCCGGCGAAAGCTGCTGGAACATACCCTCGAACTTGAGCTTGTCGAATGCGTCGATCTCCTCGGACACGTGGACGTGGTAGCTGTTGGTGATGTAGCCCTTGTCCGTCACGCCCGGGATAATGCCAAAACGGCGCTGCAGGCACTTGGCGAACTTATACGTCGTCGACTCCAGCGGCGTGCCGTACAGCGAGAAATCGATGTCGCTCGCGGCTTTCCACTCAGCACATTTGTCGTTCATGCGCTGCATGACGGCCATGGCAAAGGGCGTGCCCTCCTTCTCGGTGTGGCTGTGGCCCGTCATGTACTTGACGCACTCATACAGGCCGGCATAACCCAGACTAATGGTGGAGTAACCGCCCACGAGCAGCTTGTCGATCGTCTCGCCCTTCTTCAGGCGGGCGAGGGCACCGTACTGCCAAAGAATCGGTGCGGCATCCGAAAGCGTACCCATCAGACGCTCATGACGGCACAGCAGGGCGCGGTGGCACAGCTCAAGGCGCTCGTCGAAGATCTTCCAGAACTTGTCCATGTCCTGATGCGAGCTCAGTGCGACATCGGGCAGGTTGATGGTCACAACGCCCTGGTTAAAGCGACCGTAGTACTTAGGCTTGGCCGGGTCGTAGTTCAGCGCGTTGGCGACATTGTTAAAGCCGTTGCCCGAACGGTCAGGCGTCAGGAAACTGCGGCAACCCATGCAGGTGTAGCAATCGCCGTTGCCGGCGGTCTCGCCCTTAGACAGCTTGAGCTCGCGCATCTTCTTCTCGGAGATGTAATCGGGCACCATACGCTTGGCAGTGCACTTGGCAGCCAGCTGGGTCAGGTAGAAGTACGGGGAATCCTCGTGAACGTTATCGTCCTCGAGTACATAGATAAGTTTGGGGAATGCCGGGGTGATCCATACGCCGGCCTCGTTCTTAACGCCCTCGTAGCGCTGGCGAAGCGTCTCCTCCACGATCATGGCAAGGTCGTGCTTCTCCTGAGGCGTACGGGCCTCGTTAAGATACATAAAGACCGTCACGAACGGCGCCTGGCCATTGGTGGTCATAAGGGTCACGACCTGATACTGAATCGTCTGGACGCCGCGACGGATCTCGTCACGCAGACGGTCCTCAACGACCTCACGGACCTTCTCGGCAGACGCAGAGACGCCGAGCTCCTCGAGCTCGCGGGCGACCTCGCCGCGAATCTTTTGACGGCTCACCTCGACAAACGGGGCAAGATGGGTCAACGAAATCGACTGGCCACCGTACTGGGAGGAAGCAACCTGAGCGATGATCTGCGTCGCGATGTTGCAGGCAGTCGAGAAGCTGTGCGGCTTCTCGATCAGCGTGCCCGAAATAACAGTGCCGTTCTGGAGCATGTCCTCCAGGTTCACCAGATCGCAGTTGTGCATGTGCTGGGCAAAGTAATCCGAATCGTGGAAATGGATCAAGCCCTCATTATGGGCATCCACGATCTCTTGGGGCAGCAGCACACGCTGAGTCAGGTCCTTAGAGATCTCGCCGGCCATGTAGTCACGCTGAACGGAATTGACGGTCGGGTTCTTGTTGGAGTTCTCCTGCTTAACCTCTTCGTTGTTGCACTCAATCAGCGACAAAATCTTGTCGTCGGTCGTGTTCTTCTGGCGCTTCAGGCTCTGAACATAGCGATAGATGATGTAATGGCGAGCGACCTCGTAGCAGTCGAGGCGCATGATCTCGTCCTCGACCAAATCCTGGATCTCCTCGACCGACACGGTGTGGCCCGCGTTCTCGCATGCCTCGGCGACGTTTTGTGCCGCGTAAACCACCTGGCGGTCGGTAAGACGAGAGCTCTCCTCGACCTCCAAGTTTGCGGCGCGGATGGCATTGACGATCTTATCGATGTCAAAGACAACCTCGGTGCCGCTGCGCTTGATGATCTTCATCCTCTTGCCTCTTTCGCATCGTAGCCTCATCGCGCTTCAGAGCCAAACGATACCCGGCAGGGCTTGCCCCTGTCTTGCGGCGCCGTCGCGCAATCTGTGTTCTCGATAACCATAGGCCCTCATGCGGACAATCCTCGCAGCCAATCAAGGGACTCGAAGATCTATCCAAATGGGGCGAATAAGGTTCTCGTTCTCTGTCCGCCATCTATCATACGACAAAGAGGCATCTATATCCTGTATTCTTTTTTTAGGTCAAACACAACATATAGTGTTTCAGCAGGTCAAAGCAATTAGTCATTTTGCAGACGCATTAAAAATGAGGGGTTCTTGGGAAGTCGGTAAAACGTTACCAACACGGCTACCTGCATGGCAGTTATAAAACCCCCTTAGTCAAGCCGCTGACAAATCCTACCAAAACCAAGCCGCTCACGCCAAAAGAATCCAAAAGATTATGCTTGACCAACATGTTGCGGTCACGGTCGGCCAGGACGTATGCAATCTGCCGGCACCTCTACGGGGACCTTGGATCAATATTTGGTGGCATATTTGACGGCGTGCTTGGTAGCAAAACAAAACAGCCCAGAGGACATAGCCTCTGAGCTGCGAACATTTGGTGGGCGTTAGAAGATTTGAACTTCTGACCTCTTCCGTGTCAGGGAAGCGCTCTCCCCCTGAGCTAAACGCCCAAATGGAGCGGACAACGGGGCTCGAACCCGCGACCCCAACCTTGGCAAGGTTGTGCTCTACCAACTGAGCCATGTCCGCTTACGAGAATTAATCTTACGTGATGCCCGCATCCTATGCAAGAACTTTTTTTAAAAAGTTTTGCGACGCTCTCGCGAGGGCATCAGTCGTCACGAAAGGCGCGAACAAACGCAGGCTCGCAGCGAGATGCCCCTACATCTCACCGAGCATGATCCAGGCAGAGCTGTCCTGCGCGAGCCTGCCGTCTGCAAGCGGTGATGAGGTGAGCAGGACCCTGCCCGCCGGCAGCTCCACGGGTGCTGCGCCGAAGTTCGTCACACACGCCCAGCCGTTGTCGCGGCGATAGGCGATGACGCCGCCCTCGGCGCCCTCGGCACCATCCGCAAGACCGGTGCGCCCGTCAAGATCGAGCCACGCAAGATCGTTGGCGCAACCGCGCAGCTTGCGCCGCAGCCAGAGGGCGTCACGATAGAGCGCAAGCATCGATGTCGGGTCCGCTTCTTCCCTATCGGCAGCATAATCGGAAAACCATGCAGGCTGCGGCAGATGGGGCGCCGCATCGGCGTCTGCCGGCGAAAACCCAAACGATCCGCCATGCGCGGGATCGTCCGCCGCCACCCACGGCAGGGGCACACGACAGCCGTCGCGCCCCTTCTCACGCTTCGGTCCGTGCGTATTGGTCGCAGTAGGGTCTTCGAGTGCAGCCCACGGGATATCAGCCACCTCAAAAAGGCCGAGCTCCTCACCCTGATACACGTATGCCGAGCCCGGAAGCGCCAGCTCAAGCAAAAGGGCCGCCCGCGCGCGGCGCTCGCCGAGTTCACGGTCCTCGTCATAAGACGACCCGTCGCGCAAGAGCCAGTCGAGCGCAATCTGGTGGTAGCGCGTCGCCTTGATTTGCGGCAGGGCATAGCGTGTCGCCACGCGCGGCACGTCGTGGTTGGAGAGTACCCAGGTCGAGGCGGAATCGGATTCGACGGCTGCCTTCAAGCCCTTCTCGATTGCAGTGTGCATGTCATCATAGGTCCAAGTGGCCTTGGCAAACTCAAAGTTGAATGTCTGGCCAAGCTCGCTGGGACGCGCGTAGAGATACTGGCGCTCGGGCAGCACCCACGCCTCGGCAACGGCACTGCGCGGCGGATTATAGCGGTCGAACACGCGGCGCCACTCGCGATAGATCTCGTGGACCTCATTGCGGTCCCACAGCGGATGGGTGCCGTCGTCAACCATGTCATCGCCCTCGGCGAGATGCCACCGGTCGAGGTCATCGCGGTCGAGATCCTTGGCGAGACCCTGCGCCACATCAATGCGAAAGCCGTCGACGCCTCGATCGCTCCAAAACGCCAGGACGTCGCAAAAGAGCGCGTGAACCTCAGGGCATGACCAGTCAAAGTCCGGCTGCTCGGGCGTAAACATGTGCAGATACCACTGACCGTCCGCAACACGCGTCCATGCGGGGCCGCCAAAGTTGGCATTCCAATTGGTGGGAGGCAGCTCGCCATGCTCGCCGCGACCATCGCGGAAGATATAACGGGCGCGTTCGGGCGATCCGGGGCCGGCGGCAAGAGCGGCTTTGAACCAGGGGTGCTGGTTGGATGAATGGTTGGGCACGATGTCGACGATGACCTTGATGCCGCGCGCGTGAGCCGCAGCGATCATGTCATCGAAGTCGTCAAGCGAGCCGAGACGTGGGTCGACATCGCAGTAGTCCGCCACATCATAGCCGCCATCGACAAGAGGCGAAGGGTAAAACGGGCTCAGCCAGATGGCCTCGATACCCAGCCGCTCAAGATAGTCCATCTGCTGGGTAATGCCCGCGATATCGCCCAGACCCGAACCAGTCGAATCCTTAAACGAGCGCGGGTAGATCTGATAGATCGCGGCATCGGACATCCATGAGCGCGAAGAAGACTTTTCTGTAGCCATGGGGCGTATCTCCCTTGCAACGAGGTTATGCGAGATGCCCACGATGATACGCCCAAAGCGGACATTCGCGACAAACAACGCCACAGCCACGCCCCAAAACGATCGCCCCCTCTCGGGTTCGAGCCCATGCGATGGATACAAAAAAGCCCGGCTACCGTGGTAGCCGGGCTGTTGCGTTTGGAGCGGACAACGGGGCGTCCGCGTATCCGCTTCGCGGATCCGCACCGGCTTCGGCCGCCTGTCGGCGACCTCGCCAGCTCGCTACAAACGCTCCGCGTTTGCTTATCGCTCGCTCCCTCTCGGGTTCGAGCCCATGCGATGGGTACGAAAAAGCCCGGCTACCGTGGTAGTCGGGCTGTTACGCTTGGAGCGGACAACGGGGCTCGAACCCGCGACCCCAACCTTGGCAAGGTTGTGCTCTACCAACTGAGCCATGTCCGCATATGTAAAAACAAAACGGGCACCGGAGCGCCCGGATGTTGCCTGGAGGCGAAGCCCGGATTCGAACCGGGGGTAAAGGCTTTGCAGGCCTCTGCCTTACCACTTGGCCACTTCGCCGAAAAAGGACCGCCTAAACGGTCCGGAAATGCAATGGAGCGGACAACGGGGCTCGAACCCGCGACCCCAACC
>NZ_JBCOIQ010000014.1:0-53721 GCF_040926185.1 Collinsella aerofaciens
GCGACGCGGAAATCGCGCGCTGTTGACGCGCCCCCGCAGTGCCCGCTTCCCCCAAGGACAATTATCAGTGCAGGTAGTCGGCTTGCCGATTTTCAAAAAAGAGCCGCATGGTCGACCCATGTGGGTTAAACGTAGTAGATAGGCCCTATTCGTGGCACAGCACTACTCCATCCCAAATTGGCACCCCGAGCCCTCGTGAGTTGTCAACAAGCTGTTCGCCCAACGCATTATCCGCGCGGCATTTGGAAAATAGCACCACCGCAAAACCCGCGAGTAGCGCTTACGTTGCTATATCTCACTATACTTTGCTATATCTTGCTATACTTTGCTATATCTTGCTATATCTTGAGCAAAGGTGGCTCACATGCAAACAAACCCTTTTAAGCCCACAGCAGGTAAAACACCTCCCACGATTATCGGCCGCGAAGATGTACTTGAAGAATTCAGTGAAGGCCTCACCAACGGGCCTGGTGCCCCTGGGCGCCTAATGCGCATAGCCGGCGTCCGTGGAACGGGCAAGACGGTCCTCCTTGACGAGTGCTCACGTTTGGCGCAAAGCCGTGGCTGGACGGTCATAAAAGAGGTCGCAACCGAGGGACTTTGCCAGCGCATTCTCGAACAGCTGCAGCCCAAATTCCAGGCCAAACACGCCAGATTTGAGCCCACCGTAGCTGGCATATCCATCGGCAGCATAGATATTGAGCGAATCGGCCCATCGCTACGCGACGCCATGAGACAGACAATATCCAAGAATGGAAATGGCCTGCTCATCACTCTCGACGAGGTTCAAGACGCAGAGCTCGATGAGGTCCGAACGCTCTCCATTGCGATTCAGCAGGTTATCGGCGAAGACCTTGATATCGCCTTTGTTTTTGCGGGGCTGCCTTCGATGATTGAAAGCATCATCAACGGAAAGACACTTACGTTTTTGCGCCGTGCCCTCCCCTTTGACCTGAAGGCTGTGGCAGTAACCGAAGTGTCGTACTCCCTCGAGGAAACCATTGAAGCGTCTGGCATGGAGTTGCAGCCAGGTATTGCCGGCCAACTTGCCGAGGCAACGCAAGGTTATCCTTTCATGATCCAACTCGTTGGATACTACGCATGGCAGTTGGCAAGACGCGCACATACACCGATTATTGGAGAAGAAGAAGCCGAGCGCGGCATTGCAACGGCACGCGAACGCTTCTGTGCCATGGTGATTGAGCCCGCGCTACAGCGCATTCCGCCCACGTGCATCGCTTATCTGCTGAGCATGGCATCTTTGGGGCAGACGAGCTCGACCAGCATGGTTGCCGATGCCCTAAACAAAACGCCTCAACAGGTGAGTTCCGTCCGCAGCCGCCTGTTAAGAGAATCGATTATCGAGGCTCCTTCGTACGGCAAGGTCTCATTTGCCATCCCCTACATGCGCGACTACCTCTACGAACACAAAGCCGAACTGGAAGTTGAACTGTAGAAACGGCAACTGCCCTGCAAGACGAAAACCGTTTTCGTACGGATTTAAAGCAGACGTAAACGGTTTTCGTCTGTTTTACGTTCGGAAATAAGACGCAAATTGCACTTTCGTATGGTTTTACGCCAAACGCAACACGCTTTCGTCCGGCTATGCGTCCCCAATCCAGACGAAAAAGGCCCCGAGCTCGTGTGAGCTCGGGGTTCTTTGTGCCGCACATCTATGAGAGGGAATCGATGCGCACGGGCGCTACTCCATGTAGCCGCCCTGGGATGGCGGAAACCTCGTCAATGGGGCCAGGTTTACATGCGCCAAGTTGGTGCAAAGTAACCTGCCCCCACGCAACAAGGGGTTGACTAGAGCTCGCAGGCAACCTTGTAGCCATCGCCGATGGCATCGCGGATGTTGCCGCACTTCTGGGCGTCGCCCAGCACGTGGGTGGCAACACCGGCAGCGGCCAGGTCGTCGGCCAGCTTGGTGTTGGGACGATAGCCCATGGCAAGCACCAGCGTATCGGCATCGGCGATAGTGTGGATCTCGCCATCTTTTTCGTAGCTGATGGTGTCCTCGGTAATCTCGGTTACCTTGGCCTCGGTCAGCACGTGAACGCCCTTGGAAAGCATGCGCGTGATGAGCACCGCGCGGCCGGCGCCGCCCTCGTTGGCAGCGAGCGTCTTGGTCATCTCGATGACGGTGACATCGCGATTGGCCGGCGACAGGTCGTTGACCAGCGGAGCCAGATAGTCGGCAGTCTCGCAGCCGACGGTACCGCCGCCGACGATGACGATCTTCTTGCCCGGGAAGGCGTTGCCGCCCAGCAGGTCGTCAGCCGTCATGACCTGCTTAAAGCCCTGCATAAAGGCCGGAGCGATAGGCTCGGCACCGTAGGCCAAAACGACCTCGTAGCCGGCATAGTCGCGCTGAATATCCTCAGCAGATAGCTCGGTACCAAAGACGCACGTTACGCCCGCTTCGGCCAGGCGGCGATACTGATACTTGATCACGCGCGTAAGCTCCTGCTTTGCCGGCGGAACAGCCGCGATGCGCATCTCGCCGCCCGGTTCGTCCTGCTTGTCCACAAGCACCACGTGGTGCCCGCGCTTGGCAGCAATGTAGGCCACCTCCATACCTGCGGGACCAGCGCCCACGACCAGCACGTTCTTGGGCGTAGCGGCAGGCTCGTAGCCGGCCTCGTCGCGCTCCACGTCCGGATTGACGGTGCAGGAGATGCGCTTGCCAAACATAATGCCGTTCAGGCAGCGCAGACAGCCAATGCAGGGGCGGATGTCATCGGCGTTGCCGGCAGCGGCCTTGTTGCAGAACTCGGCATCGCACAGATTGGCGCGGCCCATCATGCAGATGTCGGCGGCGCCGTCCTCGATCAGCTCCTCGGCAATCCATGCCTCGTTAATGCGGCCGACCGTGGCAACAGGAATGTTCACGTGCTTTTTGATCTCACGCGAGCAGGCGGCGTGCGAGGCCTGCTGCGTGCCGGCAGCGGGAATGGCGGAGCCGCGCTTGATGGTGGTGCCGCCCGACACGTGGATCATGTCGACGCCGGCCTTCTCCAGGCGACGCGAGACGTAGATCATGTCATTGAGGGTCAGACCACCATCGGTGTACTCGTCGCCCGAGATACGGACGTCGATGATGAAGTCCTTGCCGCAGCGCTCGCGAATCTCGGCGATGACCTCGAGCAAGAAGCGCATGCGGGCGTCGAGCGAGCCGCCGTACTCATCGGTACGCTTGTTATAGAGCGGGGTCAAAAAACCGCCGAGCATGCCGTGGGCGTGTGCCGCATGGACCTCGACGCCATCGACACCGGCCTTCTGCATGCGCACGGCAGCGTCGCCAAACTGATGCGTGAGCTCGTGGATCTCGTCGACCGTGATGGGGCGCGGTGCCTCGCGGGCGTAAGACGGGCCCACAAAGGACGGAGCGATCAGGCGAGGCGTGCCCGGAATGTTAAAGGCCATGTAGGCGGGGTGGAAGAGCTGCGGCATGATCTTGCAGCCATACTCGTGGACGGCCGCGGCAAGCTTTTCCCAGCCGGGGATAAACGTGTCGTCGTAGCAGCACATGTCACCCGGCAGATAGGTATAGGTGGGCTCGACCGTCACGACCTCGGTGATGATGAGGCCCACGCCGCCCTTGGCGCGGGCACGGTAATGATCGACCAAGTCATCGGTCACATAGCCGTGATCGGCCAGGTTGGTGGACACCGGCGGCATAAAGACGCGGTTCTTGACCTCGGTTGTACCGACCTTGATCGGGCTAAAGAGCATCGGGTAGGCAGAGGACTCCATACAGGCTTCCTTTCGTTTGAGCCGCTCGGCGGCAGTTGCTAACGTACCTATCGTATCAGTATCCGCTGCATTCGTACTCGCTCGCACTCCCCCGCCTTTAATCCAATCCCCACAAAAAGTTGCGGTGGAATACGGAGTAGATAAGGCCTTTGACAGCCAAAACAGTCCGTATTTCACCGCAACTGATGGGGGGATGGAGTTAAAGGCCCAGGTAGGATGTCATGCCTTCGACGGCGAGCTTGGCACCGGCAACGGCGTGGACCACGGTGAGCGGGCCGTTGACCACGTCGCCGGCGGCAAAGACGCCAGGCACGGTAGTCATGCCATACTCGTCGACCGAAAGCAGGCCGCGATGGTCGGTCTCCAGACCGCCCGTTGTAAGCACGAGCTTGTCCTTGGGCACTTGAGACGCCGCAATCACAACCGTGTCGGCGGACACGTGGTCGAGTTCTTCCTCGTAGCCCACCACGTTGTTGTCCTCGTCAAAGATAGCCGTCTCGAACACCGGACCGTTGTCGTCGATGGCGCAGATCGCCTTGCCGCACACAATCTCGGCACCGTCAAGCTCGGTCAGCTCCACCTCATCATCGATGGCAGAGATATGGCGCGATCGGGCGTACACGGTAACCTTGCGAGCACCCGAGCGCAGGGCCGTGCGGGCAACATCCATGGCCACATTGCCGGCGCCGATAACCGCCACGTTCTGCCCGATTGCCACGCTCGTGGGATCGACCAGATAGTCGATACCAAACAGCACATTGCCGCGCGACTCGCCGGGAATACCCAGCTTTCGAGCTCGCCAGGTGCCGGTACCAACAAAGACCGCATCGTAACCGTCGCGCAGCAGGTCGTCGATGTGGAGCGCACCGCCGATGGTGGTCGAGGGGCGAACGCGCACGCCGAGCGAGCACATCACGTGGCGGTACTTTTGCACGAGCGAACGCGGCAGACGGAACTCGGGGATACCGTACTCCAGCACGCCGCCGATCTCGGGCCGCTGCTCAAAAACAGTGACGGCGCAACCCAGCTGCGCCATCTTAATGGCCACAGTCATGCCGGCGGGGCCGGAGCCGACCACGGCGACCTGCTTGCCGCGCGACGGCGCGGGTCTCCACTCTTTGCGGTCCAAATACGCCGTGGAGATATAGTTCTCGATGCTCGAAAAATGCACGGGCGCGCCCTTGCGGCCCTGAATGCAAGCGCCCTCGCACTGGCCCGAATGATTGCACACCATGGAGCAGACCGCGCTCATGGGATTGTTCTGGAACAGTAGCTCGCCCGCCTCTTGCAAACGGCGCTGCTTAAAGAGGTCGATAACCTGCGGAATGGGCGTCTGCACCGGACAGCCCTTTATTTGACAGAACGCCTTTTTGCAGCCCAGACAGCGATTTGCTTCCTCAACGATGTGGATAGCCACGCAATTCCCCTCTATCGACCTGGACGAAATCGGCTTCTTAAACCAATTTGCCCGAATTTATAACCATAGATACGTCAACAGTGCGGAAAAGGGCACCGAAAAGCATCTCACAAACGCGCAGTAGCAACCCTTCCCTCGCACGGAGCCACTGTGCAGCCCCGTCATCGAGATCAAAAGATTCGCCACCCCTACGAATGGCGAATCTCTCTACAGGCAGACGCCGTCTTTCCAGATACTGATCTCGTGGCAACCGCGGCGCTCGGCACTCGTTAGCTTACCGCTCGCTGTATCCAGTACCAGCTGATACAGGTCGCGGGCAGCCTCGTCGAGTGTGCGTTCGCCTGTGGCAATCACGCCGGCGTTAAAGTCCATCCAGTTGGCCTTGTGGTCGCACAAACGCTGATTGGTGAACACCTTGAGGGTAGGCGCCGGCGCGCCAAACGGTGTGCCGCGGCCGGTCGAGAACAGAATCACGTGGCAGCCGGCAGCCGTCAACGCCGTGGTGGATACCATGTCGTTGCCCGGACCGCACAGCATGTTCAGGCCGTGTTTATTTGCCTGGCCGGCATACGGCAGCACGTCGACGATGGGGGCAGATCCGCCCTTTTGCACGCAGCCGCAGCTCTTGTCCTCGAGCGTGGTAATACCGCCGTCCTTGTTGCCGGGACTCGGGTTCTCATAAACGACCTCGCCGTGGCTAATAAAGTAGTCCTTAAATCCATTGAGCATGTCGGAGGCAGCGTTAAAGACCTGCTCGTTCTCGCAACGGT
Organism: Collinsella aerofaciens; assembly: GCF_040926185.1. GTDB lineage: Bacteria > Actinomycetota > Coriobacteriia > Coriobacteriales > Coriobacteriaceae > Collinsella > Collinsella aerofaciens_BC. The sequence continues at coordinate 5,947 of NZ_JBCOIQ010000014.1, forward strand.
CGAGCAGGATGCTCTCCGCGCCAAACATCTCGGGCACCTCGGTAAGCACCGACGTGCCGCCACGGGCGACGACCATATCGCTCACGCGACCGATCGTGGGGTTGGCGGTAATGCCCGAAAGACCGTCGGAGCCGCCACACTTAAGACCAATGACCAGCTCGGAGGCCGGAATGGGCTCGCGCTTGGACTGCTTTGCCAGGTCTGCCAGCTCGGCCAGAATCTTGTGACCCTCGATTTGCTCGTCGGCTACATCCTGGCAGGTGAGAAAGCGAACGCGCTCGTGATCGAAGTCACCGAGCTCGTCGAGCACCTGCTGGTGTGTGCAGTTCTCGCAACCGAGCGACAGGAACAGCACGCCGGCCGCATTAGGGTGACGCGAGAGCGCCACCAGCAGACGACGCGTCTGGACATGGTCGGCGCCGGTCTGCGAGCAACCGAACGGATGCGGGAAGTAGTAGACGCCCTCCAGCGAGCCATCGACCAGATCCTGGGCCTGCTCGCACATGGCACGGGCGACTTCGTTGACACAGCCGACCGTGGGGATGATCCACAGCTCGTTGCGCGTCGCGGCACGACCGTCGGCACGGCGGAACCCCATAAAGGTCTCGGGCTCAACCGACTCAACGACCGGATGCGTGGGGTTGTAGGTGTACTCGACCTCGCCCGAAAGGTTGGTCTTCACATTGTGCGTGTGGAGCCACTGACCGGGCTGGACATCGCCCGTCACGTGTCCGATAGGAAGGCCGTACTTAATGACGTCCTCGCCGGCGGCAATCGAGCGCACAGCCATCTTGTGGCCTTGCGGAATATCCTCCGCGGCCACGACCTCGCCCACCCCGGGAACCGCGACGGCGGTGCCCTTGGCAAGCGGCGACAGCGCGACGATCACGTTGTCGGCCGGATTGATCTGGATAGTGTTCATTGCAAATGGTCCTAACCCTACAGGTTGAGCAGAAGTCGAGTGACGCCCGCCAGTTACCCGGCGGGCGTACAGAAGGATTTAGGCCTGAGCGTTCGCGAACGCCTGCTTGACGCCCTCGGCGCGCACGACGGCAAGAGCGTTGACGACAAACTCCTCCAGGCCGGCGATCTGCGTAAGATCCTCGCCCCACATTTGCTCGTTAGCGAGCACATCGTGCACCAGCTCGGCGTCGTCGGCGCCGGCACGGGCAGCGTAGAAGTCGAGCACGAAGGCGTCGTCCTGAGCGGTGTACTCGGTGCCGTCAGAGCGACGCAGATGCAGGCCGTCGCCCTCGCGGGACACGAGCTCCTGCGTGTAGAAGGAGATGAGCGTGGCCAGGCTCGTCGCCAGGCACTTGGGCAGGTTGCCGGTCTCGGCAACGTAGTCTTTGAGCGTAGGCAGGTCGCGGGCACGCCACTTAGCCGTGGAGTTGAGGCAGATGGAGAGCAGCGCGTGGTCGATAAACGGATTGTCGAAGCGGTTCTCGACGGCGGCGGCAAAGGCCTTGCAATCCTCGGCATCCAGATCGGTGGCGAGCGTCGGGATGACCTCGTCGTAGAGCATGGTGTTCATGAAGCCGCGGACGGTCTCGTCGTGCATGCAATCGCGCACGATATCAAAGCCGGCAACCCAGGAACCCGGGACAAAGGCGGTGTGGGCGCCGTTGAGGATGCGGACCTTGCGCTTCTTGTACGGGGTGACGTCGGGGGTCACAAAGACACCCGGCAGACCGGCCTTCACGAAGGGCAGACGCTCCTTGAGCGATTCGTCACCCTGGATGCCCCACATCTGGAAGGGCTCACGCACGGCCAAGAACGGATCCTCATAGCCCAAGCGCTCGGCCACGGCAGCGGCCTCCTTGGGATCGCGGATGCGACCCGGAACGATGGTGTCGACGAGCGTGGTGCAGACGGTGCAGTCGTTGGCCATCCACTGCGAAAACTCGTCCTCCCAGCCCCAGTCGCTCACGTACTGGTTCATGATGCGCAGCAGCTCCTCGCCGTTATGGTCGATGAGCTCGCAGGCGAGCACGATGACGCCCTGCTTGCCGGCAGCCCAGCGGGCATGGAGCACCTGGGCAAGCTTGGCAGGGAAGCTCGCAGGGGGCATGTCGTCGGCCTTGCAGGACGGATCGTAGGCGATACCGGCCTCGGTGGTGTTGGAGACGATAATCTCCAGGTCGTCGGAAACGGCGACCTCCATCATGGCACGGTAGTCAGCCTCGCGATACGGATTGAGGCAACGGCTGCAGGCGCTGATCACGCGTGAATCGTCAACCGTGTCACCGTTCTCCTTGCCGCGCACCAGTACGGTGTACAGGCCATCCTGGGCATTGATACCATCGGCGAAATCGAAGGCGCCGCTGATGGGCTGCACCATGACGACCTTGCCGTTCCAACCGGTGGCCTCGTTGCCCATATCGAAGAAACGATCGACGAAGGCGCGCAGGAAATTGCCCTCGCCAAACTGCAGGACCTTCTCGGGGGCGTCCTTGGGCAGCACGTAGCCCTCGTAGCCGATCTTCTCGAGCGTCTCGTAGCTGATGTTATTCATAGAGGTTTTCCTCTCAACTCAAGTCCCGGTACGGCATCGCCGCACCGGGTTGCATTCATGATTGTTTAAACAGCGGGACTATTTATCGATCGTCTCGATAGTGCTCTCGCCGATCTTGCCGCGCTCCCAGCGACCATTCGACAGGTCGTTGGAAATGGAATTGAACTTCTTCTCGGTAATGTCGTAGAGAGCGAAGATGATCAAGGCTGCCACCAGAAGGGCGCAAGCGGGATAAATCGTCAGAGCGCCCTTGATGCCAAGCAGCGTGGCGGCCGTCTGGGGCTTATTTGCCACATATCCGGTAAGAGCAAGGATGCCGCCGGAAATGATCGCGGCAAGGGATTGCGCAAGCTTACGAGAAAAGTTGAACGCGGCGTAGGTCGTACCCTCCTTGCGGATTCCCGTGTGCCATTCACCGTAATCGATAACATCGGAAACCAGGTTCCAGGTGATACCGTTGGGGATGGCAAGCGCGACGTAGCCGATGGTGACGAAGATGATGAACGTCACGGTATTGGTCGGCAGGATGAAGTTGAGGCCGTTTGCCACAGCGCCGACGATAAAGCAGGCGACGCACGTGCGCTTCTTACCGAAATGCTTGACGAGCGTCGGGATGGCGAGAATGGCGACAACCGACGTTCCGATCATGATGCCGTTGACAACGGGCTGCAACGCGATGTTACCCAGGTTGTACTGGCAGAAATACACCATCATGGTGTTGTTGGTGTTCATGGCCGAAATGGTAAACAGCGTAAGCAGGATAACTGCTCCCAGGTTCTTGTTGGTGAAAACGACCTTGAAATACGTGCTGAATGCGCTCGACTTCTTGCCGGCCTTTCCCGCAGCCTTCTCCTCGGCCTGTCGATCGATACGGATATGCTCGCGCGTTCCCAAAAAGCAGATGGCGAATCCGGCGATGCCGCACAGTCCCATGACGACAGCTGCAATCGTATAGCCGTGCGGATTGCCGTCGAGCGTGTCGCCACCCGCAAAGAACAGGACCAATGGGATGAACGCTACGCCCGTGATGAGCTGTGCGCAAAGCGAACCGGCCTGGCGCGTTGACGCCATGTGCGCGCGGTCATCGACGTCACGCGTCATTACCGTGGCCAGAGATCCGTACGGCACGTTGGTGAAGCTGTATACGACGCCCCAGATCATGTAAGTTATCAGCGCATAGGCAATTTTACCTGCCATGGGAATATCGGGCGCAGTGAAGGTCACCACGGTTAGAACGGCAAGGATCACGGCCGAAACCATCATGACCGGACGAAACCGACCGTGCTTGCCAATCTTCTTTCTACCGTCGACGAATGCACCGGCAATCGGGTCCATGAACGCATCGAAAATCTTGGTGACGGCGAAAATCAGGCTCACTACGCCCGGCGAAATCAGACAGATGTCAGTGTAGAACTTGGTCAGATAGGCTTGACCAAGATCGAACATGAATCCATTGCCCAAATCGCCAAAGCCATAGCAGATTTTCTCACGCCAGCTCAGCTTGATATCCTGCGAGCTCTGCATAGATCTCGAATCCGCCTGAGCAGACACGATCTGCTCGTTTTTCTGTTGCCCTGTTCCCATATGGTCCCTCCCCTTTGCAACCGATTTCACCAATCGGAGCACATACAGATCTATGCCTCGACGGTGCCCAAATCGAAGCCAAAGTAGCGAACGGAATTGTTGTAGCTGATGTCGCGCACGATACTGCCCAGCAGCTCCATGTCGGCCGGGTACTTGCCCTGCTCGACCCACTCGCCGATCACGCTGCACAGCACGCGACGGAAGTACTCGTGGCGCGGATAGGACAGGAAAGAGCGGGAGTCGGTAAGCATGCCCACAAAATTGCCCAGCACGCCCTCGTTAGCCAGAGCCGTGAGTTGCTCGCGCATGCCGACCTCGTTGTCGTTGAACCACCAGGCGGAGCCGTTCTGGATCTTACCGGCGGTCGGAGCCTCCTGGAAGCAACCCATGACGGTATCGATCATGGTGTTATCGATGGGGTTCAGGCTGTACAGGATGGTCTTGGGCAGGCCGCAGGTCTCCTGGATGGAGTTGAGGAAATCGGCGAGCTGGTCGGACGGCGTGTAGTTGGAGATGCAGTCGTAGCCGGTGTCGGGACCGAGTTTGGCGAACATGGCGCGGTTGTTGTCGCGCTTGCAGCCAAAGTGCAGCTGCATGGCCCAGCCCAGACGGACATACTCGCCGGCAACGAACTGCATAAAGGCAGTCTTGTACTTGAGGACCTCTTCCTCGGTGAGCGGCTCGGCAGCCAGACCCTTGGCAAAGATAGCCTCGATCTCGTCGACGGTAGCCGGGACGTACATAACGTAGTCGAGTGCGTGGTCGGAGGCGCGGCAGCCCAACTCGTGAGCAACGTCGTAGCGCTTGGAAATGGCAGCCTTCATGCCCTCAAAGTCGCTGACCTCAACGCCGGCAACCTCGGAGAGGTGCTTGCAGTAGTCGGCAAACTCCTGGCCGCGCTCGATGCGCAAAGCGGCATCGGGGCGCATGGCGGGAACGACCTGAACGTCAAAGCTGTCGTCGGCGGCAATCTTCTTGTGCCACTCAAAGCTGTCGGCGGGGTCGTCGGTAGTGCAGATCATGCGGACGTTGGACTGCTTGATCAGGTTGCGGCAGGTAAAGCTGGCCTCAGCGAGCTTGGCGTTGGCAAGGTCCCAGACCTCCTGGGCAGTCTTGCCGTTGAGGACGCCCTCGTAGCCAAAGTAGCGCTTAAGCTCCAGGTGGCTCCACTCAAAGACGGGGTTGCCAACGCAGCGACCCAGGGTCTCGGCCCACTTTTGGAACTTCTCGCGAGCAGGGGCGTCGCCAGTGATAAAACGCTCGTCGACGCCGTTGGCACGCATCAGGCGCCACTTGTAGTGGTCGCCGCCCAGCCAAACCTCGGTGATGTTCTCGAAACGCTTGTCCTCCCAAATCTCCTTAGGAGAAATGTGGCAGTGATAGTCGACGATGGGCATGCCCTCGGCAAAGTTGTGGAACAGTTCCTCGCCGGTCTTAGTGCTCAGCAGGAAATCCTGATCGTCCATAAAGTTTTTCATCAAACAACCCCTTTGTTTGCGGAGCGGGCGCACAATACGCTCGTCATCCTCTAGGTGAACGTTCACCATCTTAGTGCAAAATGCGTTACGAGGTGAACGTTCACCTAACCATCATGGGGCGAACGGTAGGTTTCGACCGCTTAACGGTTGCCGAGCCATGGACCCTGCGTTGGATCGGCACAAAGAAAGGCCACTGACGGCAGATTCGCCATCAGCGGCCTTCGAAACAATTTTTCGATCCCCAGCCAAAAAGTACGCGGCAAGTAGGGAACTCCCTAAACGCATTAGATTCCGGCGAGCTCGCAGTAACGATCGACGTTGCTGGCAAACACCATCTCAACAGCCCCCTTTTGCACAGGCTCCGCCGGCGTCTTTCCCCACAGCAGATAATCGCCTAAGGTCTTGGCGCCACGGTATGCCAAACTCACCGGGTCCTTGTAGACGATGTTGGTAAAGATGCCCCGACGCAAGGCCAGCGCACTTTCTGGGAACAGGTCGTTGCCGATCACCATTACTTCGCCGGCCTTGTTAGCCGAGACAAGCGCATCGGCAATCAGCTCAGAGCCCACGGCGAACACGCTGCAGATCAACTCGGGGGCTTCCGATGACTTTAGACGCTGGTTGAGCTCGTGCTCGAGCTGCTTGACCTGGGCATGAGCACCGGTCAGATCCTCGACCTGCCAGGGAACATTGTGCTCGCGAAGGTAATTGTGGAAGGCGCGAGCGGTCAAATAGTGCGAGTCGGTATAGGGGTCGCCCGCCAATAAAAGCACGCGGGCATCGGTCCCAGAAGCGTGAACCAGGTTGGCCGCCTGCTCGGCCATCAGGCTTCCCGCCGTGGAGTAGTCGGCCAAACTAGCGCCCAGGCGATCGAGGTGAGGGCGGTCGCCGTCAACGAGCTCAATCGTCACGCCCGCCTCGGCGATCTGCCCCAAAAGCTCAGTCGCACGATCGTCGCCCGGCGTATAGGCGAGCAAGCCATCAATCTTCTCGCCCACCTGCAGACGCTCGTCGATTTGCTCAAGTGCATCAGCGTAGCCGCCCACGCCAAATTCAACGCGTTCAACGGTAATGCCCTGGTCGATGACCTCTTGCTCAAAGCGATTGCAGCCTTCCCATAGGTAACGGAAAAAGTACGCTCCCTCGCGCGATGCGCTGGGCAGGCAAAACACCAGATTGATATCCTTGCGGCGCAGGCTTGAGGCACTTGTGTTGCGGTGATAGCCCATGGCCTCGGCCTTAGCGTTCACCTTGGCACGCACGGATTCGCTCACGCCGGCCTTTCCCGTCAGAGCCTTGTGCACGGTATTGATGGAAACGCCAAGCTCGGCGGCTATGTCCTTCATGGTTACACGAGCGCTCATGGGATTACTCCGTTATAGATAAGTTGCCAATTTACAGTTCAGTTAACGATACCCCAAAAATACTCTTCAACTCGCCGCGCTCGCGCCCAAATGCGCAAAGCGCCCCGCGAACGGATGCTCGCGAGGCGCTTGGATGTCTGGACCTTATTTGATACCGCGGCCCAAGTCTTCGGCGATTTTGTCCACGCCCTTAAGTGCGGCGCACGTCTTTTTGTTGGAGCAATGCCCCGTGCAAACGCCACCCTGAGCGCAGTCGGCGCAGGTGCCCTTGCGGTAGATGCGCACGCACACGGCGACAAACGCAATACCGATAACAGCCAGTACAACAATATCGATAGGTGCCATAGCAAGCCTCCTCTAGTTAACCATCACTTACTTTACCCCATTCTCCACCTACCAAATAGGGACAGGTTTATTTTGGTCGGTTTTATCTGCGGAAACGCCACATCTTACTTCTGGAGCAAAGCAATCTGTCCCCCCATTGCGTCAAAAAGCCCGAGTGTCACTGAGACACCCGGGCTCGTGGAAAGGGGTTGATCCTTATTCGGACTTAGGCGGAAACTGCAGCGGAAGCAGTGTTGGTCTCGTCCTCGTCGGTCCAAGCGTGCTTGGGCATAGGACGGAAAATCTGGAAGAGCATCGCGACCAGCAGCACGATAGCCACAACCGTCCAGAAGCCAAACTGCCCAAGGACAAGCAGGTTATAGAACTGGTTGATGAACAGGCCGATCACCCAAGCGAAGGCGCACTCGTAGCCGAGGGCAATCGCGGTCCACTTGCCGGAATTCATCTGGTTGCGGATGGTACCCATAGCGGCAAAGCACGGAGCGCACAGCAGGTTGAACGCGCCGAAGGCAACGCAGGCGCCCATGGTGGGGAACATGCCGGCAAACGCGGTCCACAGGCTCGGGTCGGTCTCGCCCGCGTCGGCGACGGACAGCAGCGAGCCGGCGGTGGCGACAACGTTCTCCTTGGCGACGAGGCCAGAGACAGTCAGCGCGGTTGCCTGCCAGGTGCTAAAGCCGAGCGGGGCGAAGATCCAAGCGACCAGGTTGCCCAGCATGGCGAGCACGGAGTAGTCCATGAACTCCTCGGGGATGCCGTCCATCGCAGGCAGGAAGCCAAAGGAGCCGTTGTAGCTACCAAAGTTGGAGAGGAACCACACCACGACGGTAGAGGCGAAGATGATCGTGCCGGCCTTCTTGATAAAGGCCCAGCAGCGCTCCCACACGTGCAGCGCCCAGGAGCGGATCGCCGGGAAGTGGTAAGCGGGGAGCTCCATGACAAACGGGGTCGGGCGGCCGGCGAAGAGCTTGGTCTTCTTGAGCATGAGGCCCGAGGCGATGACGGCAAAGACGCCCAGGAAGTAGAAGAGCGGGCTGATCCACGCGGCGGTGGTAGAAGAATCGCCGATGATGGAACCCATGAGCAGGGCGATGATCGGCAGCTTAGCGCCACAGGGAATGAACGTGGTGGTCATGACCGTCATGCGGCGGTCCTTCTCGTTCTCGATGGTCTTGGTAGCCATGACGCCGGGGACGCCGCAGCCCGAGGACACGAGCATGGGGATGAAGGACTTACCGGACAGGCCAAAGCGGCGGAACACGCGGTCCATGATGAAGGCGACGCGGGCCATATAGCCGCAGTCCTCCAAGAAGGACAGCATGACGAACAGCAGGAACATCTGCGGAACGAAGCCGAAGATGGCGCCCAGGCCGCCGACGATGCCGTCGCAGACCAGCGAATCGACCAGGCCACCGTCCTCGGTGCCGCCCGCCACAAGGGCGTCGTGCACCACGGTGGTGATACCCGGGACATAGGGGCCGTACTGTGCCGGGTCGACCGAGTCGGCATTGTCACCCGCAGCCTCGACGGCCGCGTCGTAGGCGTCGCGACCCTGGCCGAGCACATACCAACCGTCGGTACCGAAGAGCTGGTCGTTGGTGAAGTCGGTCACCGTGCCGCCCAAGGTAGAAACGGCGATGTAGTACACGCAGAACATGATGACCACAAAGATCGGCAGGCCCAGGATACGGTTGGTAACCACGCGGTCGATCTTCTCGGAGGTGCTCATCTTTGCCGGAGCCTTGGTGAGGCACTCGTCAATGATGTGGGCAATCACGCCGTAACGCTCGCCGGTGATGATGGACTCGGCGTCGTCGTCGCAGTCCTGCTCGCACTGAGCGACCAGCTCCTCCACGCGAGCGGCCTTCTCCTTGGTGAGGTTGATGAGCTTGCAGGCGTCCGCGTCGCGCTCAAACAGCTTGACGGCGTAATAGCGGCGCTTGTTGGCGGGAACGCTCGCCGGAAGGTTGTTCTCGATGTGCGTCAGAACGTCCTCGATGGAGGAGTCGAACTTGTGCTCCGGCATCTCGCCCTTGGAAGCAGCGGACTTCTTGACCTGCTCGAAGAGCTCCGTGATGCCCTTGTTCTTAAGAGCGGAGATCATCATGACCGGGCAGCCGAGCTTCTTGGAGAGCTTGTCCGTGTCGATCTTGTCGCCGTTCTTCTCGACCAAGTCGGCCATGTTGAGGGCAACAACCACGGGCAGGCCGGTCTCGATAACCTGAAGCGCCAGGTACAGGTTACGCTCGAGGTTGGTGGCATCGACCACCTGGACGACGACATCGGGCTCGCCGCTCATGAGGTAATCGCGCGAGCACTGCTCCTCGGGGCTGTAGGGGGAAAGCGAGTAGATGCCGGGGAGGTCCGTGATGGTAACGTTCTTGTCGCTTAGGAGCTTGGCCTCCTTTTTCTCAACCGTGACGCCGGGCCAGTTGCCAACGTAGCCGTTGGCGCCGGTGATCAGGTTGAAAAGCGTGGTCTTGCCGCAGTTGGGGTTACCCGCCAGCGCGACATGGATCTGAGAATCCGCCATTCAATCCTTCTTCCTTGTGTGCCCGCGCTGCTTTCTCCGCGCAGGCTGGATAATGTGCTTTAAAGTTGCTGCATTAAGTTAGAAAAACCTAACTTGATCTGCAGAAATATGCGCCGCGAGTCCTTACTGAACCTCGACGACGGCGGCCTCCTCCTTGCGGATGGAAAGCTCGTAGCCGCGCACGTTGATCTCGACCGGATCACCGAGCGGTGCAACCTTCACGACCTTGAACGAAGTGCCCTTGATGAGCCCCAGGTCCATAAGGTGGCGGCGAAGCGCACCCTCACCGTGAAGCTTGACGATGGTGGAGCTCTCGCCCACCTTAACGTCACCCAACGTCTTCATCCTCTTGTCCCCCTTTCGGTTTTTATGAAATGCTGCTGACTAACCGACGGTCATGATGTGCATGGCAACCTTGGAATCGATGCCAAAGCGTGCGCCCAGCACCGTGACGATGATATTGGCACCACTCGAGCTCACCACGTGGATTTCGTTGCCCTCGACAAAGCCGAGGTCCTTGAGGTGGTGTTTCATGTCCTCATTGCCCTTTACACGAGACACGCGCACGGTTTCGCCCGCTTTTACCATCGAAAGCGGCATGGCCGGCATCTGCGGTCCGCAAGACATGAGTTGCTCCTAACGTCAGTTCGTCCTCAACATCGACGCGTAAAAAGTTAACCACGTCTATGTTCGCTATAGTAAACTAGCACGTGGTTAACTTTTTGGAAAGAGTCCCCATTCAGATTTCGAAAAAGTTTCCTATACGAAACAAAAGAAGCACCACAAAGACCATCTCTTTGCGGTGCCTTGTCATACCAATTTATGCAACAAAGGGGACTGTCCCCTTGTCACATTGATGCGCTTAGAGCGAGAGGTTTCTGATCGACGTGACGCAGGAGGCCTCATCCACGCCCGAAACGCGGAACACGACGTCTTCGCCACATTCGCCGCAGAGTGCCATGAGCCCTATAACGTCGCGGCCATCGGTGTAGCGGTCACCAATCGAAACCGACACGTCACTACGGTGCTTGGCAATGATGTCATAGAGCAGCGCAACCGGGCGGGCATGCAATCCCAACGGATCTTTAATCGTCTTTGTAAACTCGACCATGTCCCCTCCCGCGACATCGCACATCGGCCGGCAAAACCCAGCCACGTGGTAGTTATTGTAGCGTTAGATGCTTGTTGAGGGCGGGACGGAAATCGCATCCCATTTCGAGCGTCAATGATGGGACACAGTTTCCGCCAGAAGGCTCAACCGGAAAGTGCGACCCGTTATTTGGCTGGATTCTGGGACGCAGTTTCCGCTGAGCGACCCTGGCGGAAAGTACATCCCATTCTGGACGCAAATTCCGGGACGCAGCTTCCTCGACGTCCGGTCACCCCATGCCCTCACAACCTCGGCGCATAAAAAACGAGGGAAGGCCCGCGTCCTTCCCTCGTTACAGGCAATATGTAGCCGCTTCCCTACATCAGACGCAGGCTGACGTCCTTGAGCTGGGCGCCGCTAACGGCACTCGGGGCGCCCGACATGAGGTCGGAGCCGCTGGCCGTCTTGGGGAACGCCATGACGTCGCGGATAGAGTCGGAGCCGGTGAGCAGCATGCATACGCGGTCCAGGCCCAGGGCGAAGCCGCCCATCGGGGGCGCACCAAACTTGAGGGCCTCCATGAGGAAGCCGAACTGCGACTCGGCGCGCTCCTCGGTAAAGCCCAGGAGCTTGAGCATGGACATCTGCATCTCGGCGTTGTGGATACGCATACCGCCGCCGCCAGCCTCAAAGCCGTCCATGACAAAGTCGTAGGTGCAGGAACCGGCTGCCAGCGGATCGGCCTCGATCTTGGCGATGTCGGTCTCGGTCGGCAGGGTAAAGGGCTGGTGCTCAGCAGCATAGGCCTTGCGATCCTCGTCCCAATGGAACAGCGGGAAGTTGACAACCCACAGGAAGTCGTGGCCCTCGCGCTTGATCTCGAGCGCGTTAGCCATGTGGGAACGCATACCGCCCAGGATCTCGTCAGAGAGCAGGCGCGGACCGGCGGCGAACATCACGAGGTCGCCGGGCTCGACGTCCATGCGCTCGCGCAGAGCCGCCATCTCCTCGTCCGAGAAGAACTTGACGATGGGACTGTTGATGGAGCCGTCCTCGCGGAAGGCGATCCAGGCCAGACCCTTGGCGCCAAACGTGGAGGCCACGCCGGCGAGCTTATCAATCTTGGCACGTGCCCAGGCGCCGGCGCCCTTGGCGTTGATGGCCTTGACGACGGAACCCTCCTCGTTTGCGGCGGTCGCAAAGACCTTGAACTTGGAGTTGGCAAAGATGTCGGTCAGGTCGACCAGGTGCATGCCATAGCGGGTATCGGGCTTGTCGGAGCCATAGGTGTCCATGGCCTCCCAGTAGTTCATGCGACGCAGCGGCGTGGGCATCTCGACGCCCATGCGGCCGAAGGCATCGGCCAAGACCTCTTCGAGCGCGCTCATAACGTCGTTCTGGTCCACGAAGGACATCTCGATATCGACCTGGGTGAACTCGGGCTGACGGTCGGCACGCAGGTCCTCGTCACGGAAGCACTTGGCAACCTGGTAGTAGCGCTCGACGCCACCGACCATGAGCAGCTGCTTCAGAAGCTGCGGGGACTGCGGCAGGGCGTAGAAGTTACCCGGCTGAATACGGCTGGGAACGATGAAGTCGCGGGCGCCCTCAGGCGTGGACTTGAACAGGGAGGGCGTCTCGACCTCCATGAACTCACGGTTGTGCAGCGCCTCGCGAATGGCGAAGGTAAAGTCGGAGCGCAGCTTGAGGTTGGCCATCATCTCGGGACGACGGAGGTCCAGATAGCGATAGCGCAGACGGGCGTCCTCGCTGGTCTCGATGCCGTCCTCGATCTGGAACGGCGGGGTGACGGACGTGTTGAGCACCTCGGCATGGTCGGTCAGGACCTCGATCTCGCCGGTCGCGAGCTTGGTGTTGGTGGTCTCCTCGCCACGAGCGCGCACGACGCCGTGGATCTTGATGGGCCACTCGGGACGCATGGTCTCGGCAATCTTAAAGGCGTCGCCGTCGGAGTGCTCGGGGTCGAAGGTGAGCTGCGTGATGCCCTCGCGGTCGCGAAGGTCGCAGAAGATAAGGCCGCCGTGATCGCGACGACGGCTCACCCAACCGGTGAGGGTGACCTCTTCGCCCACGTTCTCGAAGCGAAGCTCGCCGCAGGTACGGGTGTGCATGGAATGCTCATCGATGGGACGGGTCTGGCTCATACCAGTGATCCTCCTTTATGGATCTGTGCCGCCCCGTGTCGTTCCGGGCGGCGTCGTACAGATTTGCCCAGCCTGCGTAAACCGCGCAGCCAGACATGGCGTTCTATGTTATCGCACCCGCGTCGATGTGCCGCGAAAAAGTAGCTCTTACCCAAAGACTTGACGGAGACGAAACAATTGACGCACCGCGGCACCCGCCCGCGCTATTCACGTGCGACAATATGCCCCAATAAAACAGCACTTGGAAAGGCCCATCATGACTGCACGCCTCATTGTTATGGATATCGACTCCACGCTCATCAACCAGGAGGTCATCGACCTGTTGGGCGAGGAGGCCGGCGTGGGCGAGCAAGTTGCGCAAATCACCGAGCGCGCTATGTGCGGCGAGCTGGACTTTAAGCAGGCGCTCGAGGAGCGCGTGGGGCTGCTTGCCGGCTTGGACGAAAGTGTGTTCGAGCGCACCTTTGAGCGCGTGACGTTTACCCCCGGCGCGCTGGAGCTTGTGCGCTCGGCGCACAGCAAGGGCTGGAAAGTCGGCGTGGTAAGCGGCGGCTTTCACGAGGTCGCCGATAAGATCGTGGCCGCCGCGGGCATCGACTTTTGCCTCGCTAACCACCTGGAGGTCGTGGGCGGCCAGCTCACCGGTAAGCTGGCGGCAGACATCGTGACCAAAGAGTCCAAGCTCATCCAGCTGCTGGACTGGGCGGTTGAGTGCGGTGTCGATATGGCTCATACCGTCGCGATCGGCGACGGGGCAAACGACATCCCCATGATCCAGGCCGCGGGCACCGGCATCGCGTTTTGCGCCAAGCCCAAGACGCGCGAGGCGGCACCGTTTGCCATCGACGAGCGCAACCTGATGCTCGCCATGGACATCATCCTGCGCGACTAGTCAGTTTGCCTCACAACTTCATCAAATCTGACATATTAGATTTCCGAACAATTTTGCCCTAATGTTCGGAAACAACCCTTCGCATGCTAAACTTTTAAGCGTCGAAGGGAACTTATATGGACAAACGTGATCTTGAGCAATTGCTAAGTGACGTGGCAGACGGAAGCGTTGCACCGGTCGATGCCCTCACGCGCATCCAGACGGCACCGACCGCCGATCTGGGCTTTGCACAGCTCGATCTTTCGCGCGGGGTGCGCCAGGGAGCCGGCGAGGTTGTCTACGGCGCCGGTAAAACCGCCGAGCAGATTGCCGCCATTATCGTGGCGCTGCGCGACGCAGGCCAGGAGCACGTCCTGGTCACGCGTCTCGATGCCGACAAGGCAGCGCGCACCGTTGAGCTTCTTGATGACAATATCGACCTGGGTTATGTCCCGGACGCCCAGCTCGCCCTCGTGGGCGGCATGCCCTCCCCCACCGGCAACGGACGCATCGTCGTGGCCTGCGCCGGCACGAGCGACCTGCCCGTCGCCGAAGAGGCCGCACTGACGGCCGAGTTCTACGGCAACGAAGTCGATCGTCTCTACGACGTGGGCGTCGCCGGTCTGCACCGCCTGCTCGCACATGCCGAGGAACTTGCCCAAGCCCAGGTGGTCATCGCCATCGCCGGCATGGAGGGCGCCCTGGCAAGCGTCATCGGCGGCCTGGTGAGCTGCCCGGTCATCGCCGTCCCCACGAGTGTGGGCTATGGCGCGAGCTTTGGCGGCGTGGCCGCGCTGCTCGCCATGCTCAACTCCTGCGCCAGCGGCGTTTCGGTCGTCAATATCGACAACGGCTTTGGCGCCGCCTACCAGGCAAGTCTTATCAATCATCTGAGCGCCGGTACACCCTGCGCCCGCTAAGGAGCATTCCATGTCCAACCATCAGCACACGCTTATCATCGACGGCACCTCGGGCATCAGCGGCGATATGACCGTCGCCGCCCTGCTCGACCTGGGCGCAAACGAGGAGCACCTGCGCGAGCAGCTCGCCACACTGCCGGTCGACGGCTTTACGATTGCCGTCACGCGCGTGAACAAGCACGGCATTGACGCCTGCGACTTCGATGTTCAGCTGGCAGAGGAGCTCGAGAACCACGACCACGATATGGCATGGCTCTATGGCAACGAAGCAGACGCCGAGCACACGCATGAGCATGCTCATCACCACCATCACGACCATGGTGAGCATGAGCATCATCACGAGGACGAGCATGTCCACTGCCACGAGCACACGCATGAGCACGCCCACGACCACAACGGTCACCACCACCATCACCACCGTTCCCTGGCCGACGTCACCGAGATTATCGACGACTCGCAGCTGAGCGATGGCGCCAAGCGTCGTGCGCTCGCCATCTTTACCGCGCTCGCCGCCGCTGAGGCCAAGGCTCACGGCAAAACGCCTGACACCGTCATGTTCCACGAGGTGGGCGCCGTCGACTCCATCGTCGACGTCTGCTCAGTCGCCATCTGCCTCGATAACCTGGGTATTGAGGACATCGTTGTCGAGTCGCTCTCCGAGGGCCACGGAACCATCCGCTGTGCCCACGGTCTCATGCCCATTCCCGTCCCCGCTGTCGTCAACCTATGCCAGGCGGGCAATATCGCCCTCACGCCCGCACCGGTCGCTGGCGAGCTCGTGACGCCCACGGGCGCCGCCATCGTCACCGCGCTGCGCACGTCCGAGCACCTGCCGGCACGCTACCACATCGAGGCCGTCGGCTACGGCGCCGGCAAGCGCCCCTACGAGGGTTGCTCCGGCACGCTCCGTTGTCTACTCGTTGACGTGGATGCATAGCCATGGATGCCCGCAAAGAAAAAAGCCGCGCTGCCATCGTTGCAGCGTTCTCCGAGCTGCTACGCGAAGAGGATTACGGCAAGATTACCGTCGGCGACATCATCGCTCGTGCCCATGTTGGTCGGGCCACGTTCTACGGCCTCTTCAAGAGCAAAGACGACCTACTGTCCGAGCTCGTGAACGACATCTGCACCCACGCCCTCGACGACGATGGTACGCCGCTCGACGACCCACTCGCGCAAGTCGAGCATATCCTCAACAACCTCTGGGAACGCCGTCAGGGCGTTCGAGCCCTCGTAGCCGGAGCCGGCTCGCGCGTCTTCGCCGACTGTCTCCGCAAGACCACCATGTCACGAGCAGCCGAAACCGTCCCTACCGACCCAAACGGCCCCGCCGCCACCATGGACCGAAGCTTCCTACTACACCACATAGCCTCAAGCTTCGTAGGAATGGTCCAATGGTGGGCCTGGCACAACTTTCAAGCAGATAGGGCCGAAGTAGCCAAAGACTACCTCTCAGCCATTAAGCCTCTCTTCAACTAAGTAACTATCCCTTCCCAAAATGGGATCCCCATCCCAAAGTGCGAATCCCATTCCAAAGTTCCGCCCCGGCTCAGGACACCACGCATCCCAAAGTGCCACTCGCACCTCAAAGCGCCTAACAACAAAGTGCCCACCACATCCAAATTCAGATATATGTTGGGTTGCTTGTTCGAACGCAACTGGATTCCCGCAGGGTCCGGCATAGGTTAACTTTCCGCCGCACTCCGCAGGACGCAAGAAGTTCCCGCCGCACGAAGTGCGCAGCGGGAGCTTCTTGCATGTCCGAGGACGCGGCGGAAAGTTAACCTATGCCGGACCCGGGCGTTATATCAATTGTCTTGGACTAGAACATGCCCAAGAAACCGTGCACGAACAGTGCGGCCAGAGCGGCACCGACAAACGGAGCGATGCCAGGAACGAGCAGGCCGTACTTCCAGTTGTTGTCAGCCTTGTTCTTAATCGGCAGCACCTGATAGGCCATGCGAGGACCAAGGTCACGGGCCTGGTTCATGGCGAAGCCAGTGATACCTCCCATGCCCATGCCAACAGCCCAAACGATCAGACCGACGCAGATAGCGAGCATCAGGACGTTCTCGCCAGCACGGTTAGCAGCAGCAAGGATGGCGCTGATGAACACAAAGGTGCAGATAGCCTCGCAGAAGAAATTACGGGCATAGTTCGTACCCTCGGTGGTGGGGTTGGTCGAGAAGATGTTGCGCTGAGCAATGGGATCGATGACACCATCGGAAGCCTTGAACTCATCGGCATACATCAACCATGCGATCACGGCACCCGCAAAGCCGCCGAGCATATCGGCAATCATGAAGGGGATGCAGCTGCTCCACGGCACCAGACCGACGATGCACTGGGCAAGCACCATAGCCGGGTTCATGCACACGGCGCCACCAAAGACAAACAGGCAGACCGAGATGCCAAAAGACCAAGTGGTGATGGCAAACATATGGCCGGAGCCCTGATACTTGGTACCCTTAAGCACGGTATCGCAGTGCACGCCCACGCCAAAGATGATCATGAGGGCCGTTGCGCCGAATTCGCAGAGGAGTTTGGTAAGCATAAAACCTTATCTTTCTTGTCGGTTATAAACGATTCGTTTAGGCCGCGTACTAGTGCTGTGCGACGACAACGCCCAGGCCATCGGGAATGACGGCCACCTTGGCATCGGCACCCTTCATCTCAAAGGCGAGCTTGAGCGCCTCATCGAGGGTGTTGACCGGCGTCATGTGCATATCCTTGATCATCTGGTGATCGCACAGGTCGGTGACCATGATCACAGGGTGATGCGCCAGGATGCGGGCAAAGATCTGGCTCGTCCACTGGTCGGGCAGGGTCTCGTCCTTAGGACGGTCGATGCAGGCACGCTCAAACTCCGCCGGATCGTTGTCGGCGATGTTGTGATAGAAGCCCTCGCCACCGTGACCGTCGGCACAGCCGGCGACGTCGATGATCACGCCGCCCTCGGGAAGCGTAGCCTCGGCAGAGCACATGCCCTTCACGGCCTGATAGATGTTCTGGTCGAGCGGGTAGCCGCCGTTGGTGGTAATGGCAATCTCGCACTCGACGGGCTCAACGCCGGCAAGGCTCTTCACGAACTCGCAGCCAGCCTCGTGCGCCTTGTGGATGTCGCCGGCAAAGGAGCCGATGACCTCGTGCTTGCCGTTGAGCACCACGTTGAGCACAAAGGCAAGGTGAGCCATCTCGGCAGCGGCAAACATGTCCTCGCTCACGTGGTTGTGGCACAGGTTGCCGGCACGCGAATGGGAATCGTTCACAAACTGACCGTTGTGGTTGTACATGATGGTCTTGTAGCTGGCGATACCAGGCAGGACGGACTTGCGGCTGCCAGAAAAACCGGCAAAGAAGTGCGGCTCAATAAAGCCCTCGGCAAGCAGCAGATCGCAATCGGCAGCAATCTTGTTGATGATGCACTCGCCGCCAGAAGGCAGGGTGCCGATCTTTTTCATCATGCTGTCATCGGTCGCGACGTGCATAACGATTTCCTCGTTGGCAACGATCTCCTCGCCGTACTTGTTGACGAGCTCCTCGTGCGTCGACGGACGATGCATACCCGTAGCAACCAGAATACGCACGCGAGCCTCGGGCGCAGCAGAATGGATGTGATGCAGCAGAATAGGCATCGTCACACGCGAGGGAACGGGACGCGTATGATCGGAGCTAATGATGACAATATCCTTCTTGCCAGCACAAAGCTCCTCGAGCGAAGGCGAGCCATAAGGGTTGGCAAGCGACTCCTCCACCAGCTCTTCCTGCGATTTTGTAGTCTTAAACTCGTTTTGATGACCTTCCATCACACCCGCAAAGTTCTTATCCTCGAGCTCCAGATGCAACGTCTTGTGGTCAAACGGCAGTTCACATTCAAACAATGACGAGCGCCCTCTTCCTTTCAACTGACACACTAGATTAACCGTTGGAAGGATACGCCGCTCACCGAAAAACACCACCGTCCACCGACTCATTAACACAACGTTCATATTTGACCCACAACAAAACGGACGCGACCTCAAACGGGACCGCGGCCGTCACAGCTGTAAGGTGCGAAGCGCCCAATGCATCATTCTTCTCCTCAGCTTTAATCCCTGAAGATCGAGGACGAAGGGACCCGACGGGTTTCCCTCTGAATGCATTCCGCAGCACGAAGCCCCCTTATCCGCAGCTCCGAAGGAGCAGGATAAGGGGGCTTCAAGTGCGAGGACGCATTCAGAGGGAAACCCATCGGGTCCCGGTGAGAGCCACAAGGCTATCGATTACCCCGTGTTTTGCAGACCTGCCGAGACGCCGGTCACAGTCGAAAGGATCAGGCTCATGTACTCGGCCTTCTTCTCTTCGGCCATCTCGTCCTGGTTCATACGCACCTCACGAAGGGCGCGGACCTGGGCGATGGACAGGGCGTCGACATAGGGGTTACGCACGCGAACGGCGCAGCCGAGCACGCGACGACGCTGCAGCGGCCACTCGTCACCGACGATGGCAAGGACCCACTTACGCGTGAGCTGCATCTCGGTAAAGACCTTCTCGGACAGATCCTGGCGATCGCCCAGGTGCAGATACATCTTGGCGATGCGCTGATCGGTCTTGGCGATCGACATCTCAATATTGTCGATAAAGGTGCGGAAGAACGGCCACTCCTGGTAGGCAGCCTTGAGCTGGTCAAGATCGCCAAGCTGCTCGCAGGCGGTGCCCAGGCCGTACCAAGCGGCCAGGTTAATGCGCGCCTGGCTCCAGCTGAAGATCCACGGAATGGTACGCAGGTCGTCGAGTGACTTCGCACCCAGACCGCGCTTGGCCGGACGCGAGCCGATCGGCAGCAGACCGACCTCAGTCAGCGGCGTCACGGTCGAGAACCACGGTGTAAAGTCCTCGGTGTTCAGCAGGTCCAGATAGCGCTCGTGGCTTGCGGTGTTGAGCTTCTCGGCCATATCCCAGAACTTCTGCGTGGTCTCGGTGTTGGTCTTCTCGACACTCGGGGCCGACTGCAAAAGCGTTGCGGCAGCAACGGACTCAACATGGCGCTGAGCCAGCGTGCGGTTGCCGTAACGAGCAAAGATAACCTCGCCCTGCTCGGTGAGCTTAAAGAAGCAGTTGACCGAGCCCTTGGGCTGCGCCAGCACGGCCTTGTTGGCCGGGCCGCCGCCACGGCCCACGGCACCGCCGCGACCGTGCATGAGCACCAGGTCGATATCGTTCTTCTCGGCCCACTTGGCGATGCGCTCCTGCGCGGAGTGCAGCGCGAGCATGGCCGTGGTAGGACCGGCGTCCTTGGAGGAATCGGAGTAGCCCAGCATAACCTCCATGCGGCGGTTGGTCTGGGCAAGGCGCTTCTGCACCACGGGCAGCGTGAGCATCTGGTCGAGCACGTCGACGCAGCCCTCGAGGTCCTCGAGCTGCTCGAACAGCGGGATTACGTCGAGCTCGGGAACATCCTCCTCGTGTGCAAAGGACAGGTGAGCAAGCTCAAAGACGTCGGCCACATGCTGGGCGCTCTTGGTAAACGAGATGATGTAGCGGTGCGCCATCTTCTTGCCGTAGCGTTTTTGGATGGAGCCAATAGCGCGGAAGGTGTCGATGACCTCGCGCGTCATGGGCTGCAGATCGCCATGGATACCATTCTCGTGGATATCCTTGAGGGCGCGGGCATGCACCACGGAGTGCTGACGGAACTCCATCTCGACCATATGGAAGCCGAAGGACTCGACCTGCCAGATGATGGTCTGCACCGGACCGTAGGCGGCACGGACGGCACCGCAGGCAGCCAGCGAACGCTGGACGACGCGCAAGTCCTCCAGGAACTCATCGGCGCTGTGGTACATGGTGTCGGTGATGCGGCGCACGGTGGCGTTCAGGCGGTCGGCCATGACGAGCATGACGGCGCGATGCGGCTCGTGCTCGGAGATCAGCTCGGCGCGGGCCGTGTACCGAGGGCTCATCTCGACCTGATGGTTCCACAGGTTAATGAGCTCGGCAGAAGGCTTGCTGTAGGTGGCCTCGAGCGTAAGGTTGTGGCCGATGCGGCGGCACTTGTCCTCGAGCTTGAGCACCATGTGAGTGAAGTACTTGGCGGCGACTTCGCGGCTCACCTTGGCGGTGACGTTGGGGTTGCCGTCGCGGTCGGAGCCGATCCAGCTGCCGGGATGAAAGAACGCCGGGCACAGCGGCGGCACGGTACCGGCCTTGTCGCCCAGCACCCAGTCGTCAAAACGACGGTAGATGACGGGGATAACGTCGAACAGCGTGTTATCGAAGATGTCGATGATGGTATCGGCTTCCTCGACCGGCGTGGGCTTCTTGAGCGCGATGGGGCTCGTACGCACCAGGGCGTCGATCTCCTGCAGCATATGGCGCTCGTTCTCCACCAGGTCGGAGCCGCCCAAACGCGGACGCTCCTCCAGCAGGTTGGAGATACGGCGAATCTTGCCCTCGACGGCCTTACGACGGGCCTCGGTGGGATGTGCGGTAAAGACAGGGTGGAACTCGAGCTTGCCGAGCAGCTCATTGGCACCCTCGACGCCCATCTCGTTTACCAACTGGTGATAGGCGACGGTGAGTTCGTTGGCGGGATCGACCTCGGTATCGGTCGATGCGCCGGCCTCGCGCTCGCGCAGCTGCGCCACACGGTAGTTCTCCTCCGACAGGTTTGCCAAGTGGAAGAAGCTCGTAAAGGCGCGAACGATGACCTGCTGCTTATCAAGCGGCAGGCTGTCAATCAAATCGACGGCTTCGCGAAACGCCACGGCGGTGGGCTCGTCGGCAGTGGGCACGCCCTGTTCGTCAACGGACTCGTCGGCAGCGCGGCTACCGGGGTTGCCAGCATTGACCACAATCTCGGCTGTCAAAATCTTGTCGAACAGGTCCGCGATCTCGGGATCATACTCGCTAAGCACACGACGTTCCAGGCGCAGGAACAGCGCCAGATTATCGCGCAGCTCCTCGGGGATCTCGATCTCGGCGAGACGCTCCCTGGACTCGGCATTCGAGCCGATTCGGTTAACGAGGCGGTTGACCACGGCAGCGACGCGCGCCGCGGCTTCGGGTACAGACTGGTTGCTTAGGTTCTCAGCCACGTTTCCTCCCATTCCTCCTTCTATGCACGTAACATGCGGTATTCATTATAGGCGCTTGAGAAATACTTTCGACACTGATTGCGCTTTATCACACAAAAGTATTTTCTGCATTGCAAGGGTTTTTGCCCCAAATGGTCGTATTTCTCGGTGGGCGGCATATGCAAACGAGGGCATTCCGCATAAAAGCGAAACACCCCCGTAACAATTACTCTCCATGAGCAGGGCACGTTAGCAGGCCCGCAGCTCAAAAAGATGCGCTACAGACGCTCGCGAACCGCCTCGACGACGTTGGCCAGATCGGCAAGAACCTCTTCGTGGCTCTCCATGTCGCGCACCTTGACCTTGCCGGCGGCAAGCTCGTCGCCGCCCAGGACCAGGATGAGCTTGGCGCCTACCTTATCGGCCTGCTTAAACTGGGCCTTGAGCGAACGGCCCTGATAGTCGGCCTCGGTCACAATCCCTGCGGCGCGAAGCTGCTGCGTAATGGCAAAGACGTTCTGACGCAGCTCCTTGCCGGCATTGGCGACGTAGACGCACGGGACCTCCTCGGCACCCAGGTCGCTGCCAAAGGCCTGCAGGGCCAGCAGGGCGCGCTCAAAACCGACGGCGAAGCCGACGCCTGCCGTGGGCTTGCCGCCCTCGAGCTCGACGAGGCCATCGTAGCGACCGCCACCACCGATGGAGCCGACACCGGCGCCGGGAGCCTCGACCTCAAAGACAGTACGGGTGTAGTAGTCCAGGCCGCGCACTAAGGTGGGATCCTCGACATACTCGATACCCGCCGCATCCAAATAGCGCTTGACCTGCTCGTAGTGCTCGCGGCACTCGTCGCACAGGTTGTCGCCCATCAGCGGGGCGTCGGCCATGATCTCACGGCAATGGTCGTTCTTGCAGTCGAAGGCGCGCAGCGGGTTGAGCTCGGCGCGCTCGCGGCACTCATCGCACATCTCGTCGGCGTGATCGAGGATAAACTGCTTGACCTGCTCGCGGTAAGCCGGACGGCACTGAGCGTCGCCCATCGAGTTAATGAGCAGACGAAGCTTGGAAAGATCGAAGCCCAGGCGCTTGTAAAACTCCATGAGCATGATGATGCACTCGGCGTCTGCCGCCGGATCGGGAGCGCCGAGCCACTCGATGCCCACCTGGTGGAACTGGCGCAGGCGGCCCTTCTGGGGACGCTCGCCGCGGAACATGGCCTCGGCGTAGTACGCCTTAAACGGCGTGGAGCCCTGGGGCACCAGATTGTTCTCGACGACAGCGCGCACCACGCCGGCCGTGCCCTCGGGGCGAAGCGCCAGGCGCTGCTTGGGCTTGAGTTTGGTGTCGGTGCCCTCGGTAAAGACGCGCTCCAGGTTGGCACCGCTGAACACGCGGAACATTTCCTTGCGCACGACGTCGGTCGACTGGCCGATACCGTGGACAAACACGTCCACCTGCTCGATCGCGGGCGTCTCGATGGGTTTAAAACCAAACGGCTCGAACACGCCGGCCGCAATCTGCTGCATCTTTTGCCAGGCGCGCATCTCGGCGCCGATAAGGTCGCGGGTTCCCTCCGCCTTCTGTGCCTGCATGGGCAAACACCTTTCTTTTGTATCGCGTCATAGGTAACGGTCATTATACGGCACAAATACAAACAGCGGCGGCGCGTCTGACCGAACGAGGGTATGGGGACTCGTTCGGCCAGACGCGCCGCCGCTGTTTGTGATCCCTTTTCCTCCGTCCCCTTCGGATCACGTGATCCCTTGGGGACGGAGGAATAGGGATCATTTCGTAGGCCCGTGGCCGCCTTGGAAACCGAATGATGGTACGAGCATCCATTCGGCTTCCAAGGCGGCCACGGACAGAACGGGACGAACAGAAAAGAGCGACGGACGCCTACTCCCCCGCCACGCTCGCGCGCAGCTTGGCGGCGATGGGCTCGGATACCAGCAGGAACACGAGCATGACCACGGAGCACACCAGGCACACGATCCAGGTGCTCGCAAAGGAGCCCGTGGCATCGAACAGCACGCCCGAGACGATGGCGCCCACGGTGCCCAAGATTGCCTTGAAAGACAAGGGCATAGGCCTTATGGCCATGCCCGCAGGCTTGAAAGGCAAGGTTGGGTGCTACCGGTGGTCGGCGATATAGCCCAAAGCGACGGCGGTATAAGCCGCAGCACCGAGCGGCAGCTCGGCATCGTTAAAACGTGCCTTGGGATGGTGCTGGGCAAAATGCTCGTCCGTGTCGGTTACGGCCGCGCCCACGGTAAAGTACGCACTCGGAATCTCGCTCGAGATAAGCGCGAAGTCCTCACTCGCCATGGCATGGAAAAGCGGCAAGAAAGCCGCCTTGGGCAGCACTGCGCCCACGTAGCCAAGCGACGCCTGAGTCATATCGCCGTCGAGTACAAGCGGCGGAACATCCGAAAGCGTCTCGATGGTCGCCGGCGTACGATATGTTGTGGCAACGCCGTTAACGACCTCCGCGATGCGGGTCTTGAGGTGCTCCATGAGCTCGACGTCGAAGCCGCGCAGCGTGCCTTCGAGCACGCAGGTATCCGGGATGACGTTGGCCGCTTGGCCACCGGCAAACTTACCCACGGTCAGTGCGACCTCCTTGGCGGCCGGCACCTCGCGAGCGATGAGCTCCTGAAGCGCCAGGTGCACATGGACGCCGGTCGTGATGGGGTCGATGCAGATCTCGGGGCTCGAGCCGTGGCCGCCCTTGCCCTGCAGCGTGATGCGGAAACCATACACGCCCGAAAGCGCCGGGCTCCCATAGAGCACCAGGCCGAGCGGCGATTGGCTGTTAACGTGCATGGCAAAGGCCGCCTGAGGGCGCGGGTTCTGCAGCAGACCGTCGGCGATGGCGGCGCGGGCACCCTCAAAGGTTTCCTCGCCCGGCTGGAACAGCAACTTAACCGTAGCGTTGGCATCAACAAGCTCTGCCTCGCGCGCTTTGAGCATACGAGCCGCACCAAGCAGCGCCGTCGCGTGCATATCGTGACCGCAAGCGTGCATGCAGCCGTTGGTGGATGCAAAGGGCTCGCCGGATTCCTCGGCAACGGGCAGGGCGTCCATGTCGCCACGAAGCATGATGACCGTACCGGCCTGCTCATTCGTGCAGATGCCATTGCCTTGGGCCGCGGCGGCACCGGCGCCGACAAGGCCCACAACGCAGGAACCATCGACGAGCGTAGCAAATGGGATGTCCATCTCGGTCAGGCGCGCTTGGATATACGTAGAGGTCTGCGGGAGGCTATTACCCAGCTCGGGCATCTGATGTAAATCGTGTCGCCACGCAGCGAGCTCATCTGCAAAAGCCTGAGCTTCTGCAACAAGACCGTCACCGATAGCGGTCTGCGCCGCCGCGGTGGCCTTGGGCGCTGATTGCGGTTGAAGATCGGACAGTGCTGGTGCCATAGATGCCCTCCAGTAACGTTTTTGAAGCAAGCACTTTGATAGCGTAAAGTGCAAGGTACTACTTTAAGGGCGACGCATAAAAAATGCCGCCCCGGGAGGCGGCGCAACAAATTGTTTACAATTGCGGACGCGGCTTTCGACGCAAAAAATCGAAATGCGTCTCGCTCAAGATAATCGAAAGAAAGATGAGCGCGAAGCCGGCGAGCAGGCGCGAGGTGAGCGCCTCCCCCATCAGCAGCACCGAGAACAGCACACCCGAAGGCGACTCCATCGAAAGGAGCAGCGAGCCCGTTGAGGCCGGGACATGCGCCAGGCCGACGTTTTGGATGAGCAGAGCCACACACGTACAGCCCACCGATAGAAACGCCATCACACCGATAAAGCTCGGCGTCCACACGGACGCGGGCGCTTGGGTCTCGAATAGCAGCGACGTTCCCAAGCTCAAGACGCCATTGCCCACAAACATCCAAAATGTGATGACGTTGATGTCCATCTTGCGACCGTATTTGGCCGTCACCGCCATCTGGATGGCAAAGAAGACCGCACCGCCCAGTGTGATGACATCGCCGACATTGAACTCGACGCTATCGAGCGCCACCAGACCAATGCCCGCCAGGCACAGCAACGCGGCGCCCAAGTTGTAACGGGTAAGCTTTTCGCCGCTTAGGACGTAGCTCGCAAACGGCACGAGGATGCAATAGGTACCCGTCAAAAATGCACTCTTGCCCGCCGTGGTCTGTGCCAGGCCAATCGTCTGCAAACCGTACGCGCCCCACATAAGTGCGCCCATACCAAGTCCGACGATAAGGTTGCGGGCATTAAAGTGCGCGATGATGCGTTTGTGGAAGATGGCAAACATAACCAGCGAAGCCGGAAGAAAACGAATATAGAGCAGTTCGAACACCGGAATGGTGTCGAGCGCATCTTTCATGGTGGTAAAGGAATAGCCCCAGATGACCGCCACCGATAGCAGCAAGACCTTCCAGAAGAACGGGGAACGCGCGCCGGCGCCGCGGGAGGTGCCGCCGGCGCCCAGGTCCTCCCGTGCGACAGGGCTATCGGGCATGTTTTCGATTTCGTTGGCAGCGTATTGGGCCATGGAACATCCTCACACTCAATCTTGGCGTGGTGTCCGCACGCGTATGGCTGCGTGCCGCCTCATGGTCAAATAAAAACAGGGCGCACCGGACCCCCGGCACGCCCCGCTACTGTAGCAACAACCGGCGTTGCATCGCAATCCAGCCCACTAAAGCGTTTTGTTCCGCCGTTCTACCGAACGGCGGACCGGCCGTCGCTGCGCGAGCCGCATTCACGCCAATCTGACGTTCAATTTCAAGGGCGCGACCAGAAGGTCAGCGCCCTTTCATTTCACGTCACCTTGGCGCAAATGCGGCTCGCTCGCTGGCATTAGTGCTACATCAGCGTTAACGTTGCCGCACTAAATTAGCTTTGTCGACTCCAGCTTTTCGATGATCCAGTCGTTGGCTTTGATGACCGGACGGCGGAAGACGACGCCCAGGGCCAGCGACGGAATCAGATAGCTCGCCAGAATGCCCAGCTCAACCCAGTACTCCATATGGTAGGCGCCAGCCATGGCGGCATGCATGGCGTTAATGCCATGGGTAAACGGCAGGAACGGATAGATCGCCTGGAACACAGGGCCGGTCATCTCGATGGGGAACGTACCGCCCGAACCACCGACCTGCATGACCAGCAGCACAACGGCCAAAGCCTTGCCGATATCGCCAAACGAAACCGTAAGCGTGTAGACGATATTGGAGAACACGAGACTCGCGACCCAGCCCGCCAGCACAAACTGCAGCGGGTTGTCGCACTGAATGCCAAAGAACAGGATGTCGCCCGCGCACACGAGCGTTGCCTGCAGCAGGGCCAGACCGCCAAAGAACAGGTAGCGGCCCAGGTAGATCTCGTGCAAGCGCACGGGGATTAACTCATTGATGAGTTCGTCGTCAACCGACACCTTCATCATGGCCGCCAGCACGATCGAGCCGACCCAGAGCGACAGAATCGTGTAGAACGGCGCCATGGCCGAGCCGTAGTTGCGGATCGGATAGATCGGCTTGCGATCGAGCGCGACGGGACCGGAAAGCGACACGGCCAAACCCTCGGGATCATTGCCAATCATCGTCTTGATCGTGGCCAGATCGTCCGACATAAGGGCGCCGTCGAGCTCGTCCTTAAAGGCACTGATCTTATCGGACGCTTCACCCAGCTGATCGGAAGCCTTGTTGACCAGCTTTGCAGCCTTGGAGAGGCCCTTTGCCAGCGAACCGGATGCGTCGGTCAGGCCGTCTACGGCGCTATCCAGATCGCCCGAGATGCCATCCAGCGAGTCCAGGATGCCTGAAACCGTCTTCTTGAGCTCCTTTGCCTTGACCGAGAACGTGGAGTCGTAGTCGGACTTGGCGCCCGAAATGCCCGCCTTGGCATCGGCGATGGCCTGGTCGACTTCGGCACGCGTGCTGTTGACCTCTGCCATGCTGTCAGAAAGGGACTTAGCAGTTGCCGTCAGGTCCTTGGCGCTGTAGCGATACTCCACCGCGATCCTGTTCAGCGATGTTGCCACAGACTTGAGGCTCTCCTGGAGCTTTTCGTCACTGACCTGCTCGGCAAAGCCGCGGAGCTGGTCGGCCGTGGCGTCGATATCGTCGGCACGTGTATTGAGCGCCGCCGCGGCATCGTTGAGCTGAGACACCGTAAGGTCGACATGCTGATTCGCGGCATCGAATGCCTTCGCAAGCTCGGCGGACACGTTGTCGAACGAGCCCGCGCTTCCGTCAATCGCGGCGTTGATGGCGTCGTTGGCGGCCTTCAGCGCTTCTTTGGAATCGCTCATGCCGCTCTTGGCATGCTCCATCAACTGCTTGGTCGACTCATCGACCGTACCCGTCTGCTGGAGCATACCGCTCGCCGACGTCAACGAATCGGACGTAGAGCTCAAAATGCCCGCCAGCGACGAAGCATTAGCCTGAACGTCTTGCAGGTCCCCAATCGAATCGCCGAGCGTCGAGGACAGGTTGGCGATAAAGTTGCTGACCTGGTCTGTGCTCATGTAATCGAGCAGGCTGGACACCGTCTTAAGACCGATGCTCGTAATGGTCTCGGTAAAAGATTCGTTAACCTGGTTCTGAACGGCGCTCGAACCCTTCTCGGTCACGATCTGTGCGATGGCGTTGGCCTTCTGATTCTCGTAAAACTCGATATCGGCATGCTTCACGTCGGTCGAGAAAAGCGTCATCATGTCAGCGCTAAACGTTTTGGGGATAACGACGGCAGCATAGTACGCGCCCGATTTGACGCCCTCGATGGCCTTTTCTCGATCGTTGAGCACAACCCAGTCGAAGTTCTCGTTGCCGCGCAGGGTGGCGGTCACGTTTTCGCCCACGTTAACCTCGACGGGGATCAGATCGCTCTCGTAACCCTCATCGGTGTTGACCACGGCGATCTTAAGATTGCCGGTGTTGCCGTACGGATCCCAGCTGCCGGCGATGTTAAACCACGCGTACAGACACGGTACGATAATGAGGCCCATCACGACAACCAAGCCGATCACGGAGCGAGACACGTTTTGGACATCGCGCTTAAACAGATGCAGGATGTTCTTCATTTATGCCTCACCTCCTTTGGAGTGCTTGCCAAGCGCGGTGGTATCTCCATCATTTGTGGCTGTGCTGTCGCTGCCCTGAGATTTATGGTGCGAGCCGATATGCGGCAAGCGGCCCGTGGACTGATCGCCGCCCTTGGCACCACGCTCGCTGGCGTTGAGGCCAAACATGTGGCGGGCGGCAGGAATGGCGGCCGTGTGTTCGCGCATCTCGCGACGCAGATCCTCATCCGAAAGCGCCGAGATGCGCATCTGGGTATTGAGGCTCGCTCGGATATATTCGATATTGATAAGCCAGCCGCAGATGGCAATAACCGAGATGATCCAAATGACAAGCAGGATGATCTTGCCGTTATTGTCGATATCGAGAACCGTCGACAGGACAAAGAGCAGGACCTGAACGCCCACCACGGCGGCAAAACCGCCCTTGATGTAGTACGGGTAGCGATGTTCAAAGGCGACCGCATGATCGAGCAGTTCGCGACGGTACGAATCGGAATCGAGCATGACGCGCATGGCCGTGCGCAGCGAGTAGCGCTGGCGCGGCAGGTCGTTGGACTCGCAAATCATCATACCGGTCGTGGAGAGCTGTTTATCAAAGAGCAGGTTAAGGTTGAGCAGCAGCGGACGCAGCTGCAGGCCGATAAAGAGCGCCACGATCAAGAACACGCCCAGAATGCACAGGTTAAACAGGTAGTTGAACGAATACATGCCGCCGACCGTCTCACGCAGCAGATTGATGCCGTAGGTAAAGGGCAGCAGCGGGTGCAGCCACTGGAAGAAGCCGGGCATCATCTCGATGGGGTACATGCCCGACGAACCCGGGATCTGCACGATGACGAGAATGACGCCGATAGCCTTGCCGATATGCTTAAACGTGGTGGACAGCGCATAGATGATATTGACGTAGGTGAACGAAATGGCGATGCCGCCCAGCACGAACAGCAGCGGGCTGACGCACTGCACGCCAATCACCAGATCGCCTACCGTAACGATGATGGCCTGCAACGCGCCCAGGATCACCATGAGCAACCAGCGGCCAAAGTAGCCTTGGCGCGCCGTAAAGCTGCCAACACCTTCACGGTCGACCTCGAGCTTGTAAATGGCGATGAGCACATAGCCGCCCACCCAAAGCGCCAGATTGGTGTAGAAGGGAGCGATGCCCGAGCCAAAGCTCTTGACCGGATAGATTGACTTGGACGTCAACTCAACCGGAGACGCCATGAAATCTGCCACGTCATTGACATCGACGCCCATCAGATCGGCCAGCTCGCCCATGGACTCGGAGGTCTGTAGCGCCGCGATGTCGTTGGCGGCGGTTGCGAGCTTGTCCTGGACCTTGGCAAGCGAGGCATCGGTCTGGGACAGCGTGGTCTTGGCCTGACCGAGCGTGGCGTTGAGTTGCGAAAGTGTACCGCGCGCACTTGCAATAGTAGGCGTGAGGCCAGACACGATTCCCGTCAGATCACCCGAGACGGCGGCAAACGAATCAAGTGCGCTCGAAACCTTCGGCAGCGCGTTTTGACCCAGGTCCGTCTGAGCCTGGCCAAGGTTGGTCGCACCGGTCTGAATTGCATTATTGATAGCGTCGCTGGCACCCGAGACAGCCGCAGCGTCATTCGCCATGGCGCTCGACTGCGCGGACAGACCGTCCTTGATGCTCTGAAGCTTTTCATTCTGCTCTCGAAGCAAATCGATGGTCGATACAATGCGCGCGTCAATTTCCTCGGAACCTGTCGACGTGTCATTGGCGAGAATCTCCAAGTGCCCGATAACGGCCTTATTGTGGTCGATCGTCGCTTGGAGAGACTCAAGCGAGTTGTCGATACGGGTAGTCGTAGATGCGACCG
The DNA here is from genome assembly GCF_040926185.1 of Collinsella aerofaciens. GTDB lineage: Bacteria > Actinomycetota > Coriobacteriia > Coriobacteriales > Coriobacteriaceae > Collinsella > Collinsella aerofaciens_BC. The sequence goes on from NZ_JBCOIQ010000014.1 coordinate 36,768, forward strand.
TGCCCGTCAGCTTGCCAATCGCAGCGTTTGCGGAGGCTGACGTCTTGGTGAGCGCAAGGCTGCCTTCCGAGAGCGCCTTGGAGAGCGAGGCGACAGAGTTGCCCGCCGTGGCGCGAGCCTCGCCCAGCAGGTCATTGCCCTGGGAGATCGCCTGCGTCAGCGACGGCGCCTGACCCTGCAGACCGGCAAGTGCCGCATCTGCCGAGGCAATGGAACCACTCGTCTTATCGATGGCGGCATTCATGTCGCCAATCGAATCACGCACTTCGCCCAACGTATCGGAAGCCTCTGATACCGAACCGGCCAACGAATCCTGAGTCTGGGTTGCCTTGTCCTTTAAATCGACTCCGGCATCCTTGGCAATACTGGCAACGGTCTCGCCCACCGTGGAGACAAATTCCGAGTTGATCTGCTCCTCGATGGTGTTTGCACCGGTGTCGGTAACCTTGGGCGCAATAGCGCTCTTCTTCTCATTGACGTAGTACGTAAGCTTGGGCTGATGGTAGTTGCCGTCGAGCATCGAAACCAGGTTATCCGAGAAGTTCTTGGGGACTACGATGGCCGCATAGTACTCACCGCTCTCGACGCCCTCTTTGGCATCGGCCGCAGAATCGACGAAGGTCCAGCCCAGCTGATCGTTCTCCTTGAGCTGATCGACGACCTGATCGCCCGCGTTGAGCTCGCCCACCAGGTCGTTTTGGGTGCCCCGATCGTTGTTGGCGATGGCAATCTTGATGCCCTGGGTGTTTCCGTACGGATCCCAGTTGGCCACGATGTTGTACCAGGCATACAGCGAGGGAATAACGCACACGCCAAGGGTAACCACCAAGGCGACGGGGTTCACAAGCAGTCGCTTAATGTCGCGCTTAAATATCGCAAAGGAGACCTTTGCATTGGATAGTTTGCTGCCGAGACTCACGCTTGGACCATCCATCCTGTCGTTGAATCGAATCGTACTATCGACAACCATTGTAGTAGGCGCTTTAACGTCTCAAAGCACAATGGTGTTGAGTTTTGCGGGTAGCAATATACTACGAAGATGAGTTAACGTACAGTTGTACAGTATCTTAAATTTCAGCAGGTCACAAAACCACAACCCGCACAAATAAATGATCCCTTGGGGACGGAGGGATCATTCAAAAGGAAACGAGAGTGGAAAATCTCTCACTTCAAGCCCGCATTCGAGCCAAAAGTGGGAGATTATCCACTCTCGTTCTAATCTAGTTACGGTGCCGTATCCCCGAACTACATCAAGTTGCAAACAGCCGCCGCGAAGGCTACGGGATCCTCGGGGAGGATGCCCTCGACCAGCAGGGCCTGATCGTAGAGCAGACCGGAGTACTGCTTGATCTTGTCGGCGTCGCCCGCCTTCTGAGCGGCGACGAGCTTGGAAAAGACCGGGTGCTTGGCGTTGAGCTCGAGCACGCGCTGGCTCTTGGGCATACCGTCGGGCGCGCCCTCGGGACCCTTTTGGAGCACCTTCTCCATCTCGAGCGAAAGCGGGCCCTCGGTGGTGATGCACGCGGGAGCATCGGTCAGGCGCGCAGAGACGGCAACCTTCTCGACCTTGTCGCCGAGTGCCTCCTTCATGGCGTTAAAGAGGTCCTCGTTCTCCTTGGTGGCGTCCTCGGCCTCCTTCTTCTCGTCCTCGGTCGCCAGGTCAAGATCACCGGTTGCGACGTTCTTGAGCTCCAGGTGACGATCCTCAACCTCGGGCTCGGCACCATCGGCCACGGCCTTCTCGGCAGCCTCGCGGGCGGCATCGTCCTCGTAGATCTTGGGCATATCGGCGGCAACGTACTCACGCATAGCCTGGAAGGTGAACTCATCCACGTCCTGCGTCAGCAGCAGCACGTCATAGCCGCGGTCGAGCACGCCCTTTACCACGGGCATCTTGGCCAAGCGCTCACGCGAGTCGCCGGCGGCGTAGTAGATGGCCTTCTGATCCTCGGGCATGCCCTTGGCATACTCGGCCAGGGTAATCATCTTCTGTTCCTTGGCAGACCAGAACAGCAACAGATCGGCGAGCTCATCGGCCTTCATGCCATAGCTCGAGTAGATGCCGTACTTAAGACCGCGGCCAAAGTTCTCAAAGAACTTCTCGTAGGCCTCGCGGTCGTTGTCACGCATATCCTCAAGGTCGGCGGTGATCTTCTTTTCCACACGCTTGGCGATGGCCTTGAGCTGACGGTTCTGCTGCAGCGTCTCACGCGAGATGTTGAGCGACACATCGGCGGAATCCACGACGCCGCGGACAAAGTTGTAGTAGTCGGGCAGCAGGTCGTCGCACTTCTCCATGATCAGGACGTTGGAGCTGTAGAGTGCCAGACCCTTCTCGTAATCCTTGCTGTACAGATCGAACGGCGCGCGGCCCGGCACAAACAGCAGGGCATCGTACTCGAGCGTGCCCTCGGCATGGAAGCTGATGGTGCGCGCAGGATCGTCAAAGTCGTGGAACGTGGACTTGTAGAACTCGTCGTAGTCCTTCTGCTCGACATCGGAGCTGCGCTTCTTCCAGATCGGTGTCATGGAATTGACGGTCTCGAGCTCCTGGTAGTCCTCGTACTCGGGCTTGTAATCGTCGCCGGCGTCCTCGGGCTTGGGTTTCTGGCGGCTCTTGGACACCATCATCTGAATCGGGTAGCGCACATAGTTGCTGTACTGCTGAATCAGGCTCTTGAGACCCCACTCGGTCAGGAAGCGATCGTAGGTCTCGGCCTCGCCGTCGGCATCGAGCTTCTCGTTCTCGCGCAGCGTCAGGATGACATCGGTACCGTGCTCGGCGCGCTCACCGTCCTCGATGGTGTAGCCCTCAAGACCGTCGGATTCCCACACATGGGCGACATCCTCGCCATAGGCGCGGCTGACGACCTTCACATGGCTGGCGACCATAAAGGCCGAGTAGAAGCCCACGCCAAACTGGCCGATGATGTCGACATCCGAACCCTGCTGCTCGGCGTTCTCGGTCTTAAACTCCTCGGAGCCGGAATGGGCGATGGTGCCCAGGTTGCGCTCGAGCTCCTCGGCGGTCATGCCAATGCCGTTATCCGAGATGGTAATGGTGCGGGCGTCTTTATCAAAGGAGACGCGAATGGCCAGGTCGCCCTGGTCGATCTTGACGCTCGGGTCCTGCAGGCTCTTAAAGTTGAGCTTGTCGACGGCGTCGCTCGCGTTAGAGATAAGCTCGCGCAGGAAGATTTCCTTATTGGTGTAGATGGAGTTGATCATGAGGTCGAGCAGTTTTTTGCTCTCGGTCTTAAATTGACGCATGTGCAGTCCTTTCGCGCTACCCCCGTCCGCAAAAACGGCCCGGTTGCCCGAGCCGTATCGCAGACCTGCTATGTTCAGACTTAGATTTTATAACCCATTAGCGCGCATATATACATACGGAATCGAAAAACTGTATGTCTAAGCGCTCCGATGCGCCAATTGCCAAGGAGTGTCCCCAGCTGCCGGCAGAAAAGGAACGTCCCTATCTGCCATCTACGCGCTTGGCCATCCAAACATGGGGCTGGCCCTCGTCTTCGTAGTCTACCGGGGCAATTTGCGTGTAGCCCGCCTTTACATAGAGCGGCAGCACGTATTCCTGCGCATGCAGTTTTATGAGCTTGGCACCGGCATCACGCGCGGCGGCATCACTGGCCTCGACGATCTTGCTCGCCAGACCGCGACGGCGCATGCTCGGCAGCACAGCCACGCGCCCCATAATATAGGTCTCCCCCGCTGCGACGCCTTCGTCCAAGTCGCACGCCGGCGAAACCGGAGCCTCTGAATCTGCCGCGCGCTCGAGCTCTTCGGGAAACACGCGGGAGCAACCGGCAAGCTCGCCGTCTACATAGAGCGTCACATGAATGCAGCTTTGATCCTCGTCGATAGCGTCGAACTCATTCTCGTAGCCTTGCTCGTCCATAAAAACGACGCGGCGCACCAACGCCGCGTCATCAAAGCATCCCGTCTTAAGTTGGATATCCATGGCTGCCCCTTCATTCAATGCGAACGTTAGGGACAGATTTTAGCGAAAATGGGCTCCGCGCACGCTAAACTTCGCGCGAGCCTTCGCCAGGCAATCGTAATGACCCACGTTATGGGCATCGCTCGCGATGAAACTGTACAGGTTCTGATCGAACAGGCGCTGTGCCGGCTTTTTTTCGCGACCAAAGCGACCGCCGGCAATAAAGTCCGCCGAAGCCTGCAGCTTGCAGCCCATATCGACCAGACGCTCCGCCACGCTTACATCCTTTTGAACCGCACGATAGCGCTCAGGATGAGCGATGATCACCTGGTAGCCACGACACTGCAAATCGTAAATCGTGTTCTCGTACTCTCTAAACGCATACGCATCGGCATGCGTCGAAAGCTCGAGCAGAAACTCGTTGGTCCCATCGAAATGCAAGTGCTCCGCGGCATCGATACCAAGCTCAACGAGCTTTCGATGGTTGACCTCGAAGCCCATCTGGAGCGGAAAACCGTCAGCGTTATCACGCAGCAGCTCAAAGGCATCCCACATCTTGTCGTAATCAAAATAGGGATCACGGCAGTGAGGAGTGCAAACGATTCTGGTTACACCGGCCCGCTTGGCAGCCTCGAGCATCGCCAAGCTCTCATCGAGATCGGCGGCGCCGTCGTCTACACCCGGCAAGATATGGCAATGAATGTCACGCATAGGTCAGCCTTAATCAACTAAACGTTTGCTCGGTTGGTGAAGATGCCCTTTTTGGAAGTGCCCTGATCGTCGGAGCCCTTCTTCACCTTCTTACCGTCCTTGGTGTAGTAGGAGTAGTAGTACTCGCTGGTCTCGGTCTCGCAGTAGTTCATAACGGTACCGATGAGCTTGACCTTCTCGGACTTCTTAAGCTGACCGATGGCGTTGAGCGCCTCCTCGCGCTTGGTGAAGTCCTCGCGCACCACGAACAGCGTACCGTCGGTCAGACTTGCGATCTCGGCAGCATCGATGAAGGTGCCTACCGGAGGAGCGTCGAAGATGACGTACTGGAACTTGGCAGACAGCGCCTTGACCAGCTTGGAAAAGCGATGGGAGACGATGATGTCGGCAGGATTGGGAATGTGCGGCTCGGCATCGAGGAAGTAGAAGTTCTTCTGACCCGTCTCGACAATCGCCTGGTCAATGGAGATCTGCTCGGACAGGACCGCATAGAGTCCGCCGCGCGAACGAACGCCGAGCATATCGGAAAGGGACCTGCGGCGCATATCGGCCTCGACCAGGAGCACGGACTTGCCGCTCGTGGCGATTGCCTGAGCAAGGTTAATGGAAACCGTAGACTTGCCCTCGTTGGGAATCGAGGAGGTAACGGTAATGGTGCGAATGGGGTCGTCCACGCTCGCAAAGCGGATGTTGGCCAGAAGGGTCTTGGCGGCATTCTGTACAACGAGCTTATCGGTGTTCTTTGCCTTAGCCATGCCTATTTACCACCTTTCATAGCCGGAATTCGGCCAACAACGGGAATACCCAGGAGCTCTTCTGCCTCTTCGGCACCGCGGATGCGGGTATTGAGCATGTCTGCCAAAACGACATAGGCAACTGCGATAAAGATACCGGCGAGGAACGCGACGGCAATATACAGCGTGCGCTTGGGGCCGCTGGGGGCTTCGGGGGTCTTAGCCTCGTCGATAACGTTGATGCTCTGGGCAGCGCCGACATTCTGAGCGACCGTGCTCACCGAGCTGGCCATGGCCTTTGCGACCTCAGCCGTCTCCTTGGCATCGGTGCCGGTAACCGAAAGCGTAATGACACGCGTGGTGGTCTCGGAGGAAACAGACACCTTGTAGTCATCCAGATCGGTGAGGCCCAGTTCCTTGGCGGCGCCGCTCTTAACGCTATCGCTATCCAGCAGCGTGGCAATATCGTTGGAAAGCATCTGGCTCGCCGAGAGATCGTTGTAGCTCATCTGACCGCTATCGTCGGTCTTGGCGAGAACGTACATGCTCGTCGTCGCGGTGTAGGTGTTGTCCATCGCGGCGAAGGACACGATGCCCATGGCGATCGCGCAGACCACCGGAAGGGTGATGACCAGCTGAAGGTGCTTTTTGAGCAGCTGGAACAGTTCGAGAAGGGTCATGCAGCTTGCCTTTCATTTCCCCAGTTCGGATTGACAAAACTGTCCGTATGTTATCGCATCTTTTTACCGAGACCAAACTCTATACATAAGAAACAGGCTCTCCTGTAAAAATGTCGGAAGCAATCGTAAAATTGCACAACAACGCCGCACCCGAAAGTCAAATGCGGCGTCTACATCAATATCTATGTTGTATCGCTATGCGAATGGCTCGTCCTGCTGTATGGGAAACGTCACCGTAATGGTGGTTCCCACGCCCAACTCGCTCGACAGATCGAGCGTGGCGTGATGATACAGGGCCGCATGCTTGACAATGGCAAGCCCCAGGCCGGTTCCGCCGCGTGCCTTGGACCTACTCTTGTCCACGCGATAGAACCGCTCAAATACCTTGCCCTGTTCTTCAGGCGCGATACCGATTCCCGTGTCGGCGACCGCGAGGAACGGATGGCCTTCGTCGTTGGTACCGCACTGCAGCGTAACCGTACCACCGGGTCGATTGTAGCGGATGGCGTTGCTTGCCAGATTATAGATGAGCTCGTCGATCAAGCGCGACACGCCTTCGATGACCACAGGCTTGGTCTCATGACTTATCGTCACATTCGCCTGACGGGCGACCTGTTCAAGACGCTGCTCAACCGCGTAGATGGCACGCGAGAGCTCAATAGGCTCCGTGGACCCAATGGGCACCGCCTCGCCCTCAGTTGCACGCTCGGCCTCGTCCAAGTTAGACAGCGTAAGGATGTCGTTGACAAGCGCTGCCAAGCGGCCCGCCTCACGATAGATGCGACCGCCAAAGTTGCGCAGGTCGTCCTCGCCCTCGACCATGCCGTTTGCAATGAGCTCAGCATAGCCCGAAATCGCCGTAAGCGGCGTCTTGAGCTCATGGGTGATATTCGCCGTGAATTCGCGGCGCATACGGTCGTTGTCCGCCAGCACCGCCATTTGGCGCTTGAGCTCCTGGCGCTGCGACTCGATACGCTCAAGCATGGGGACCATCTCGGCATAGGCGTGCTCATAGCTACGGCGTGGGTGGTCCAAATCCACCTCTTGCAAAGGCGCGATGATGGCACGGGACTCGCGGCGCGCCATAAAAAACGAGAGTACTGCACCCGCTGCTGCGATAAGCAGCATCGGCGCCAGCATCGACAGCAAAATCGCCGCAACGCCAGGCTGGGCCTGCGCCAAGCGAACGACCTGGCCGTTATCAAGGGTGACGGCGCGATACAGCATAATCTCGTCGAGTGTAGAGCTTGCGCGCTCCGCGGAACCCGAACCACTCTCAAAGGCCTCGATGACCTCGGGGCGATCGCCATGGTTGGGCAGTGTGGAAGGTGACGCCTCGTTGTCGTAGGCAACAGATCCGTCCTTATTGATCAGCGTGATACGAAGATCCTCGCGATCGAGGCTTCGCAAGAACGGAATGGGCTCCTGCTGCTCGTCGAGGGCGGCAGCAATAAGCTCGGTTTCCTGCGCCAGATTGGCACTCGTGGCATCCGCCAAAGTGTTTTGCACAAAGAACGCACCCAGCACCGTAAACGCCACGATAACCGCCATGGCGCAGACAAAGATCGTCACAAAAACGCGGTGCGACAGCGTATGTTTTCCCTGGGGGGCGAAGACCACGGGTTACTCCTCCGATGCGGTGGCCGCGGTGTCGTCGCCTTCGGCACCATCACCGGCAGAAGGCTCGGCCAGGCGATAACCCACGCCGCGCACGGTCTCGATGGCGCTGGCATGCTCGCCCAGTTTTTGGCGAAGCGTCTGCACGTGCACGTCAACGGTGCGCGAACCGCCGTCGAAGTCCCAGCCCCACACGCTCTGCAGCAACGACTCGCGGGTAAAGACCACGCCGGGCTTGCGCATGAGGTACTCGAGCAGGTCGAACTCGCGCAGGGTGAGCTTAAGCGGCTCGCCGGCAACGGTCACCTCGCGATGGCTGGGCGAAAGCACGATGTCGCCCACGCTGAGCACATCGCTCGCCTGCTTGACCATGCCGCCGCGACGCAGCAGTGCACGGCAGCGGCTGGCGAGCTCCATGAGCGAGAAGGGTTTAGTCAGGTAATCGTCGGCACCGCCATCGAGCGCCATCACCTTATCGAGCTCGGTATCCTTGGCAGTGAGCATCATGATGGGCACCGTCGCCGTCAGGCGGTCGGCGCGAAGGCGACGCATAATTGCCAAACCGTCGGTATCGGGCAGCATGATGTCGAGCAAGACGGCATCGGGTACCCGTCGCGCCACGGCGGCCTTAAACTCGCCATCGCACGAAAAGCCCTCGGCCTCGATCCCCTGCTTGCGCAGCGCATAGACCGTCAAATCCCTGATGTTGTCGTCGTCCTCGACGTAATAGATCATGTTGAACCCCTTTGCGGCCGGTGTGACCGCATCTTAACCCTAAAGGTGCCTGTAATAGACGGTGTCAGCCAAAACGACCCGTCAAATAATCCGCCGTGCGCGGATCGGTCGGATTTTTAAAGAGCTGGGCGGTGGGCGCATGCTCCACCAGCTCGCCCAGTAAGAAGAAAGCAACCGAGTCGGAAATACGCGCAGCCTGCTGCATGTTGTGCGTAACGACCACTAGCGTGCAGGTCTCCTTGAGCTCGCAGGCCAGCTGCTCCACCACCAGCGTCGACACGGGATCGAGGGCACTCGTGGGCTCGTCCATCAGCAGAATGTCGGGCTGCACGGCAAGCGCGCGGGCGATGCACAGGCGCTGCTGCTGTCCTCCCGAAAGACCCAGGCCCGACTCCTTGAGCTTGTCCTTGACCTCGTCCCACAGGGCAGCGCGACACAGGGAGTCCTCGACCAGCTCATCGAGCACGGCGCGGTCGCGCACGCCCATACCGCGAGGACCATACGCGACGTTATCGTAGACGCTCATGGGAAACGGGTTGGGGCGCTGAAACACCATACCCACACGCTGGCGCAGGCGGCAGATGTCGTAAGCGCCCAGGATATCTTGACCATCGAGCGCAATCTTGCCCTCGATACGACAATCCTTGATGCCGTCGTTCATGCGGTTAAAGCAGCGCAGCAACGTGGACTTTCCGCAGCCCGAAGGCCCGATGAACGAGGTGATCTGCTTGTCGCGGATCTTGATATTCACGTCCTTGAGCGCATGATGGTCGCCATAGAACAGGTCGAGGCCCTCGACATCGATGCGCGTCGGCGAGGCCGCAAGATCCTCTGCCGTGGGGCGAGTCGCATCCCCAACCTCCCGCTCGCGCGCGGCCTCGGCCTGCGCTTTCATGAGTTCTTCAAGCTCCGTGGGCCCCACAGCCGCAGCAGCCGTCATACCGCATACCTCCATATCGATATCAATTTAGCAGTATCGATAGTAGGAATCGCGGCTCATATGCACGTGAGCGCATTGTCAAGTGTTTGTAAGGGAACGCTGGCTATGCGGCGGGCAGCTCGATGGTGAATATCGTGTGTTCGGGCGTCGATTCACATGCAACGGTACCGCCGTGTGCCGCGATGATCTCCTTGGCAATAGCAAGGCCCAGACCGGCACCACCGCGATTGGTCGCACGCGCCGCATCCAGGCGATAGAACTTCTCAAAGATCACCTTGAGCTTTGACTCAGGGATAGGATCGCCCTGATTGATAAAGCGCACGCGCACGCCACCGTCGTCCCGGCGTCTGGCCTCGATCGTGATGGTCGAGCCCTCATAGCTATAGGCAATAGCGTTTTTCATGATGTTGTTGAACACGCGAGCCATCTTGTCGCCATCCACGAGCACCGTCAGGTCCTCGCGAATATCAACTTGGACTTCCTTATGCTGCTCGTTGAGGATGGGATAGAACTCGTCAGCCACCTGAGCCAGCAGCAACCCCAGATCAACATAGCCGCGCGTGAGCACGATATCGTGGAAGTCAAAGCGCGTGATATCGAAGAACTCTTCGATGAGCGTATCGAGCCGGTGCGCCTTGTCGAGCGCCACGCCCGTAAAGTGCGCACGTTGCTCAACCGGCAGCTCAGGAGCCTCTTGCAGCAGCGAAAGATAGCCCACCACACTGGCAAGCGGGGTGCGTAGGTCATGTGCCAAGTACGTGACCAGATCGTCCTTGCGATGCGACTCGTCACGCAGAGCTTGCTGCACCTTGCGCTCACGGTCACGCACGCGGTTAAGGGCGCCCTCGACCTCCAAGAAGTCGCCGTCGATGTTGTCCCAGGTGTCGGGGTGATCGATCAGGCGATCTTGAATACGAGCAGCCAGCACACAATCGGCATGCTGCTCGCCCTGCTCGTAGCCCTGGTAGTACAGGGCGCGGCCGCACAAGAACAGCACGCACACGGCAAGCGCCAGCACAAAGCCAAGCATGTTGAATACAAAGCCGGCATCGAACAACACCGGCCCTTCGATGCCGCCGAGCGCCATGGCGCCAATCGCCAACGTCATGGCCCACGCGGCGCCGCCAATCACCACGCAGCAGCACACGATCTCAAATCGATCGATCAGCAAAAAGCCGACAAGCAGCACCGCCAAGATTCCGACGATGTTGTCGATGCCAATCAGCAGCAGGCTCAGCAAAAAGAGCAGCACCGTTGCAAGCGCGCGGTTGTCGATGACCGATCTCACGTATTCAAAGAGCCGATCGGGCACCTCGAACGCTTGTCTATCGTCTTTTGTCATATCAAGATCCTCACAAGCGAAAAGCGTTATTCGATGATGTAGCCGACGCCCCAGACGTTTTTGATAAAGCGTGGCTTTTGTGCGTCGTCGCCGATCTTTTCGCGCAAGTGGCGAATGTGCACCATCACCGTATTGTTGGAGCCGGGCATAAAGTCCTCGTTCCACACCGCGCGGAACAGATCCTCCACGGCCACCACGCTGCCGCGATGCTCGACCAGATACAGCAAGATTGAATACTCGGTGGGTGTGAGGCGTACCGGTGCACCGTCCACCGTCACGGAACGAGCGTCGCGGTTGATCTCCAAGCCGTCGAGCTGAATGGTCGGCGACTCGGCCGCCTGTGCACGGCTACCGTAGCTGGTGTAGCGGCGAAGCTGAGCGTGCACGCGCGCGATGAGCTCCAGCGGGCGGAACGGCTTGACCACGTAATCGTCCGCGCCAAGCGAAAGGCCCCCGATCTTGTCTTGCTGGGCATCGCGCGCCGTCAGCATGATCACGGGATAGGTATGGCTGGAACGGATCGTACGCAGCAGCTCAAAGCCATCGATATCGGGCAGCATGACATCCAGCAGCGCCAAATCAAACTCCTGCTCCAAGATTGCCTTGGCAGCATCGGCCCCGCTATAGGCAATCTGGACATCAAAGCCCTCTTTTGTAAGGTAGATGCCAACCAAGTCGGCGATGGCCTTCTCGTCATCAACTACCAGTATGCGCTCGTTCATGCGTGCTCCTCTCGCGCTCCATTATGCCCGAGGCGACGCACGCCACACACAACAAGCGTGGTTGATTAAGTCGGCCTTAAGCACCCTTGTGCCCGTTCGGGAGCGGATGTGGGCCACGCACGCACGCGATGATCGCCGACGCCGGCAAACGATATACTCTAGTTCCAGAAGAGACCATCCCGTCGAAAGCGAAATCCGTGAAGCCCCTCACCTCTTTTGCAAAGCGCTCAGCCCAGCTTGCCGCCGGCTTTGTCTGCGCTATCGCCCTTGCCGCTGGCGTGCCCACCGTTGCCGGCGCCCAAGTGCTCACGACCGACAATGTTTGCGGCAAAACCGCCGATGCGCGCGGCATCACGGCCGAAAACCTGCCCGGTATCGATGCGACCAATGCCCTCGTCATGGGCAAAGACGGCACCGTCTACTATGGGCGCGGCGCCGATGAGCAGGTCAAGATCGCCTCGATCACCAAGGTCATGACCGCAATCCTAACCGTCGAGAATTGCAAGATGGACGAGAAGGTCACGGTAAGCAACACCGCGGCCACCGTGGGTAATTCGACCGCCGGCTTGCTCGAAGGCGACGAGCTTACCGTGGAGCAGGCACTGCGCGGCCTTATGATTCCCTCGGGCAACGACGCCGCCATCGTGCTCGCCGAATATGTGGGCAAGAAGATCGACCCTAAGACAAAAGACGCCGAGGCCACATTTGTGAAGGCCATGAACGAGCGCGCTAAGAAGCTCGGCTGCACCGGTACGCTTTTTGAAAACCCGCATGGTCTGGACTTTGATGAGTGGGCTGGCGATATGCACTCAACCGCACACGACGTAGCGCTGATGATGCAGGAGGCCATGAAAAACGATACGATCCGCGAGGTCGTAGCGAGCGAGGATTCCTGGATCGAGGTCACGGGCGCCGACGGCACCGACCATTCGCATTCCATGGACACGCATAACTATTTGCTGGGCCAAGATGGCAACATCGGTGGCAAGACCGGTACCACCGACGACGCGGGCTATTGCTTTACGAGCGCCTACAACCGCGACGGCGACGAGATCTACACCGTCGTTTTGAACTCCACCACCACCGACCAGCGCTTTACCGATACCGCCACCCTTGCCAACTGGTACTACGGCCACAAGGTGACGGTCGCAATCGCCAACACACAGGAAAAGACCGCCAACGGCAACCCGCTTATGGCGCGCATTGGCCAAACCGACTGGACGGATAAGACGATCGACGCCACACTCGCCGATCCCACGGCGCAAGCGACCGTGTTTTCCCTTGCCGGCAAGGTGACCGAAAAGATTAGCTACGACGATCTTTCGGGCACGGTGCATGTGGGCGACAAGGTGGGTAGCGTCACGCTCAAGCAGGACGGCACCAAGATCGCCGTCATGGACCTAGTTGCCGACGAGGAAGGCGCAGGGCCGAATCCCATTGAATGGCTCCTTGTGAAGCTCGATCGCTTGAGCCGTCGCATCGACAACCGCCCGCTCACAGCAGAAAGCGAGACCGTCGCCAAGGCGCCCGAGGTGTAGGGCGCAAGAATAATAAGCCCACTGAAAGGAGGCGTCCGAAAGGATGCCTCTTTTTTGAGGGTTCGAATCCCCAGCTAACGTTCTCCATACCAAAAAGGGCCCCTTACGGAGCCCTTCTTCAAATTCGTACTGGCGGAGAGCTGGGGATGTCCGGGCATGCTGCGCATGCCCTCCGGCTTCAAAGCCTGACGGCTTTTCGCCCACGGGCTACAAACGCTTTCGCGTTTGCTTAACGCCCGTGCCCTCTCGGGTTCGAATCCCCAGCTAACGTGGTTCAACTAAAAAAGGGTCCCTTTCGGGACCCTTCTTTAAAGTCTTACTGGCGGAGAGCTGGGGATTCGAACCCCAGATGCCCTTTTGGGGCATACTCGCTTAGCAGGCGAGCACCTTCGGCCTCTCGGTCAGCTCTCCGTAACAGCCGTTCTATAGTAACCAAACAGTCGAAGTTGGGCAAGAGGGAATTTTCTAATTGTCCAGTGGCCTTTCCTCCTTGCAGTTTTCGCTACTACCCCAGCGAGCGATTGAGGGAGCCGAGCTCGTCGTTACCCATGGTGCGCCACATTTGGAAGATGCAACCGCGTGCCAGGAAAAAGAAGCCGTTGTCGACCAGTTGCACAGCGGCATCTGCAAGCTGATTCGTCACGGCGGACACTGGCGGCAACTCGAGTCCAGCCTTGCGGATGGTCTCGACCGCTTCCTCGAACGTCGGAGGCTCGCTGACGCCCATCTCGTTCATAAGGCCCTGCATTTCTTCCAGCGCGCTGCTGCCCGACTCCTCGCCGCGCGGCACTAGACGGTAACAAGCCAGCGCCAGGTCGAGCTGATCGCAATTCCAATAGGCAAACGCCAAGCGATAGAACAGGTAGCCGATTGCAGAACGATCGCTGGCAATACGTAGGCCGTGGCGCGCCACCTCGATAATCTCGTCAAAGCGCTCCAGACGCGCAAGCACGTTGATGAGCGCAAAGTGCGATTGCATGGACGAGCGCGCCAGATCGTAAAGATGGCGCACCTCGGGTAGTGCTCGTTCAAAGTCCTCTTGCTCGGCGTAAAAGCTGCAGATCTCGTGCTGGGCAAAGTACAGCGCATCGGGCGCACGAAGGATTCGCACAGAGCGGTCTTCTTCCAACACCGGTAGCACCATGCGCACCAGCTGGTTATCGCAAAACTGCGTTTGAACCGGACCTGTCGCCAAAAGCTCGGCGATGGCGCACTTAGCCTCCAACTCCTCGACAAGACGGGAAAAGCCTTCAAAAGCACCTGTACTGTCGACTTTTGCCTGCTCGCGCAATTCAACAACACGGGCCACGTATGGGTCGTCGTCCTCTTCCATGACCTCCAACTCGTCAGCCGTATCGGCAAGCAGCAGATCGCGCAGCGCCGGCGGCAGCGTGCGATGGTCATCACGCGGACGAGCATGAACCTCCGCAGGCTCAATCGTCTCCGGAGCTGTTGACTCATACGCCTCAAGCACACGCTTGCACGGCATATCGTCCATGTCCATGCTCTCAAGATCCTTGGCGACAGGCACGCAATCGGCCAGATAGGCCGCGCGCCCAAAGAAATACGTTGCGACAACACGCTCGCCCTGTTCACCGTCGGGAGCAGCAATCTGCACGTAGCAGCGCGTAATGCAGGTGCCCGCGGCAAAGCACGCTGCCGCAAGCGTGAGTGCCACGCGCGCATCGTGTTCCGCGGCCCAGATCGCGCGCGTGTCCTCGTCCAGCTCGCGCCAGGCGTCATCTTGAGCGTCGTATTCACGTTGCGGCACGGCATCAACGACAGACTGCCCAAACCGAACGAGCATAATCCCCTCGGCAACGTTTACTCGATAGGTATAGTCGAGCCGCGTGACCACGTTGAGCGCCTCAACGATTCGCGCAAAACGGGTGCGCACGTCCCACTCGCCGCCCGGCTGGCACGAAACCGTTCCCGGTTTGGCCCACGGATTATCGCTCGAGGCCGTATCGAGCAGTCGGGGAACATCGTTGGACGTCTTGGCGATATGCCACGCATCAAAGAGAGCGCAGCCCTCAAGGCTCGGTGAGGATGCCGCGGGGGCCAATCCAGCCCCGATGCGCTCAAGGATGCCGGAGAGGCGGTTGAGACGGCACTCGATGGCGAGCAGCATGTCAATCTCGTCCTGGTCCAGCAGGCTACGATCAAAATTGAGATAAAACAGCTTTGACCGGTCGATGCGCGCCAGGCTCATTTCGGACTTGGCGGCAATGGTGCGCAGACGGGGCAAGTCAATTTCGCTCATAAGGGTGGCGGCATAGCGCTCGATACCGCTCGGATTCTCGGCATGGTCAACGCGGTAAAGCAGCGTCTCGATAGCATCGGGGAGCGGTGCCGTGTTAAAGCCCAAAAACACCTCGACCGGCTCGGGCAACTTTACGAGCTTGATCTTGTCGACAACGTTTTGCATATCCGCATCGAGACCGTCGACGCCCGCCGTGTTCGCAATAGCGCTTTCGAAGTTGGCAAATATCACGTAGCGCAGGAACATCGATGCCATGAACTCGCCGTAAGGAAGGGAGCGGGCCGAATTCCATGTCTCGTGATCGGACTGCTCGCGCATGGGGCCTTCGGGAGAGCCGACGGTTCGCGCGCACGCGCGCATTGCACCGCTGGCTTCCCTTACCATAATCTCACCAATACTGGAATCCGACTCGTCAAGGACCAGTTCCATGTCGGGATCGTTGGACAGCGGAGCCTCGCTAACGGGGCGGTCCACCTTGTACACCTCACCCGAAACGCTTACGTAGCCCAAAAGCGACACATGACTTTTGCCAACGAATTCGACGACATAACAAGATTCATGCTGATCCTCGCCAAAGAGTTTCCAGACCACGCCATATGAGCGTCCCGCAGGCTGCTCGGGCATCGCCGGAAAGCGCTTCTTGGGATCGAGAAACCTGAGCTTGTATGTCGGACGCTCTGCCACGAAATATCACCCTGATCGGTCGTCTAGAGAAGGAGTGGTCGCGAATAAGTCGCGACATCTACTCGGAATCTTACACGAGTCGACAGGAAATCGTCCCTTTGGACGAAAGCACTCAAGCTGGCGCAAAAGAAAAGCCCCCGTTGCCGGGAGCTTTAATCTCAAATGGTGCGGCGTATAGGATTCCGCGCATCCGCTGCGCGGATCCGCACCGGCTTCGCCCGCCTGCCGGTGCGCTCGCCCGCGGGCTGAAAACGCTCCGCGTTTTCTTTACGCCCGCGCCTCGACCGAGGTTCGAATCCATGCGGTGCTTACGTAAAAGAAAAGCCCCCGTCGCCGGGAGCTTTAATCTCAAATGGTGCGGCGTATAGGATTCGAACCTATGACGTTCTGATTCGTAGTCAGACCCTCTATCCAGCTGAGGTAACGCCGCGACTTGTTGATTATTATGCACATCGACTGAATAAAGGTCAAGCAATTTTCGAAAAAAGTTATCAAATTTGATTTTTACTCATTTTGACCACTTGATGCGATCTTCGACGCATCGCGATATAAGAAAAGCCTCCGTTACCGGAGGCTTTAAAGTTCAGTTGGTGCGGCGTATAGGATTCGAACCTATGACGTTCTGATTCGTAGTCAGACCCTCTATCCAGCTGAGGTAACGCCGCAACGCACGGATTATTATGCACGCGAGCCCCCGATGGGTCAAGCGACAATTAGAAAAATTTTACGGAGTGATAATTAAGTTGTTCGTGCCTCGACCGAGGTTCGAATCCATGCGGTGTTGCCATAAAAGAAAAGCCCCCGTTGCCGGTGAGGCTTTCAATTTCAATTGGTACGGCGTATAGGATTCCGCGCATCCGCTGCGCGGATCCGCACCGGCTTCGCCCGCCTGCCGGCGCGCTCGCCCGCGGGCTAAAACGCTCCGCGTTTTCTTGACGCCCGCGCCTCGACCGAGGTTCGAATCCATGCGGTGTTGCCATAAAAGAAAAGCCCCCGTTGCCGGAGGCTTTCAATTTCAATTGGTGCGGCGTATAGG
>NZ_JBCOIQ010000015.1:0-47132 GCF_040926185.1 Collinsella aerofaciens
GGCCTCGGGGGCGTTCGGCTAGCTGCGGGAACGGCCTGTCCGCCTAATGTGTTCGGCTGAGATCGGAAATCAACCCCTCAATGTGCGCACGACTTCGCATTTTTGCTACCGATCGCGTCACGTATATTTTCGCCAAGCAGAATTGACCCGTCGAAAGGACCGTTATGGATACCAAGCAGCAACTCGTCAATGCCCTCGCAGGCCTGGGCTCAACCATTACCGAAGCTATGGATGTCATCGAGGGCTTTGTCCCCTGCGGACATCCCGCCCTCACGGTATCGAACGCACTCGTCGCGCTGGACGTTGACGATGATGCAGCTCTCACTCAGCAGCTTGAGACCGTCGAGGGCTTTATCGACCACGTGAGTGAGAACCGCGGCGTGGCCGCCTACCACGGTATCGAGGTCGAGCTCGCGGGTCCCAAGGCAGATCTGTTCGCAGCAATCCGCGAGGTAGGCGCCCTTATGCAGAGCGCAGGCGTCAAGAACACCCAGGTCAACGAGTGGGTCTACCGCAGTCTGGCAGCGCTCGACAGCTCCAACGAAAAGGCAGCCGAGCAGCTCGCAGAAAGTCCCACCATCAAGGCCGAGCTTTTGTAAATAGCAGACGCGGGCCCCTTGGCGCATCGTCGTCCAAGGGGCCCGCGAACAGCTCACGTCAACCGATAGCCGTGCCGCCGCGTTTGGCCAAAGCAAGAATCGGCATCATTTGACGAGGTGTCTTTGCTGCAAGATCGGCATGTTCGAGCAGTTTTCGATCGTTGGTCACCAAGTAATCAACCTGGGCGCGTTTGCATGCGGCGAGTACCAAGTTGTCCTCGTAATCGCGATGGAGCGCTAAGTATTTGTCGGCCAGCCAAAGGTCCGACGCATCTGCACCCACGGCCGTGGCGTTTTCGGTCATGTTCCGAACAAACGCCAGCGCCGCATCGCCAATCGCGCGGGCAGAAGCCTCGCCGAGCGCTCCCCCGCTGGCAAGAACGCTGCGCTTCAGTTCGTGCTGTACAACATACAGTACGTCCTTGGCGATATGCACCGGAAAGAACAGCAATGCCCCCGCCTCCGTCGCCTGCCCAATAAACGCACGCGCGGCAATCGACTCGGCATGGTCGGCGCAAAACGAATCAACCCATACGTTGGCGTCCACCATTATTTTGAGGGGAGCCCCGCTCACAGGATCATCCCCTTTTGGCGATAATGCTCATCCATGGCGTCGGAATAGATTGCGTCCCAATCGCGATCGTCGGATACGGGCGACGTAGCGATGCCCAAATCTGCATAAAGCCGGTCTGCCGCTGCCCACGACGCGGCGAACGGAGTATCGGGCGCGACGGACTGCTGCCGGCCATCAACGGCAGACAGCACTTCCTCACACTGTCCACCACCCTGCGCAACCTTGGCCACGACCTTTTTGATGAGTTCGGGCAGCGTTCCGCCCGAAAGCCGCAGCGCTTCCTCGGCGCGCTCTTTAACCGAGCGATCTACGCGAACATTCACCTGCGCCATGCCGCTAACAGCACCCACGTTGACCCGCTCCCTTCAGTTGCTAGCCCTGCTAGCACCAATATATAAAGAAGCTAGCACATGGTCAAATGCAAAAGGCCTGCGCCCGGACGACACCGATGCCGTCTGGGCGCAGGCCAGATAACGTGGGTGAACACGTCTGTTAACGCAGGTACGCCTTTGCGTTGCCCAGGCTGTAGGCGATCGTTGAGCCGTTGTGCAGCAGTGACGACGTCTGCGGAGTGATCATGCCGGTAATACCCAATGCCAACAGCGCCGAATTGGTGAGCATCACCTTAGAGTAGGAGCTCGTCAGACGATCAACGAGGCCCTGACTCATGCGGCGCAGGCGCACGATTGCGGCAAGATCCGTATCGGTCAGGATGATATCGGCGACCTCCTTGGCGATGTCGCTTCCGCCACCCATGGCCAGGCCCACGTCGGCCAGGCCCAGCGCCGGTGAGTCGTTGACGCCGTCGCCCACCATGGCAACGTGGCGCCCCTCGCTCTTAATGCGCTCCACATACGCGTATTTGTCCTCGGGCAGCAGCTCGGCCTTAAACTCGTCGACACCCGCCTCGCGCGCGATGCGCTCGGCCGTGCGCTCCGAGTCGCCCGTGAGCATGACCACGTGCTTAACGCCCAACGCGTGCAAGTCGGCGATGGCCTCGCGCACGCCGGGTTTGAGCGGGTCCTCGATACCGAGCACGCCAACGACCGTACCGTCGACCGCCAGGTACAGCGGCGACAAGCCCTGCATCTGGGACTCGATGCGCTCCTTAATGTCGGACTCGAGCTGCGCGCCCTCATCCTCAAATACAAAGTGCGCGGAACCGATGATGGCGCGACGCCCTTCGATGGACGAAGCGATGCCGTGCGCCACGATGTACTCGACGGCAGCATGGCGCTCGCGGTGCTCGAGCCCGCGCTCGCGGGCGGCGTTGACCACGGCGCGTGCCACCGGATGCGGAAAATGCTCCTCCAAGCAAGCGGAAAGGCGCAGGATCTCGTCCTCGCTCCAGCCATCGGTGGTGAGCACGCAGGCGAGACGCGGCTGCGCCTCGGTCAGCGTGCCGGTCTTATCAAACACAATGGTGTCGGCCTTGGCAAACGACTCAAAGTACTTTGCGCCCTTGACCATGACGCCCATCTTGGCGGCATCACTCATAGCGGTCATGACGGCGACGGAACCCGTGAGCTTGAGTGCGCACGAGTAGTCGACCATCAGTGCCGCCGAGGTCTTGATGAGGCTACGCGTGGTGAGAGCGACAAGGCCCGCGAGCAGGAAGTTCCACGGGACGATCTTGTTGGCGAGGTCCTCCATGTGCGACTGGCCCTCGGACTTGAGCGAGTCGGCCGTCTGCACGAGCGAGACGATCGAACGGAGCTTGGTCTGAGCCGTGTTGGCGCGCACGCGCACCAAGATGCTGCCGTCTTCCACGACGGTGCCGGCGAACACGTCGTCGCCCACGCTGCGCTCGACGGCCAGCGGCTCGCCGGTCAGGGTCGCCTGGTTGACCATGGCGCTCCCCTGTTCGACCACACCGTCAATGCAGATGGACATGCCAGTGCGCACGGCGACCAAATCGCCGGGCTCAAGCTCGGTCGCGGCAACGCTCACCTCGGTGTCGCCGACGACCTTTTGCGCCTTGTCGGGCACATCGAGCAGAGAGTTGATGAGCTCGTTTTCGCTCATGGCGCGGGTGTAGTCCTCGAGCAGCTCGCCCACGTTGAGCAGGAACATTGTCTGGCCCGCGGTGTCGACATCACGCTTGACGAACGAAATGCCGATGGCCGAAGCGTCGAGCACAGGAACGGTCAGGCGCGGCTGCGCCAGCTCATGAAGGGCGGCGCGCAAAAATGCCATGTAACCGGCCACGACAAACACCGCACGCAGAGGCGTAGGCAGGAACCAGCGGCGCGCGTAGTGGGCACCGATAAGTGTGGCAAGATCCATGACGAGCTTGTGCTTGCGTGGCTCAAGCTGCATCACGTAACCCGTCTTTGTGTCGGCAATGGCCTGGGCATCGAGAGCGCCCAAGGCGTCGAGCACGCTCGCGCGGCGCGGCTCGTCGTACTCCAGCGCCATCTGGCCAATACGGCCATAAACGCGTACCTTGTGCACGCCGTCGATATCGCCGCTGAGCTTAAGAAGTGCATCGAGATCGCTCTCTGGCACAGGACCCGCCAATTGAAGACGGGTCCTGCCGGGGATCTCGCTAATAACCGAGAATCTCATAGTTTGTGCCTGGGAGCGTTACTCGGCTGCCTCGTCAGCAGCGGCCTCGCTCTGGGTGATGTAGGCAGCCTCGGCAACCATGTCGTCGACATTGGCCTTGGCCTGCTCGACCATGTCCTGGTAGCAGTTCTTGACGCGCATACCGCACGCAATGCCCTGCACGCAGGCATTCTTTACCGGAGCGCTGGTGAGCAGCTTGATGCCGGCCGTACCAAGCAGAAAACCGCCACCGACAAGCAGGGTGTTAAAAGTCGACTTCTTCATGTTGCTTCTCCCTTTTGCCGCACAAGCGCGGCATGGTGCCTTAGCACCCGAGTTCATTAGTTTGCTCGAGCACGCTTTTGAAAATAGTTTAGTATAACTATTTGGTCAACAATGGCTAACTTTTTGGAAACTATGGGGGTGAACTCAATATGACAAAGGGACAGTCCCTTTGTCATATTCCTACAGCTGCCAGGCAGCCGCTTCCTTTTGCAGCGCAACCATGCGGGCGAATTCTCCACCTGCCGCCTTGAGCTGTGCCGGAGTACCCTGCTCGGCAACCACACCATCCTTGAGTACAACGATTTTGTCGGCATTTTCCACCGTACGCATACGGTGGGCAATAACGATAACCGTCTTACCTGCAAGCAGACGGGAGAGTGCCTGTTGCACCACGGTCTCGTTCTCCACGTCCAAGCTCGCCGTCGCCTCGTCCAACAGCACGATGGGCGCATCTTTGAGCAGCGCGCGGGCGATAGAGATGCGCTGGCGCTCGCCGCCGGACAGCTTGGAGCCGTTCTCGCCGATCATGGTGTCGTAGCCCTGCGGCATGCGGCTCACAAACTCGTCGCAGTTGGCGGCACGCGCGGCCGCAAGCACTTCCTCATCGGTGGCATCACGACGCCCGAGGCGGATGTTTCCCATCACCGTGTCGTCAAAGAGCAGCACGTCTTGGAACACAATGGCGTAGCCGCGCAGCAGCACCTCGGGATCCACGCCCGCAACATCCACACTGCCCACGGCAACCTTGCCCGCAGTGGCATCCCAAAAGCGCGCGGCCAGGCGGCTCACCGTAGACTTACCGGAACCCGAAGGACCGACCAGCGCCGTGACCTCGCCTTCCTTGGCGGTAAAGCTCACATCGGTAAGAACTTTCTCGCCGGCGCGGCCATCCTCGCCCGCACCATAGCCAAATGCCACGTGATCGAACACCACATCGTGGCCCACGGGCTCAAATTTCTCGCTGCCCCGCGCCACAGGCTCTTCCATGATGGAACGCATGCGCTTGGCCGACGACTCGGCGGCAAACAGCTCGGACATCAGCATCAGCGCCTGATCAAAGGGCGCATAGATGCGGCTCACCATAAGCAGGAAGGCAAACATCATCAAAAAGTCGACCTGGCCGGAGGCGACCATCGCAGCGCCCGTGACCAACGTGGTGGCAATCCCCAGGCGCAGGATGGCAAAGGCGGAGTTGACCAAAAGCCCATTGGCGAGCTCGCCTCTGGTGGTCTCGCGCTCCTCGGCATCGATCACGGCGTTGAGCCCCTCAAGATAATGAGCCTCCTGGTTGGTGGCGCGGATCTCGCGCACGCAGTCGAGCGTCTCCTGGATCGCCTCGGTAACCTTGACCTTCTCGGCACGCACATGGTCGAACACCGGGATCATGGGGCCGCGCGTCAGATACAGCACGGCAAAGGCCACGGGAACGCTCCAAAACGCCGCTATCGCCAACTGCCAGCAAAAGAACAGCGATGCCACGAACACAATAGCGCTTGCGATAATGGCACCCCAAAGCTCTCCCAACACGTGGCTGTAGGCATGCTCCATGGTCTGGACATCGCCCATGATGGTCTCGGTTAAATCGGCCAGATCGCGACGCCCAAAAAACGATAGCGGCAGCCTGCGCAGGCGCTCGGCAATTTCCATGCGCTGCTTGCCGCACTCCTCGTAAA
Organism: Collinsella aerofaciens; assembly: GCF_040926185.1. Taxonomy (GTDB): domain Bacteria; phylum Actinomycetota; class Coriobacteriia; order Coriobacteriales; family Coriobacteriaceae; genus Collinsella; species Collinsella aerofaciens_BC. The sequence continues at coordinate 5,679 of NZ_JBCOIQ010000015.1, forward strand.
AGATGCAGTAGGTGTAGTAATACTGCTGCCAGTTAGAGGCAAAGAGCAGCACGAAAAAGACCAGGAGGCCGCCCACGATCGGCAGGGCATCCGGCAGGTCAGCCCCGCTGGCGAGATGCTCGACAAAGCCGGCCATGACCAGGAATAAAAAGCCCATGCCGGCCATGGTAATGAGATTAGTGAGCGTGGTCCAGAAAATGCCGCATTTTACGCCGGCGACGCCTTTATCGGATAGGAAATACTTCTTTTGGAATGAGGCGAACATTTAGGCCTCGCCTCCCTTCGTGACGGCGGCATCCGCGGTCGCAGCAGTAATCTTCCAGCTCGCGGCCTGCTCGTATTCGGCCCACATCTTGGCATACAGGCCATTTTGGGACAGCAACTCGGCATGGGTACCCGACTCCTGCACGCTGCCCTGGTTGAGCACCACGATTTGGTCTGCGCCCACCACGGTCGAAAGCCGGTGCGCAATCATAATGACCGTGCGACCCGCCGCCAGCTTGCTAAAGGCGCGCTGAATAAGCGCCTCGTTCTCGGGATCGGCAAACGCCGTGGCCTCATCGAGCACCACGATAGGCGCGTCTTTAAGGATCGCGCGGGCGAGGGCCACGCGCTGGACCTCGCCGCCCGAAAGATATGCTCCGCCGGCACCGAGCATGGTATTGATGCCCTGTGGGAGCTTGGCCACAATGTCGTCGCACTGAGCTGAGGAGAGGGCCGCACGCACTTCGTCGTCAGTGGCCGTAGGCTTGGAGGCGCGTACGTTGTCGGCAAGTGTTTGCCGGAACAGCTGGTTGGTCTGGAACACGAAGGCGACCTGGTCCATAAGCTCGTGCGGATCCATATCGCGAACGTCCACACCACCTACGAGCACTCGACCCGAGGAAACATCCCAAAAACGCGGAATCAGGCTTGCGCAGGTTGACTTACCGCCACCCGAGGGACCCACCAGGGCGAGGGTGCCACCAGCGGGAACGCTGAAACTTACATGGCTAACGGCGGGTGCTTCGGCACCCTCGTACGTAAAGCTCACGTCCTCAAATCGCACGTCGCCGCCGGCAGGGTGCTTGGGTTGGGCGGGCACGGAGAGCTGCTTGGAATCCATGACGCTTCGAATACGAGCCAGCGAATCGGCACTCATCTGAGAGGCCTCGCCCACAAACATGAGCTTGGTCATAGCCGTCGGTACCACGGCCGAAAATATCGCGTAAAACGTGAAGTTGGTCATAAAATGCGCGAAGTCCGTCTCGCCTGGCGCCAACAGCAATGCCACGGGCAACAGGAATGCCACAAGACCATTGAGCGCGGTAAGGTTGAGTACCTGCGGACCTCGGCAGAACGTGCCCGCATAGTTTTGTGCCATGTCGGCGTATTCGGCGATTGCATCGTGGAAGGCCTTAAAGGAGTAGACCGTCTGCTGAAACACCTTGACCACGCGGATGCCGCGTACGTATTCGGTGCCGGTCTTGTTCATCTTGACCAGCGCTCCCATGTAGGCCTTCATGAACTCGGCGCCTTTGCCGCCCATCATGGCGGCCATGGCGCCAAGCGAAATGGCCACCGAGATGAGGCATGCCGCGCCCAAGCGCCAATCGAGGGCGAAAAGCAGCACGAGCAAGCCCACGACCATGGCAGCGGCGCCTGCGATATCGGGCAGCATGTGTGCGAGCAAAGTCTCGGTGGAGGCGGCGCATCCGTCTACAACACGACGCAGCTCACCGGTGGCGTGTGTGTCAAAGTAGCCAAGCGGCAGCTTAAGCAGGTGCTCGCTCGTAGTCTTGCGGATATTGGACGCGCAGCGAAACGCAGACAGGTGCGTGCACATGAGCCCCATGAAATAAGCTACGATGCTTGCTAGGGCAAAACCCACGGCCCACCAGCCATACATCGCGATATCGGTGGCTTCGCTCCAGTTAGGCGCCACGGCGATCAAATCGCGCGCGACAAGCCAAACGCACACGTACGGGCCAAAGCTCAGCAGCTGCGAGAGCGCCGAGAGCGCCATGCCCAAATACGTTAGGAATTTGCGGTCACCAGCATAAGCAAGCAGCTCGCCGATACCGCCACCTTCCTTTTTTGATCCCTTTGCCATGAGATTCCTTTCTAACGGCTTGAGAGTTAACCGTAATGAACTTATCATTGACGTGTTAGCCATGGCTCACAATCAAGCCAGGCATGGACGTTTCTGCAAAGGAAGGGGACGCTTTTGAAAATGCATCGGGCCGCGACCGACATAACCGAGCTCTACGCACCGCAATTTGAGCAGTTTGGCCTGGAGCTTACCGGCAAGGGCGCCGTCTTTACCGGCGAGGTGGCAAACGACCGGGCGCACGGCCGCGCATGGATTATGCCTCTCTCCCCTGCCTGCATCGTCATGGAGCATTTCATCACCCCGACGCACGATATGTACCTGGCCGAATACACACCCGAGCCATACGCCTGCGTGAGCCAAATCAGCAGCGCCACGCTCACCTGCATGCCCGAGATAGGCATAACACCCGCAAACCTCAAGCCGTTGCGCGGGTCGTGGCCGAGCAATGCAATTTGTAGTTTTATCCAGGATACCTGCGGAAACGAGCTCAGCCCGTTATACGCCGGACAGCTCTATCACTCGCGCTCGGTGTTATTCCTACCGAGATACTTCGACGATTTCGAACGCCGCTACCCCGGCGAATTCGCTGGGCTTTTTGACGCCTTTGCCGAGTCGTGGGGCGAAGAAGCGCTATCGGCGATCGATCGGACACTCTGTCGCCTCGATGAGACGCGCGCTCGTGTCACGGGCGGGCATCTTTACATGAAGGGTACCGTAGAGACCATGGTTGCCGAGCTGGCGTACGCGCGAACAGCCCACAAGCAGGCACGTCAGGCCGAAGGGACACAGGCCGCTCTGGACATTGTCGAAGAAGCGATCCTGGCTGTCGAGCGCGCCCTTGACGAGGGGCGTCGCATCGGCGTGGACGAGGTCGCCGAGCGGCTCTACACAAGCCGCTCCAAACTCTGCGCCACCTTTAAAGTCCAGACGGGCGAATCACTGGGCTCCTATATGCGGAGGCATCGTATGGAACGCGCGCAGGACCTTTTGGCCGACAGCCCCCTTTCGATAGCCCAAGTAGCCGAGCGACTCGGCTATCCCCAACAGGCGGCCTTCGCCCAAGCGTTCAAACAATACACCGGCATGACACCCACGGCTTGGCGAAGCAAGCACCGCTAAGGTCCAAGCTCCCTGGCCGTTACGGAGCGATTTAATTAGCCGCCGCCCATCAGCTCGCCCAGGATCTAAACGTCAAGATGTGCACAATCAAGCGCCTTTTTGATAAGAGGGGCAGATCGATCAGCCAAATACAACGGAATGTTGAGCACCCCGTCGTCGAGCTTTAGGTTCTTAAGTGAGTAGCGGACCCTCAGTGGAGTCGTCTCCGCATGCTTGTCGGCATAGTACTTAAGACTCTTGGAATGAACCACCTCTCCCGATTTGACCTCGACGGGCACGATTTCGTTCCCGACTTGAATCAAAAAATCGACTTCGTGCTTCGGCTTCTCGTTTGTCCAATAACGCGGAGCAGCATCTAACTGTGAAAGTAATGCCTGAAGCACATAATTCTCGGCGAACGAACCTTTGAACTCCGAAAATAGCGCATCCGAGATGGCAAAAGCGGACGCATCCAGTCTTGCCATGCGGCGCAGCAAACCGACATCAAGACAGTAGACTTTAAATGCCTTGAGGTCATCGTATGCAGAGAGCGGCACGCCACCGGCAGCATTAAGGCGAACCGCCGTGATGAGCCCAGCATCGGCAAGCCATTCCAGAGCATCCTCGTATTCTCGAGCACGAGCCCCCTCGCGCACCGCACCCCAAACGAACTTTTTATTCTCGCGCGCCAACTGAGTTGGAATCGAGTTCCATATTTGCGAAAGCTTGGCGAACTGCGCATGGCCACCATGCTTGGCAAAATCGCGCTCGTAGGAATCCAAGAGATCGGACAACACCTTATCGACCTGAACGATATCGCCCGTCTCCACCCACCGACCAAGAGCCTCTGGCATGCCGCCACATGCAAAATAACGACGAAGATGCTCGACGAGACGGATATGGAAGAAATCGGGCACTGTCTCGATCTGATCCAGGCCGCCAAGGTATTCGTCGTAGTTTGCAGCGCCCTCGGCTTTCAGAAACTCGGAAAAGCTCATAGGGTGCATCTCCATGAACTCGACCTTTCCCACCGGAAAAGCGCTGGTCTCACGGGACAAGCGAACGCCCAACAAAGACCCTGCGCATGCGACGTGATACTCGGGGGCCTCGTCACAGAAGTATTTAAGGGCTCCGACTGCAGAAGGGCAATCCTGGATCTCATCAATAATAAGCAGCGTCTCGCCGGGATCGATAGGCTGTCCAAGTGCCAGGGAAAGGTTTGAGATGATCCGCCGAGGATCGCGCGTACCTTCGAAAAACTGAGCGTACTCGCTCTGTACCCCAGGTGACGGTTCCTCGAGCGTCAGATACACAAAATTGCGGTACGAGGTTCGACCGAACTCCTTAAGCGCCCACGTCTTTCCAACCTGGCGCGCCCCCTTAAGGATAAGCGGCTTACGATATTCCGACGCTTTCCAAGCGTTAAGCTTGGCAATGATATCTCGCTGCATGACCGAACCTCCCGCAAAGAAACTTCCGAAAACGTGATATTTGCCACATTTTACCCCATGGAAAACGTGATGTTTATCACATTTACGGAAGTTTTAAGCTCGTTTCGCCACACTTTCATCACATTCAAAAGACGGAGGCGCTACTTGCGCCTCCGTCACCATCTTTCTATCAGCCCGCCTGACCCGAACGGCCGAGTCGTCACGGAACCCGGGAGCCCCGGCAGGGCGGGTGCTTGCTCAAAATGAGTTCCGCACGCAAAGAAGGCCACTTAATGTGGCCTTCGTCTTGCGCAGGACTGTTTGAAATTTTGAGGAAGCACCCGCCCTGCCGGGGCTCCCGGGTTCCCGCTTACGAGAGCGACGTTCTCAGCAACTCGTTGAAGAGCTTCGGATTGCCCTTGCCGCGGCTCGCCTTCATGCACTGGCCCACCAAAAAGCCGATGACCTTCTGGTTGCCGTCACGATACTGCTGCGCCTGATCGGCACAGTTTGCCAGCACCTCGTCCACAATCGGCTGCAGCGCGCCGGCATCGCTCACCTGACGCATACCGCGCTCGTCGACGATCTTGTTGGGATCGTCGCCGGTCTGGGCCATGGCCTCAAAGACCTCGTGCGCCTGGTTGGAGCTGATGGCATCGGTCGCCAGCAGCTTGGCAAGGGCTGCCACCTGAGCCGGCGCGATGCCGGACTCGGCCAGCGAGACGCCCGCGCCCTTAAGGTAGGCGATCATCTCGTTCACCAGCAGGTTTGCGACCGTCTGGGCCTCCTTGCCAGCCATGCCGGTAGCGGCTGCCTCAAAGAACTCGGCAAACTCCGGGTCGCCGGCGATCTGCTCGGCATCGGCCGCCTTAATGCCAAAGTCGGCCTCAAAACGGGCGCGCTTGGCATCGGGCAGCTCGGGAATCTCGCCACGGCAACGGTCGATAAACTCGTCGTCCAGGTCGAACGGCGCCAGGTCGGGGTCGGGGAACAGACGATAGTCGTCGGCCGTCTCCTTCACACGCATGACCACGGTGCGCTTGCGGCTGGGCTCCCAGTGGCGGGTCTCCTGGTAGATGATGCCGCCCTCCTCGAGCACCTCGGCCTGACGGCAGATCTCGTAGGCAAGGCCATCATGCAGGCTCTTAAACGAGTTGAGGTTCTTAAGCTCGGTCTTGGTGCCCAGCTTGGTCTCGCCGCGGCGGCGCAGCGACACGTTGCCGTCGCAGCGCATGGAGCCCTTCTCCATGGAGCAGTCCGAAATGCCCAGCGTCACAAAGATGCGGCGGAGCTTCTCCATAAACAGGCGCGCTTCCTCGGGCGTACGCAAATCGGGCTCAGTCACGAGCTCGATCAGCGGCGTGCCGCAGCGGTTGTAGTCGACGAGCGACTCGGCCGCGGCGGTAATGCGGCCCTCGGCGCCGCCCACGTGCACCATCTTGGCGGCGTCCTCCTCCATGTGGATGCGCAGGATGCGAATGGGCACCGTGTAGGAACCGTCCTCGCGGCGCTCGGGCATCTGCAGGTTGGACGCGTCATAGCTGGCCAGGTGGCCGGCGCGCTGGTTGCCCTCACGCATGGTCGACGTCATGGACGTGGACAGGCCCTCGGCGTTGGCCGAGGCGCTCGCCAGGCTCTGGGCCTCGGCCTCGCCAAACGCGCAGTCGGGGCGCTCGGCGGCACCGCGACCGGTCACGTCCAGATCCAGGTGACCGTACATGGCAAAGGCAACCGGACCCTGCGTGGTCTGGAAGTTCTTGGCCATATCGGGATAGAAGTAGTGCTTGCGGTAGAACATCGAGTGACGCTGGATCTCGCAGTTGGTGGCGAGACCTGCTTTGACGATGCTCTCGATTGCCTTCTTGTTGGGCACCGGCAGGGCGCCGGGCAGGCCCAGGCACACCGGGCACACGTTGGCGTTGGGCTCGTCATCGTGGCTGAGCTTGCAGTTGCAGAACATCTTGGTGTCGAGTGCGGTGAGCTCGGTGTGGATCTCCAGACCGATCACGGCCTCCCAATCCTGCAGGACCTCGGAAAGCTCCTTCATTACAGCTCGCCTCCCTTCCCGGCAAAATCGGGCGCGACGGAAAGCGCGGGCGCACCCGTGGCGGCATCGGCAAAGCCGCGCTCCAGGGCGCGGGCAAACGTGAGCAGCTGACGGTCCTTAAAGGCAGGTCCCACCAGCTGGGCAGAAACGGGCAGCCTGCTGTCCTCGCCCAGGCCCAGCGGCACCGAGATACCACCGTTGCCGCAAATGTTGAGCGAGATGGTGTACAGGTCGGAGAGATACATCTGCGTGGGGTCGCTGATCTCGCCAAACTTAAAGGCTGTGCGCGGCGAAGCGGGCATGAGGATGGTGTCCACCTTGGCATACGCGGCGTCGTAGTCCTGCGTAATAAGCGTACGGGCCTTCTGCGCGGCGTAGTAATACTTGTCGTACACGCCCGAGCTCAGCAGGTAGGCGCCGAGCATCTGACGGCGCTTGGCCTCGGCACCAAAGCCGTGGGCACGCGAGAGCGAGCTCTGGTCGGACAGGTTGGCGCAGCCCTCCTCCTGGTAGCCGTAGCGAATGCCGTCGAAGCGGGCCAGGTTGGAGAACGCCTCGGCCGGGCCGATGACGTAGTAGGCGGCGATGGCGGCGTCCAGGTGCGGAAGGTCGACCTCGACCAGCTCGGCGCCTTGGTTCTGCAGCTCCTGCGCGGCGCGCTGAACAGCGGCCTTGACCTCGGGCGTTAGTCCCTCGGCCTCCATAAACGCAGGGATGATGCCCACGCGCTTGCCCTCGATGCTGTCGTTGAGGTGCTCGGTAAAGTCGACGGCACAGTCCTGGCTGGTGCAATCGTACGGATCGTGGCCCGCGCCGGTAAGCGCGTTCATGGCAAGCGCGACGTCCTCGACCGTGCGGCCAAAGGGGCCAACCTGGTCGAGCGACGAGCCAAAGGCCACCACGCCGTAACGGCTCACGGCGCCGTACGTGGGCTTAAGGCCCACCACGCCGCAGAGCGCCGCCGGCTGGCGGATGGAGCCACCGGTGTCCGAGCCCAGCGAGAGCGCAACCTCGCCCGCGGCAACGGCGGCAGCGGAGCCGCCCGAGGAGCCACCGGGCACGCGCTCGGTATCCCAGGGGTTGTTGGTGCGATGGAAGGCCGAGCTCTCGGTAGAGCTACCAAAGGCGAACTCGTCCATGTTGGCCTTGCCCATGGGCAGGCAGCCGGCGTCGAGCATGCGCTGGACGCAGGTGGCGGTGTAGACGCTCTGGTAATCCCCGAGCATGCGGGAAGCGCAGGTGGTGCGCGTGCCCACGAGGTTCATGTTGTCCTTGATGGCCAACGGCACGCCCGCGAGCGGGGGCAGCGGCTTTCCGGCGGCACGGTCGGCATCCACGCGCGCGGCGGCCTCGAGCGCGAGCTCGGGCGACACCTGCAGGAACGCCTGGACCCCGCCCTCGCGCGCCTCGATGGCGGCAAGGGAGGCCTGGGCCACCTCGGTAGCGGTAAAGTCGCCGGCGGAAACGCCCGCGGCGATCTGGGCGGCGGTAAGGGAATCGAAGCTCTGCGCCATTACTCGCTCTCCCCCTCTCCCAAAATGGACGGCACGCGGAAGTAGCGGTCGCGCGCGCTGCCGGCGTTTTCGAGCGCGACGTCGAGCGGCAGGTCGCGCTCGGGCTCGCGCAGGTCATCGCCCATCACGTTGGACAGGCTTCCGATGGGATGGAACGTGGGCTCCACGTCGGGCAAGTCATATTGCAAGACGGGCTCGAGCATCTGGACGGCGTCGTTCAGGTAGGACGTCATCTGGGTGAGCTCGTCATCGGTCAGTGCGATCTTTGCGTACTCGGCGATGCCGCGCACGTCTTTCTCGCTGAGTGCCATAGGCGCTCCCTTCCGCATAACAGTTAAACCGCTCTAGTATACAGGGCAACGCCGGCTTAGAGCAGGCGCTTTACCCAAATGCAGCGAAAACGTAACGAGGGCGGCGGCTGGCAGGCGGCGGGCTGGCGATTCTGCAGCAAAACCGCACCGTTCATAGCGAAAACCGCGTCACCCGCAACGAAAACCGTCCCGCCCACAACAAAGACCATCACAACATTCGACGCTTTTCGCCAAAATCGAGATTTTTATCGAATGTTGTGATGGTTTGGAAGTCCCGACCACCACAAAGGTGCCTGTCCCTATTGCGGTGGTTCTGGAGAATGTCTTATGCCGAGGCCTTTGCCTTGCGGCGCTTGCGGATCGCGTGGATCACGATGTCCAGCAGCAACAGCACAATGGCCACGACCACGATGAGCACGGCAAACTCGCGCTTGCCCCAGTGGCGGCCGGCCAGCGACTTTTGCTTGTCGACGTCCTTCTTGTTGTACTTGGTGCGCACGCAATGCACCAGCAGGCGATGGTCGTTCACGCCATAGGGCGTGCAGGTGACGAGCGTCACCTTGTCGGCGCCGGGCTCGATGGTCAGCGACTCCATCTCCTCGGGCAGCACCACCTCGGAGTCCACCATCTTGTAGGCGAGCGTCTTGTTCATGGTGTGTAGCAACACCAGGTCGCCGGGCTTCAGCGAATGGATGTCGTCGAACATGCTCAGGTTGCGCATGCCCGAGTGCGCGGTGAGCACGCAATGCGTCGAGGTGCCGCCCACCGGCAGGCTCGTGCCCTCCAGGTGGCCGACGCCCGCCATAAGGACTTCTTCACTCGTGCCGTGGTAGATGGGCATGCTCACGTCGATGGAGGGGATCTCGACCCAGCTCATCATGGGGTCGCGGTCAAAAATGAGCTGCTGGGCGTAGGACTCGATCTGGTCGGCGGGAAGCTCGGTGGCCTCGCCCGCCAGCTGCTCGTTAAAGGAGCGCGCCTGGAGCAGGATGCGCTCGCGCTCCTCGGCAGACAGCGCGTCCACGGTGCTGGACACCGTGCTGATCTGGTTGAACACGCCCGAGGCTTCGAGCCGGTCCAAGATCCACGGCCAGGTCATAAGGCCCATGCCGATAAGGATGATGACGATGGTGATGAGCCGGTCGGCCCAGCGCGGCAGTCGCTTGCGACGACGCTTAGGTTTTGGTTGAGGTTTGGGCTGGGGGCTTGAGCCGCCGTTGGCCGCGGCGTTATTGCTCTTCATGTGTTTGGCGCCCTGCACCATCGCCGGTCACTCCTCTACAACTCAAGTTGTCTAAACAAATAATAGCCGATTAGCGAGCTCATGCGCCGGACAACGCAGCCTGGCAGCATTGCGCAGCGCGAGTATGGGCCCGCATTTGCGTTTTCAAAATATCCTGAATCGGCGGGGCGATTCAGGATACAATAACTACAGGAAACGACGCACCCCGCGTAAGTGTTCGAAAGCGCGGGCGACCAGTTTCCGACGTTGTTAAATGCCCGGGCCTCTAACCCCGGGCATTCTTATTTGCGCTTGTTGCGGCGCAAATGCCTTCTACCGTCCGCACCGCGCGTGCGCCTACGGACCTTAAACCGAACCTCATACGAGTCAAGAAACGCGATGACGAACGTGCCCGCATCGGACGATGGAGGCTGGCTGCGTTATCCAAAAAACGGGGCAGACTCCAGTGCGGAGTCTGCCCCGAAAAGAGAATGGCAAAGCAAGAACGTCGATGGACGAGAAAAGTGTCCGCAAGTCTCATGGCCATCGCATCCCACCCGCCAAAGGGATGGTTGAATGAGCGTTACTCCTGCTCGGACTCCTCAGCCTGCTTACGGCTGCGGATGAGGTGCGCCACGCCGATGCACAGCACCGCGCCACCAGCGATCCAAGTGAAGGTCACGCCGTTGAGGCCGGTGAGCGGGAGGCCAACCCGCTTGGTATCGCCGACGGTGATGTTAAGGGTACCATCGTTATTTGTGGCAGTGTCAGTCTCGGCCTCGAGCTTGTTGTCGCCCTTCTCACCATTCGGCATGCCGATGATAACCTGATTACTTGGGCCGTCTAGCTCATACTTATCCGCGTTCGAGCTTTCACCCGTTGTCCCGCTTTCATTAATCGTGAAATTGAATGCGACCTTATCGTAGTTTTCGGGAGCGTCAGTCTCCTCTACCTTATAGGTTCCCGCACCGAGGCCCGTGACGGTAATGGCGCCATCGACGCCAGTCGTGAACTTATGCTCATCTGCTCCAAGAGCCCCATCGGACTGAACGTATTTCCCCACCAGGCTTGGATCCGCCGCCGCGCTCACCTTGATGGTAAATTTCGCACCCGGGAGCGCCTTCTCAGTGCCAAGGTCAACCTTATTCAGTTTAAGGCCATAGGTGTAGGTCTTGACCTCATCGGGCACCGTCGTGCCGTAGTCGTTGGTCATTGGATTGTTTGAATACTTAAGTTCGACAGTGTTGGTGTTACCCGCATTGTCTCCAACGGTAGCCTCGCTGTTAATCTTTGCTTTATAGGAGACGACGATGCAGGAGCCCGCAGCAACGCCTTTCACACTCTTAAGATTGTCGCAGGTCCAAGTCGTTGTCTTATTTCCAGTTGCAGGGTCTACAGATTCCGCGCTTTGAATAAAGCTGCTCGTCACATCAATGCCATTCGCGTGGTTAATATCATCCTGAGCGAGGTCCTTATTCGCATATAGAGTTGCTGTGAAGCCGGGCTCCAGCGTCAAGCCCTTGGAAAGTTGATCGGAGAACTGATAGAAGTACGAGCCGTACGTATCGTAGTTATCGGCGACAGTGCCATAAAGGTTGTACGTAACCTTCTGCCCAACACGGGAGTCACTGGCATCGAGCTCTTTATCGCCCTTGGCATTCACTATTTTCTTATCGACGGTGGGCACGTCTTTCTTGGGGGTGACGGTCATATCATTCTGGCCGTCAATCACGGCATACACAGGTGACGAAAAAGTATCGGTCGACTTATCGGCAGCTGTTTTATCCACCCCGTTGGTGAGGAACAGCCAGTAGCCGGCATCAAGGCCGGAAAGGGACGGGTCACCCGCGTTCGTCGTCTTCCAGCCGGACACGCCATCCAGGTTGTCGGCGATCAAGCTCAGGACGTTGTCGCTCGCGACCTTCGAGTCGGCCCCGGTAACCCCGGCGTTGGCATTCAGCCAATCGGCGGCATCCTGCGCGTTCTTGCTGGAATAGGTTTTTTCCTTTGCCTTGATGGCATTAACGACAGTCGTCTGGATTTCAGTGCCAGTGCCAGCCCACTCGATGCCACTCACCTTCGTGGTCCCGTTGTCCTTGGTCACTTTCGCCTTGAAGATTTGGATGCCCTTATAGGTCGACGACGTGCCGTACTTGGAATCCTCGAACTTCACAGTTGAACCCTCAGCAAACGCCATCGTGACCGGGGCCATCACGCCGCCGAAGCTCAGCGCTGCTGTGAGGCCGGCGGTTACTGCCAGGCGTGCGATGTTCTTGCTCATGCTCATCTTCTTTTCCTCTGCTTTCTGCTCGAATTCCATTTGATCTAAATCTGTCTGTCTGTGTCTTAGCATCTGCTTCGCTACGTCTCGCCCCGCTCTCGGTGGGGCTGCCAGCTACTCTTTATGGCTGCCACCTCCCCGCTTGATCAAGAGCGCGACTACGATCAGTGCAGCTCCGGCGACCGCTGCGGCGGCCACGGCGTACATTGCCATATCGCCAGTCGAGGGCATAAAGCCTCCGGTGAAGATGCTAGGGGGCGTGCCGGCGGGCGTGTTGATGAGCGATGCCTCCAGGCTGCCCGTCGACCCGTCCGCGCTGTCGGCGCGCAGGGGCGACTCGGCTGTGACGGTGAGCTTGGGCTTGGCGGCAGCCACCTGCTTAACGTCCAGGCCCTCGGCCTTGACCGTCACGGATCGCGTGCCCTCAAAGGCGGTGTAGCCCTTGGGCGCCTTGAGCTCGCGGACCTCCAGCTTGCCCGAGTCCACGCCCGAGACGGTCACGCGACCGTCCTCGCCCGTGGCGACGGTGGCCTTGCCCTCCGCATCCCACGTGCCGTCGGCCGCTAGCGTGCGGCCGCGGTCGCCGGCGATGTTCAGGACCGCCCCAGCAAGCGGCTTATCACCGTCGCTACCACGCTTGATGAGCGCGAGATCCCAGGTGTAGGCGCACGCGTCATCGCTCGGCGTGCGGGTAAAGCCGGCATCGCCGGACTGGTCGGCAAAGGGAGAGCGCGGGTAGCGCAGGTAGGCCTCGTTGGGGTTGCCCTTCGCGATGCCGTGGCTGCATGCGCTGTTGAGCGGCGCATTGTACACGGCGACCACGCGGGCGCCCGCGGTGAAGGCGTCGGCCCCGCCGAGCGCGGCGATGAGGTCGCCGGTGCGCACGGTGAAGGTCTTGCCGTCGGCCGCTACCTTGGTAGCGCACTGGGCTGTGATGTCGGTCCAGCCCTTCGCGGGCTCGGTGCCGGCGCGCCCGTCCTTACCGGTTGAGACGGCGTCAAAGCCGCCGTCCGCGCCCGCCGCCACGTACACGCGCATGCTCGCGGCGACCTTGGAGGGGTCGAGCCCCGCGCTCAAGGTGTCGACGAACCGCACCGTATAGGTGTCGTAGGCGGTAAGACCCACCGGGACCGTGGCAGAGAGGCGCCAGTACAGGTCGTCGGCGACCGTGGCGTCGGCAGCTTTCTGCCAGGCGGCGGTGCTGTCCTCCAGCACGTGCTTTTGGACCTTGGGCGTCGCCGCCTTGGGCTTGACGGTGACGGCGCTGCCGCCGACCAGGGCCATGACCGGCGCGGTACCAGCCTCGCCCTGGGCGATGGAGTCGTCGTCGGCGACGATGAGCCAGTAGCCACAGGGCAGCTCTGACGCCGTGCCCGCGTTAAGGGGCACGGACGCGGCATCAGAGCTCTGGAGGGAACGAGCGAGCTGTGCGCTCAGCGCGCTCGTAAGGTGGGAATCGGCGTTGAGCCACTCGGCAGCTTCCTGCGCGGTGGTCTGGGAGTTGGGCATGCCGGCGCTGTGCAGCACAGGCAGCGCGGCGTCGCGCACGGCATCGCTTGCCCAGGCAAGGTCGGTGGCGATTTTAGCGTCGTTGTCGCCATCGATGACGTTGGCGCTAAAGATCTGGTAGGCGTCGTAGCTGCGCGCCACGGTGCCGCTCACCGTGATGGAACCGGTCGAGGTCGGCGCGGCCTGCGCGGATGCGGGGAACACAACCGCGCAGGTGCCGATCAGGAGGGCAAGCAGCGCAAACAAGATCGGGAAGGAGCAAACATTCTTATTCACGATGCTCACCTCCCTTCGCATTCGCCTTGCGACGAATGTGCATCCAGGCTGCAGCAGCGCAAAGCACCGCCGCGCCGGCAAGGTACGTCAGAGTGACGCCCGACATACCAGAAAGGGGCAAAGAGGTGGAGTAGGTGTTGGTGAAGGTGGGGGTGGAGGTTGGCTTAGAAGTATCGGATCCGTCGTTGTAATTCACCGGGGCTTCGTCGATGCGGTTGCCGTCAGCGTCCTTAATCTTTGTGTAGGTCACCTTCGTGGCAACGATTTTGCCATTTTTCTGATCCGCCATCGTGACGTCAAGCTTATAGACCGACTGATCGAACTTGTAATGCGAGAAAATCGAACTCTCATTCTTCTCGCGCACGTAGTACGTGAAGGTCTTGGAAGCGCCACGGCCCGTAGGGTCACCGGCAGTGAAGGGATTCTTCGTGATATCAGAGAGCGAGTACTTAATCCCCTTATCAGAGCCATCTAAGAACGAAAGCGTCTGCTTCTTGTTATCGCCAGTAGTTTTGGTCTCACGAATAATTTTCTGAAAACTGTCATCGGTCGCAAGCTGAAGTGTAAACTCTTTCATCTCGCCGCCCTTAACGACCTTAGTCGCCGCAGGCGTCCAAAAGCCGGTAGAGGCGTACGGCACGATTTTGTTGGTAAAGGTCGGGTTGTCGCTACTGTCACCGATAGTCACCACAGCTGTCGTGCGATCATTCAAGTAATCAACGGAGTAACCGGAATTTAGTTGCTTAAAGTCGATGTCCTTCTCGCCCTTTTTATAGACGATTACTCCATTTACCTTGTAATAATTAATATCAATCCTCATGAGCTTTTTAGTTTTGTACGGATTGCTATCAACTGTTGCTACGATCTTGTAAATGGTCTTATCGAATCTGGTGTCCAATTCGTTTTGACCGCTGATGGGTTCCTCAACTAGATAGAAAACGTATTGTCCCGAAGAATAGTCCTTGCCAGAGTCGAAGGTGATATTGCCGTTTGATTGATTAACAGTCGCCTCGCCCGCAACACTGCAATCGCCCATATCAAATGTGTCGTCATCTTTCCAAGAAGGCTCAGTGGCACCATCCTCGCGGAGCACCTTAAACTTGTACCCGTGTCCCTCAAGGTTTTGCGAGTTTCCGTCTGCATCTACAAGCACCTTAGTGGCGTTGAGCCTCATGTTCGGATAAACGCTCAGTTCACTGACTTCACCGACGGTGAGATCGCCGTTGGTCATGATGCCGCCGCCATGGGTGTATGAGTAGTTGCCGCTGATGATGGTCGTAGCTGCGGCTTGTGCCTTTGTTATGGCATCTTCAGTCGGATGGGCCTCCAAGCCGAACATGTACGTGGCCTCGGCACCGCCATTAGGATCGATAGTGATCTCCTGGCCATCGCAGGTGCCCTCCCAGCCAGCAGAGCGATTGCCAAGCATCTTTCCAAGAACGACTGCGACCGTCTTATCGCTGCCTTTCCTGCGCACGAGGAAGAAATCCTTGTGGCCGGCGTTTTTGAAGGGATCGGTAATGTACTCAGCATCGCTGTCCTCGTTCTTGCCATTACCACCGGCAGACATGTGATCACTTAAACCATGATCCGTATTGTTGTAGATTGCGGCACCATTTGAGTGCGAGACAATCGTCTCGCCCGTGGGGCAGGCAGCAACGCCGCCACCCCAGCCGCCAGCATCATTTTGAGTGATCAGCGTCTTTACGATATTGAGCTTGCCGCCCTTCTGGATAAAGACGCCACCGCCGCCCCAGTCGCCGCCGCGATCCTTACCCGTCATAGTCTTGTTGTTCGTAATGTAAATCTTGCTGTTCTCACCAGCGCTAATTGTTGCCATCGTACCAGTGTTGTCACCGCCAGCGATACGCAAACCGCCGCCCTCAGCGTTCTCCGCCACGTTGCCGGCAATCGTGCCGCCAGTCATTTCAAACTCGATGGTCTGGTTGTAAAAACCAGCGTAAACGCCACCGCCAGCCTCATGGGAGTAGTTAGCAGTAACTGAGCCACCCGTTATACTGAGCTTGCCACCATTTACACATGCAATGCCACCGCCACCGAGCAGGCCATTGTTAAACGATTCAGAGATATTGGAATCGACACGATTGTTAGTAATGCTTGCCGAATCGCTGATACTAACGCAAGCATTTTTGGTAAAGACGCCGCCGCCATAACCATTTTCGGGACTGCCGCCGCTGTTGCAAGTGTTTTCATACGTAGCGTTGCCAGAGATAATTCCGCCCGTAAGCTTCAGGGTGGCTCCCTTGTCAGCATAGATGCCACCGCCAGAACCCGACTTGTTTCCCGCGACCACGCCGCCTGTCATTTCGAGACTGGCATTCGCGCCCGCCTTCTCGCCCGTTATGCACAGGCCACCACCCCAGCCACCGCCGTTGCCATTGGTGACGTAACCGCCTTCGATTTTGACTTTACCCTCAGAAAAAATCACATGGCCGTCATCGCTCAGATTGGCGGCCGTGGTAATCATGCCGCCCTTGAGATCGAGCGTGCCGCCCTCTTTAACGGTGACCACATGCTTTACGGAACCGCTGTCCGATGCCGCATCAATAGCGCCAAAGCCCGTAACGACATGCCTGATCGTAGTCTCGGTTGTGCCGAGTCCATCTTGATTGGGCGTGCTCTTGGTCTCAAAGTAAGTAAGACTCTTAGGAGTGCCACTATTTGAGCCGTTTCCTGTTTCCCATTCCATAGACGCAAGATGACCCGCCGTCGTTTCGACCAGGGTCTGTTCGTCTTTTGTTTTAACTAAATCCTCGATAGTGAGTGTGGCTCCATTTTCGACCACAAAGAAGGAGTCTTTGTTGCCAGAACCACGGTAGAGCATGTGTCCCGCAAGATCGATAGCAGTGTCTTTGGTGATGGTGATCTGCTTATCCGAATAGGCAAAATCCGTCAGTCGGAACTTGCCGCCATTGGTGAACGTCTCAGCAATATTACCTTTCACCTCGTTATAGCCATCGGCACTGACGGTAGCGGGAGCGATAGCGTTTTCATCGTTAGTTTCATCATCAGAAGGCTGTGTATCGGAAGGCTGCGCGGCGCCCTTGGCCTCCGCGTCGTCGGACGGCAGTCCCGCGGCAGCGACGTCTTCGCTCGCGCCATTCTCGGCATCATCGCTAATCTGCTTTTCGGCACCCCCGTTAGCGGTGCTGTCTACACCAGTAGACTCACTTGAGGAACCCTCCCCCATCACAGCTTCCTCGGCAGAAACCGCCTGGGCATCGTTGGCAATGGCCTGAGAGATCGGGGGCATGACGAGCGACAATACCAGGCTCAAAACGGAGGCTCCGCACAAAACGCCTGCCAGTACACGGCGCGTCGCTTTATTACTCTGTTTAGATTTGTCTGAATTTGCTTTCATCGATGTCTCCTCCCCAAGAGACCGCGATCTTGCTCTTTCACTATCAAACGTATCTGCGCAACCTGAAATTGCGCACGCTTAGTAATGACTATTCTAACGATTGTTTGAATATCTGGGCAAATAAACCGATAGTTTTGTAGCGAATTATCAATTCTCTTGACAATTGCTCAGATTTACCTTCGTTTATTCGCTATCTATTTTTTATTTCTACTGGTAATTTAGTTGCCCATCATTTTTTAATGGCATTAGATTTATTTGCACAACATTTTGCTCAAGAGTAAACATCCTGTAAACAGTCGAAAATTGACCATGAGCTGTAGGTCATTTACCGGGAGAAATACCCTATCAAACTGATGAGAATATCTTTAACTCATCGGTAGTCAGAAGCGTAATGTTCAGACAACAATATTTGAATTTTCCCACAGATTTTAGGTACCAATTCGCCCAAATCGCCTGAGGCCACCGCAAAAGAGCCTGCCCCCTTCTGCGGTGGTTCTCCCCCGGCGCTACAGCAGATGTTCCTCGATAAAGATCGCTATGCCGTCTTCGTCGTTGCTCGAGGTTACAAAGTCGGCGGCGGCACGGGTGGCGTCGCTGCCGTTTGCCATGGCCACGCCCACGCCGGCGTCAGCCACCATGCAGGTGTCGTTATCGGCATCGCCAAACACGCAGATGTTCTGGAGCTCCATGCCATTGAGCTCCGCCACGCGCACAAGGCCGCGTGTCTTGGACACGCGCGGATCCATGAACTCGTAGAGCCGCTGCGTGGTTTGCAGAGCCGCCGCCTTAACAGTGTCATCGACAAACGTCGACGCCCGCTCAATCACCCGCGGCATTACCTCGGGCGCCATGGTAAACATCACCTTGGGCTGCGGCTCGCGCAAAAACTCAGCAAAATCGACCACCTGGTAGGGCACGCCGTCGACGCGCGACAGATGCTCGACGCACGCGTTGCTCTCGGGCACGTAGAACACGCCGTCTCGGGGGCAGACGGGCGTTGCCGGAAGGTCCGCCATGTGTTTGCAGATGCGCGCGATGGTCTCGCCCGGCAGCGGATAGCTTAGCTCGTTGATGTCGTGCGCGCGGTCGATGACCTCGGCACCACCGCAGCCCACTAGCACGTCCACCAGGCCTTCGATACCCCAGAGCTCGTACATGGCCTCGGTCGCGCGGGCGTCGCGCCCGGTGCACAGGCCAAAGAGTACGCCGCGCTCGCGCAGGGCGCGGATCGCCGCCACAGTGCGCGGGGACACCGTGTGCTGGCTCGTGAGCAGCGTACCGTCGATATCGCAGAGTACGGCTTTAATGTGGCTGAAGGTGGCGTCCATGGGGGCCTTTCTAGGTTGTGCGGCGGTGTGGGGTGTATTCGTGAACGGCGTACATGGTATACCAAGGCGCAGGCGCGGCCTGTCAAAGCAAAAACCGCCACAAAGGTGCCTGGCCCCTTTGTGGCGGCCGGACCCGCAGGATGGCATGACCCGGGGCGCAAACCATCACAACATTCGACGTTATTCGGCAAAATCGCGATTTTCATCGAATGTTGTGATGGTTTTTACCGCTTTGCGGCACGATCCAAATGCCGGCGTCCAAACAGCAGCAGTGCCGCGGGAACCGCCGTCACGACCACGCCCGCACCAACGAGCGTCTGCTGCACGCCAAACGTCGCCGCCAGCCAGGGGGCAATCGCCAGCGGGGCTACGCCGGCAAGCATGTTGCCAAAGCCCATGACCGAGTTCACGCGACCGAGCTGCTCGAGCGGGGCCGTCGTTTGCACGATGGTGTTGTGGAGCGGGTTGACGACGCCCCAGGCCACGCCGAGGGCAATCTGGCCGACAAGGGCTACGCCCACGTACGGCGTTCCCACATAAATCAGACTTCCTACGCCCACGGACATGAGTGCCACGAGCAGCGTTTTGAGGCTGACGAAGCGCCGCGGCAAGCGGAGCGCGAGGACGGCACCCAGTACCGCGCCCACACCGCAGGCTGACGAGAGCCAGCCCATCCACTCAACACCGACATGCAGAACATCGCGGTAGAAGAACGACTCCAGCGGATCGAAGGCGCCATAGCCAAAGTTCGAAAGGAAAATAATGCAGAACAGCAGGGCGAGGACGCTGTTGGTAAAGACCGTCTTGATGCTGGTCGCGAAGGTGACGCGGGAAGATGTGTTGGGGTCGGGGCTTTGCCCCGCACGCTCCCCTTCCTCTGCTGAATCGGCATCCGCATCCCCGGCAACATGGCTGGTCTGCGACCTAAAGCCCCAACCGGCGACGAGCGCCAGTACGGTAAAGATCATCATAAGCACGAACACCGCGCGCGATGACGCAGCCGCCGCGACAAAGCCGCCCAACGTGGGGCCAACAATGATACTCACGTTTGAAAACATGGCGATGGCGGAGTTGACGTCTTTGAGCTCGACGGGGTCGTCGGTGAGATACGCCGGATAGGATGTGGCGATGGGTTGGGCGAACCCCATCACGAAGCCCAGGAGCACCGCGCCGAGCAGGACGATGCCGGTCGCGCTGCCAAAAATGAGGATCGCCGCGCCGGTTGCCAGCGTGCCCACGATGCTCAGCAAGAAATGACGGCGCGGGCCCCAGGCGTCGAGCGCCGCGCCACCCGCGAAGGATCCCAAGATCACGAATACGTTCATAAAAAGGACGGCCAGCGATGTCGCCACGACCGAGGCATCGTCTGCATAGGTGAGCGTTCCGATGACGCCGATAAAGTAGCTGGTCTGAAAACCGGTGTAGATGAGAAAGCGCATCGCCACCAGGCGCTTGGCCTGCACGGACAGCGAAGGTTGAGGCTTTGAGAAAAGAGGGGCGAGCATGGAGACTCCTTGTTTCATACGAATGCGGACGGCGGGCATTCGCCACCGTCTGTCAAATCAATCTATCCGCATGAAACATTAAGGACGCATCGAGCCCCTTCTCTCCGTTTTTCGCCCGTCATGAACTACTTGGTAGATTGTAAGGTATGTCCCACACATCTACTAAAGCAAAATCCACCACAAAGGTACCTGTCCCCTTTGTGGTGGAAGTGACGTTTGCCCAGATAAAACCTGCCAAAACAAACCTGTCCCTTTTTGGCAGGTTTTAGGCCAGATGGTCTTGGATGAGATCACAGATGGCTCGGGCGTCGTTGATGTTGATGGCTCGGGTCGCAAAGCCTGCGTCGAAGGCCTGACGCGCCAGGGCTTCGTTGCAGGCAAGGGCCAGCGTGTGGCCATCGACCAGGTCGAGCGAGCTCTTGCCGCGCAGACGGTCGACACCCGATCGCGCGACCACGATGTTGTCGAAGCCCTCGGTTTTGTAGCCCTCGATGATCACCACGTCGACATCGTTGTAACGCGACAGCAGCTCGCGCGCGGGCATCTCGTCCTCCTCGCGCGTGTCGGCGTACTCCGCCCAGCGCGTGGCGCAGATGAGCCCCACGTGCTTGGATCCGGCCTGGTGATGGCGCCACGTATCCTTAGCGGGCACGTCGATATCAAAGCCGTGATGCCCATGATGCTTGAGCGAACCCACGCGCAGGCCCCGGCGGGTGAGCTCGGCGATAACCTTCTCGACAAGCGTGGTCTTGCCCGAGTTCTGGTAGCCGATAAACGCGATCGCGGGGACGGCCGGTGTCGGAGCTGCGGGCGCGACGGCGACGGGTGCGCTCGCGGGTGCGGCACCGTCAGCGGCCACAGCCTCAACGGCAGCGGTCTGACGCTCTGCGCGATCCCACACGCCCGAGCGGCCGCCCTCCTTGTGCAGCAGGCGCACGTCGACAATCTCCATGCCGCGATCGACCGCCTTGCACATGTCATAGATGGTCAGACACGCGGCACTCGCGCCGGTCAGGGCCTCCATCTCGATACCCGTCTTGCCCGTCACGCCGGCCGTAACCAGTACGTGAAAGCCAACCTGCCCGTCCGCGCGCGCCGGCGCCCAGCCCTCGGGCACGTCCTCGGCCGGCGTCCCCGCCGGAGCGATGGGCGCAATGTCGCATTTGCTCTTGGTAATGAGCAACGGATGGCACATGGGAATGATGTCGCTCGTGCGTTTGATGGCCATAATGCCCGCCACGCGCGCGCAGGCAAGCACATCGCCCTTTTTGGCGCGGTCCTGCAGCACCATGGCCTGCGTCTCGGGGTGCATGAGGATGGTGCCCTCGGCGATGGCAACGCGATGGGTCTCGGCCTTGTCGGACACGTCGACCATGCGCACCTCGCCCTTGGCGTCCACGTGCGTCAGCTCGTCGCGACGGGCGTCGCGGGCGGGCTCGGTGGCAGCGCTGGCAGACGGCTGCGCGGACGCGTCGGCGTTACCAGCATTCGCCGCAGCCGTGACTTTGTGGGCAGACATCGCGGCCCTGCGAGCGGCCTTGGTGGCATCGGCGT
The DNA here is from genome assembly GCF_040926185.1 of Collinsella aerofaciens. GTDB lineage: Bacteria > Actinomycetota > Coriobacteriia > Coriobacteriales > Coriobacteriaceae > Collinsella > Collinsella aerofaciens_BC. Next base: position 27,228 of record NZ_JBCOIQ010000015.1, read on the forward strand.
ACCTGCTCTTGGCCATATGATCATCCTCCGATTTGGGACATAAATCGTTGCGTGCCCTCAATTATCGCGTGTTCCTGCGGTTTGTGGGCCACGGCATCGCGCCAAATCGAAAGTACCTGCATATCATCACCACGGCGCAGCGCGTCGCGCACCGAATACTCGGCATCGCTGAACAGGCACGGACGCACGTTGCCATCGGCCGTCAGGCGAAGACGGTTGCAATTCGCACAAAAATGGTTGGACATGGCGCTAATGAAGCCAACCGTTCCCGCCGCGCCCGGAAAGTGCCAGTAGCGCGCAGGACCCGCGCCGGCAGGAGCGTCGTTGATGTCGAGCGGTTCAAGCTCGCCCAGACCAGCCGCGGTGGCCCCGGCATTGATGCGCGCCCGCAGCTCGTCGCTCGGCACGGTATCGCTCGCGCCCCACAGCTCGGGATTGAGCGCAGGCGCATGCGGGTCCACGGCGCAATGTGAGCTCGTACGTTCGTCGCCAATGGGCATGTATTCGATAAAGCGCAGGTGGATGGGGCGGTCGACGGTCAGCCGTGCGAGGGCTGCTACATCCTGGTTGAGCCGGCGCACCACAACGCAGTTGACCTTAACGGGCTCAAAGCCCCAAGCCAGCGCCGCATCGATGCCGGCCATGGTCTGCTCGAGCCGACCCAGGCGCGTGATCTTTCCAAAGATCGTAGGGTCGAGCGTGTCGAGCGAGATGTTGACGCGGTTAAGCCCGGCATCTTTGAGCTGCGGCGCCAGCTTGGGCAGCAGGGCGCCATTGGTAGTAAGTGAGATATCCTCGATCTGCGGGATCGCACGGATGTCACGAATAAGCGGAATGATACGGCGGCTGACCAGCGGCTCGCCGCCCGTCAGACGCACGCGGCGAATGCCCTCCCCCGCCACCAAGCGCACAAAGCGGGCGATTTCCTCGGCGCTGAGCAGCTCGTCGTGCGCACGGGGCGCCACGCCGTCGGCCGGCATGCAGTAGATGCAGCGGAAATTGCACTTGTCGGTAACGGCAATGCGCAGGTAGTTGATATCGCGGCCAAAGCCGTCATGTTGCACGCGCCCGTCCACGCAGCCCTCCCCTCACGCGGCGTTTTATTCTTCGGAAAACATAATACCCCACGAGAGAATCATGCCGACACCCGTACGACAGGACAGGTCACTTCGAGCAAGACCGGCTTCCCAAGCCCATCCTCAGCACAGACCATCACAACATTCGATGCTTTTCCCATTTTTGGCGAAAAACGTCGAATGTTGTGATGGTTTGCGTGCCCACGGCACCCCGTAGAGGGACCAAAACGTCCCTAAAGGCCGCCGTCCCAGTGCCGAATCACGAATTCTCGCAGGTCGTTCTGCCGCTTCTGGAACGCTTCGCTTCGGTCGCACTTAAGGCCCATAGCGAGCGCGATGGCGTTCATCGCCCGGTGCAATTGCAGCTGGTGGGCAAACTGAGTCCCGGTGAGGACGATCATCCTAAAGCCCAGCGCGCTCAGCACGGTCATACGCTCCGCATCCGACGCGCTGCGCTGTTTATCAAGATGGTCCGAGCCGTTGTATTCAATCCCCGTACCGCTCGCAGGCGCATATACGTCGATCTCGAAATACCCGGACTTAGCGAGATACTTGAACTCGTTGGGAACATCGACCCGATGGTTGAGCTCGATCTTGGCGTATCCCAGCCCTCCCTGGGAACGTTTTGCTACGACCATGATTGCGGTGGCCGTCTCCATAGGCGAACGGGCGCCATCGTGCACGCGCCTGAGCACGGCGGCCGCGCGTATGGCCCCCTGACGAGATCGGTTCTCATTGCAATAAGCAATCAAATCGGCAACGGTATACCTCTGCCCTATCTCGATATAATCGCCTGTCGACAGATGATTCAAATGGTATCGGGCGCAGATTTCATACCCATATTCCAGCTGCTCGGGCTCACTCATCCACGAACCCGCTTGGACAAAGCACATGGCCTCATCAACCACTAGAAGGCCCTCTGCCACCTCGATAAGATGACCTGAAGGTACCGGCGCTCCAAACACGTGGCACCTAAATCCAGCCGGCGTCGAGCGCTCAAAATCGAAGTTGACGAGCGTATCGATATGATCGAGCTCTTCTCGTGGAATACCAAGCGAGACCAGATAATCGGCAACGATCCCAACTGCCGTTGAAGCCCTCAGCCCTTTGGCATCGAGTCCCAATTTGGGCAGGCCCGCAGTCGGCTCCGCCTCGTTAGCAAGCGAGTCCTCATCGTATAGGCTGCTTGCTCGCGAGAGCGGCTCGGACGGGCGCGCCACGTTGTGGTACAGCCAGGCAGTCTTATGGGACAGGACGATCGGCAGGTCCATGAGCCCTCCAATGAAGTCGGATAACCAACCTTATTCCCCTGCTCACGGATTCGCACACCTTCGTGCGCAAGAAAGCGATTCCACCCGGTCGAGTGGTAGAAAAACCATCACAACATTCGATGCTTTTCCCGTTTTTGGCGAAAAACGCCGAATGTTGTGATGGTTTGAGTCGAGGTGAGGGGCACGGAGGGATCAAAGCATCGTGCTCGAACGGGTTAATCCAGCTCTTTTAAGCCATGCGCCAGCTGCCAGTACTCGCCGTGCTGGGCGAGCAGCTCTTCGTGCGTGCCGCGCTCGATGATGCGGCCGTGTTCGAGGACCATGATGGCGTCGGCATCGCGGACGGTGGACAGGCGATGCGCGATCATAAAGGTGGTGCGTCCGCGCATGATGCGGTCCATACCGCGCTCGATGAGCTTTTCGGTACGCGTGTCGATGGAACTCGTGGCCTCGTCCAGGATGAGCACCGGCGGATCGGCGACGGCCACGCGCGCGATGGCGAGCAGCTGACGCTGACCCTGCGACAGGTTGGCGCCGTCGGCCGTGACCGGTGTGTCGTAGCCCCGCGGCAGGCGGCGGATAAACGAGTCGGCGCAGGCGGCCTCGGCAGCGGCGCGCACCTCCTCGTCGGTCGCGTCGAGCTTGCCAAAGCGGATGTTCTGCGCAATGGTGCCGCTAAACAGGTGCGTGTCCTGCAGCACAATGCCGAGCGACCCGCGCAGGCTGGCCTTGGCAATGTGCTTGACGTCGATGCCGTCGTACGTGATCTCGCCGTCATCGACCTCGTAGAAGCGGTTGATGAGGTTGGTAATGGTCGTCTTGCCGGCGCCCGTGGAGCCCACAAACGCAATCTTTTGCCCCGGCTTGGCAAACAGGTTGAGGTCCGTGAGCACGCGGGCGCCCGGCACGTAGGAAAAGTCCACGGCATGGAAGCGCACGTCGCCGGCAAGCGGGACCAAGCCGCACGTGAGCTCGGTGCCGTCGGCGGCCACCGCGCGGCCCGACTCATCAACGGCTGCCACGTCATGCAAGTGCCCGTACGCGCCCACGCCCTGGCCCTCGGGAATCTTCCACGCCCACGCGGCGTCGCCCGTCTGCACCAGCTCCACGCAGCCCTCGTCCACCTCGGGCTCAAGGTCCATAGCCGCAAACAGGCGCTCGGCACCGGCCAACGCGTTGAGCAAGAAGTTGCCGAGCTGCGTAAATTGGTTGATGGGCATGGCGGCCTGGCGCACAAAGACCAGGTAGCTTGCAAGTGCGCCCACATCGGCGAGCCCCTTGATGCAGAGCATGCCGCCCGCCACGGCGACGATGGCATAGTTGACATAGCCAATCACGACGGTCATGGGCACCATGGAGTTGGCATAGCTCACGGCGGCGGTACCGGTGCGGCGAAGCTCGTCGTTGCGGCAGGTGAAGCCGGCGACATTCGCTGCCTCACGGTTAAAGACCTTGATGACCTTTTGGCCCGAGACCATCTCTTCGATATATCCGTCCAGGTCGCCAAGCGATGCCTGCTGGGCAGCAAAGAAACGCTTAGAGCGCGCGCCCGAGTAGCGCGCATACAGCACAATGGCCGCATCGCACACGAGTGTGATAATCGTGAGCTGCCAGTTAAGGATGATGAGCATGGCCGTGGTGCCCACAACCTGAATGGCGGCCTGAATCACGTTGGCAAAGCTGTTGTTGAGCGCCTCGGAGACGGTGTCGACGTCGTTGGTGAAAAAGCTCATGATGTCGCCCGAGCGCGTGCCGTCAAAATAACTGAGCGGCAGCGTCTGGATGTGCGCGAACAGGTCGCGGCGAATATCGGACACCACGCGTTGGGCCGCGCGCACCATGATCTGCGAGTAGCCCAGGGCCGAAAGCACGCCCGCGGCGTAGATGATCGCCGTCAGGATGACCTGCTTGGCGAGCAGTTCCTCCCCGCCCGTGGCCAAACCGTTAACGATGGGGCGCACCATGTAGGTGCCGGCGAGGCTCGCGATGGCGGCGATGGAGGCGAACACGCCCACCGCGAGCAACGAAAACTTGGCATGCCCCATGTAGGAGAGCAGGCGGCGCACAGTGCGTTTGAGGTCGGCCGGGCGTGCTTGGGCTGCGGTCTTAGGCATGGCGCTCACCCCCTTCCAAGGGCGATCCGCTGGGGACGGAAGAAAACGGATCATTCGCGCACTCATCGTCGCAGCCGTCGCCGGCGTCCGCGTTCCCCGCAAACTCCATCTGCGAGGCGTAAATCTCCTGGTAGATGTTGTCGCCCGCCAGCAGTTCCTCGTGCGTGCCCACGCCGTGGACACGACCGTCATCCAACACCACAACGCGATCGGCATCCATGACGCTCGCGATGCGCTGGGCGATGATGAGCACGGTCGTATCGGGAATCCGAGCGATGTGCTCGCGAATCTTAGCGTCGGTCGCCATATCGACCGCACTGGTGGAATCATCAAAAATGAGCACGCGCGGATGCTTGAGCAGCGTGCGCGCGATGCACAGGCGTTGCTTCTGGCCACCCGAGACACCGGCGCCGCCTTGGCCCAACTCGCCGTCCAGCCCGCCGATGCGATCAAGGAACTCATCCACGCACGCCGCGCGGCAAGCCGCGAGGAGCTCATCGTCCGACGCCTGCGGATTGCCCCACTGCAGGTTCTCACGCACGGTGCCCGTGAACAGCACATTCTTCTGCAGCACAATGCCCACCGCGTCGCGCAAGGTAGCCAGGTCGTAGTCGCGCACGTCGTGTCCGCCCACAAGCACGGCGCCCTCGGTGGCGTCGTACAGGCGTGCAATCAGCTGCACAAGCGAGCTCTTGCCCGAGCCCGTGCCGCCGAGGATGCCCACCGTCGAGCCGCTCTCGATGCGAAGGTCGATATGCTCGAGCACATCCTCGGCTGCATCCGCGCGGTATTTAAAGGAAACGTCGCGAAACTCGATACTGCCGTCCGCTGGCGCCGCAGTCGCGAGGTCTCCCGCAGGGTTGGCGATAAAGGGCTCCTCATCGAGCACCTCTGCGATACGGCCCACACTCGTAAGAGCGCGCGTGAGCAGCAAAAACACGTTGGAAATCATCATGAGCGAGTTCATGATCAGCAGCACGTAGCTCATAAAGCCCGTGAGCGAGCCCACGCCCAAGCGACCTTCGATGATCATGCGGCCGCCAATCCACAGGATCGAGAGCGCAGCCACGTACATCGAGAGCTGGAACACCGGCAGGTTGAGCACGGCGGTGCCGAAGGTCTTGGTCGCCGTGCCGGCGAGCTCGGTATTGACGGTGTCGAACTTGTCGCACTCGTGCTCGGCTCGCACGTAAGCCTTCACGGCGCGCACGGCGGTAAGGTCCTCTTGTACCACGCCGTTGAGGTGGTCCATCGAGGTCTGGAGTTGGCGGTAGAGCGGGCTCACGCGCACGGTAATAATACCGAGCACGATGGCGAGCATCGGCAGAATGACGGCAAAGACCGCCGCGAGCTCGCGCGAGAGCGCAAAAGCGTAGACGAGGCCCATGACCAGATTTACCGGCCCGCGCACCATGGGGCGGAAGCCGTTACCTACGGCGTTTTGGATCACGGTGATGTCGGTGGTCATGCGAGTGACCAGCGAGCTGGCGTCGTAGTTGTCCAGATTGCCAAAAGCGAGCGTCTGGATCTTGCGATACTCGGCCTCGCGCAGGTTAGCGCCCAGCCCCGAGGCGACGCGAGCGGATGTGCGGGCATACCCTAAGCCAAGTACCAGCGAAAACGCGGCGCACACGATCATGAACGCGCCCTGCAGCAGCATGTAATTGACGTCGCCCGTGGGCACGCCCACGTCGATGATGTTGGCCATGATGACCGGGATAAACAGCTCGAGCGCGGTCTCGACCGAGACGAACATCACGCCGAGTATGGCATCGCGACGGTATGCCCCCAAATAGGAAAACAAGATTTTGAGATTGCGCACGCAGGTTCATCCCCCATCAAACGTTGTTCGCAAACGCACGTATTATTGCGCGCCGAGCGATGGTGTCAAGTGTTCCGAAATCGATTTCTATAAGGCCGGCGCAGGCGCTAAGCCCGCGCGGCGCGCGACCGTATTCAAACCGAAATGATTGAAGGCAAGAATTTTTCGCCCCACCGGCAACATGGACCTTGACTCTACAATCGTTGTAGGGTTTTCACTACACTGGTACGTAAACGAACCAAGCCAGAAAGCCCCGCTCATGGAACACGACCTCACACGCGGTAATGTCCTCAAGACCATCGCGGTCTTCGCCCTGCCCTATATGCTCTCGTACTTTTTGCAGATGCTCTACGGCATGGCCGACCTGTACTTTATCGGACAGTTTAGCGGTGCCGCCGGCATCACCGCCGTGGGCAACGGCGCGCAGACGCTCTATATCATTACCGTAACGCTCGTGGGCCTGGCCATGGGAACAACCGTCATCGTCGGCCATGCCGTGGGTTCGCGCCGCTTCGATCGCGCCGAGGCCGCCATCGGCAACACCATCACGCTCTTTATGGGCGTCTCGGTGGTGTTGGCCGCGCTCTTGCTCGCGTTGTGCCCGCAGATCGTGACACTCATCGGTACGCCAGCCGAAGCCGTCGAGGGCACTGCCGCCTACCTGCGCATCTGCTTTATCGGCATTCCGTGCATCGCCGCGTACAACATCCTTTCGGCCATCTTTCGCGGCCTGGGCGATTCGCGCTCACCCATGTACGTGATCGGCGTGGCGTGCGTTATCAACATCGCGCTCGACTTTCTGTTCATTGGTCACATGGAGCTCGGCCCCGTGGGCGCGGCGCTTGGCACGGTGATCGCGCAGACGGCAAGCGTTGCCCTCGCGCTCGTATGGCTCAAGAGCCGCCGCACGAACATCCACGTTAAACGTAGCGACCTGCGCCCCCAGCCCGAGGTGCTCGGCAGCATCCTTAAGATTGGCGTGCCCGTGGCCGTGCAGGACGGCTGCATCCAGGTGGCGTTTATGTTCATCACCGTTATCGCCAACCACCGCGGGCTGGTCGACGCCGCCGCCGTGGGCCTGGTCGAGAAGATGATCAGCTTTTTGTTCATTGTGCCGAGCTCCATGGGCGCCACCGTCAGCGCGCTCACGGCGCAAAACGCCGGCGCGGGCAAGGGCGACCGCGCGCGTCAGGTGCTCAAGGACGCCATGACCATCTCGGTGGTGTATGGCTGCCTGATCACGGTACTCATGTGGCTGGTGGCGCCGGCGTTTCTCGGCTTTTTTGCCAAAGACGCCGCGGTGGTCGCCGCCGGTACCAGCTATATGCGCAGTTATATTTTCGACGCGATCTTTGCCGGCATCCACATTTGCTTTAGCGGCTTTTTCGCCGCGTACGGCAAGAGTTACATCGGCTTTGCGCACAACGTGCTGGCGGTGGCGCTCATTCGCGTGCCGGGCGCGTGGCTGCTGTCGAACGCCTATTCCGACACGCTGTTCCCCATGGGCATCGCCTCGCCGTGCGGGTCGATTCTTTCGGCAGTCATTTGCATGGTGGCGTTTACGGTGCTCAACCGGCGTGGCACTTTTGACAAGCTCGTGGCGTAGCGGGGCAACGCAAGCCTGGCGACCCCGTCCTGCTTTCTGCCGAAAGGAGTAATCCTGTGACCGAAACATCCAGCGAACATACCGACGGCCTGCTCCGCATTGGCGAGGTGGCGCGCCTGTTTAACCTGAGCGTTGGCACACTGCGTCATTACGAGCAGATGGGCTTGCTGGAGCCGGCGCATATCGACCCTGCAAGCGGCTATCGCTGCTACGGAGCGCGACAGCTCTCCACTCTCAACACCATCAGCAACCTGCGCGTTCTTGACTTGCCACTGGCGCAGATACGCGAGTTTGTCGCCACGCGCGACGTGAATCTGATGCAGCGCCAACTGGCCCAGCAACAGGAGCTCATCGAACGCAAGCGCCGCGTACTGGAACGCGTCTCGCGCAAGATCGATGACCGGCTCGTCTTGCTGCGAGACGCTTTGAATGCCGAGCTCGACACCATCCGCGAGACCGAGGCACCCGAGCTTCGATGCGCCGTACTGCGCGAACGTGTCAACCCCACCGACGCCTATGCGCTGGAGTGGCAGATTCGCCAGCTGCAAAAAGGACAGCACGAGACCTTCGTCTTTCCCGGTAACTTGGGCGTGGGCATCGCACCCAAGCGCCTTGCCGCCGGCGACTTCGATGGCTACGACGAGGTCTTTTTGCTGTTGGATGACACGGATGACTACCTGGGGGACGTCGAGGTTCGGCCCGCCGCGCGCTGCCTGACCGTAAGCTTCCGCGGCACGCACGGACAAGCGGCCCCGCGCTACGAGCGCCTGCTCGATTACATGCACGAGCGCGACCTGTCCCCCGCAGGCCCCTCGCGCGAAATCGCCCTTATCGACGACATCATCAGCGACGACCCGGCGACCTACGTGACGCAGATCACGGTGCCTGTGTCGCTAGGCTAGACCGAGCTTCGCTTCTAGCTCGGCCAACGCCTCAAATGCATCGCGAGATATGCCTGCCGCGCGCTCGCACTCGGCAACGCGAATTCGCGCCATCAGGTGCTCTTTTGCCTGCGTTTGGGAGCGCCTCGTGCGCCCTTCCGCCTGCGAGTAATTGTGGTTCTCGATATCCATTACGCCTCTGGCACCTCACCAGTCGCAAGGATCTGTTCGAGCGCGTCCTCGTCCAGCACGGGCACACCGAGCTGCTCGGCCTTGGTGAGTTTGGAGCCTGCCTTGGGACCGGCGACCAGATAACTCGTCTTCTTCGACACACTGCCCGAAACCTTGGCGCCGAGCACCTTAAGCGCGGCACCCGCCTCGTCGCGCGTGCGATTGACGAGCGTACCGGTCAGCACAAACGTCAGGCCCGCAAGCGGCTGCGCGTCGGCGAGCTCGCCCGCTACGCCGGCATCGGCTGCAGCCTGCGCATGCGCGGCGCCCAAATCGACCTCGAGCGACAGGCCCGCCTGACGCAGGCGCTCCAACACAGCGAGGTTCTCGGGCACGGCCAGGAACTGCTTGACGCTCGCTGCGATTTTGGGACCGATACCCTCGCACTCGGCGATGTCCTCTTCGCTCGCCAAGATGAGCTTGTCAATCGACAAGAATCGCTCAGCGATGACCTCACCCACGCTCTTGCCCACGTGGCGGATACCCAGGGCAAACAGCACGCGACCGAGCGGCTGGCTCTTGGACTTGTTGAGCTCGGCGATAATCTTCTCGGCCGTCTTGAGACCAACCGGAATGGGATCGCCCTTTTTAACGCCCTTTTTGCTGTTGGAGCTCGCATACATGCGGCCCGTGTCCAGACCGGCGATGTCGTCAACCGTAAGCTGATAGAAATCGGCGACATCGTGAATCAGGCCAGCGGCGATCATCTTGTCGACGATCTCGTCACCCAGGCCGTCGACGTCCATGCAGCCGCGGCTCACCCAGTGGAGCAGGCGCTCCTTGAGCTGCGCGGGGCAGTCGATAGACACGCAGCGGTAGGCGACCTCGCCGTCCTCGTGCACGACCGGACTGCCGCACACGGGGCAGACCTCGGGCATATGCCAGTCGACCGAATCGGCCGGGCGCTTGTCGAGCACCGGGCCCACGACCTCGGGAATCACGTCGCCCGCCTTATGAACGATGATGGTGTCGCCCTCGCGCACGTTTTTGCGGCGGATCTCATCGATGTTGTGCAGCGTGGCGCGCGCGATGGTGGAGCCGGCGACCGTCACCGGATCGAACTCCGCGACCGGCGTGAGCACGCCAGTGCGGCCCACCTGGATGCGAATCTCGCGCAGGATGGTCTGCTTCTCCTCGGGCGGGAACTTAAAGGCGATGGCCCAGCGCGGCGCGCGGGCGGTAAAGCCCAGGTCGAGCTGCTGCTGGAAGCTGTCGACCTTTACGACCACGCCGTCGATGTCGTAGTCCAGGTCGCCGCGATGCTCGAGCGCCTGGGCGCAGAACTCGTGGACCTCGGCCGGTGTGGCGCAGCGGGCCACGTTGGGATTGACGCTAAAGCCGGCGCTGCGCAGCCAGTCGAGAAACTCGCGCTGGCTATGGACGTGCAACGGGTCGGTATCGGCGATGGCGTAGATAAAGGTGGCCAAGTCGCGGCGTGCGGTAACCTTGGGGTCCTTTTGGCGCAGGCTGCCGGCGGCGGCGTTGCGCGGGTTGGCGAAGGGGTCGCGGCCCTCGGCATCGGCCTCGTCGTTCAGGCGGACGAAGCTGCCCTTGGGCATATAGACCTCACCGCGCACCTCGATGGTGCGCTCGCGGTCGGCGCCCATGTGGACGAGCGCCGGCTCGGACAGGTGCATGGGCACGTCCTTGATGGTACGGACGTTGAGCGACACGTCCTCGCCCGTTGTGCCGTCACCGCGCGTCGCCGCGCGCACGAAGGTTCCATTCTGGTAGGTAAGCGCCACACCCAAGCCGTCGATCTTGAGCTCGCAGGTATAGGTGACGCTGCCGGCACCAAGTGCGTCCTCGGTGCGCTGGAGCCATGCGTCGAGCTCATCCAGATCCATGGCGTCGTCCATGGAATACATGCGCGCCATGTGCGTGACTGGCGTAAATTGCTCGCTCACGTAGCCGCCCACGCGCTGGGTATAGCTGTCGGGCGTCACAAGGTCAGGGTAGGTAGCCTCGATTTCCTGCAGCTCAACGAGCATTTTGTCGAAGGCGGCATCCGTGATCTCGGGCGCATCGAGCATGTAGTAGCGGTAGGCATGGTAGTCGAGCTCGTGGCGCAGCTCGGCCGCGCGCGCTGCCGCCTTGGCGCGGGCATCGGTCGGTGCGGCGGCATCCGCGCTCGCGGGCGTTTCGGTATCGATGTCCACGCCGTCACCAAACAGGCTCGATTGCTCCATAGCGGCACTCCTTCGCTCGATTTCAAACGGATACAAGAGTACCACCGGTCACGATGGGGCCGAATAGCGGTCTCAAACCGCACCGAATCGGCAGCCGTCAAACTGGAGTGGATCGCGCGTTCAAACCATGCCCTTGCCGTTTCTAAATGATCCGTTTTCCTCCGTCTCCAAGGAATCATCGCGAAAAGAGGGGCTGTCCCGCGCTGGCGGAACAGCCCCTCTGGCTTCGATATGTGCGATACAGCTCGTTAGAAACCCTGGCCGTAGCCCTGGCCCTGGCCCTGCTGGCCGAGCAGCTCCTCCAGGTACTGGCGCAGCTGCTCATCGGTAATACCGCCGTTGCCAGTGTCGGTTGCGCTGTCGTTCTGCTGCTGGTTCTGCAGTTCCTCGTCGGAGCCCAGCTCGACGGTGACCTTCTTCTCTTCCTTGCCGCGCATGAGCGTGATCTCGACCTTCTCACCCACCTCGTGGCTGCGCAGTGCGATGATCAGGCCATCGGCGCTCGTGATCTCGTCGTCGCCCAGCTTGGTGATGACGTCGCCCTCCTGAATGCCGGCCTTGGCGGCAGGGCCGTCCTCAACGACGCTCGCCACATACGCGCCGCTATCGGTGCTCAGCTTGTTGGTGCGGGCGTTGAGCGCATTGACGCTCGAAAGCGTAGCGCCCATGTACGGATGCACCGGCGTCTTGCCGTCGATGATCTGGTCGGCAATGTTCTTGGCGTAGTTAACCGGAATGGCAAAACCCACGCCCGAGCTGGAGCCCGAGTAGCTCTCGATGAGCGAGTTGATACCCACTAGCTCACCATTGTCGTTGACGAGCGCGCCGCCGGAGTTGCCCGGGTTGATGGCGGCATCAGTCTGGATCATGTTGGCATAGATGGTGTTACCGCTGGTAGAGCTCATGGCCGTGGAGCGATACAGCGCCGAGACGATACCGGTGGAGACAGACTGCTCGTTGCCGAAGGGCGAGCCAATCGCCATGACCCACTCGCCCACGTTGAGCTTGGAGGAATCACCAATCTCGATCGGCGTGAGCTTGGAGGCATCGGCATCCTTGAGCTTGATGACGGCCAGGTCGCTCGAGGCGTCGTTGCCAACGAACTCGGCCTCATATGTAGTGCCGTCGTCCATGGTAACCACGTACTGGTCATAGCCATCGACCACGTGGTTGTTGGTGAGGACGTGGCCCTCGGTATCGAGCACCACGCCCGAACCGACGCTGCCCGAGTTGTCCGACTCGTCGGCAGACTGCGAAAGCGAGCCATTCTGGCTACCGCTCGAAGTGGCGGTGATGGAAACCACGGAGGGCAATGCCTTGGCAGAAACGGCCTCGGCCAGCGTGGTGTCCTCGGAATCAATCGTAATCTTTTGCGTCGATGAACCCGAAGCACCCGCCGTCACGGCATTCTTGCCGCCACCGATATCGAGCGTGCCGCTCATAATGAGCGCAATGACCAGCAGGGCGCCGCAGGCACAGCCGGCGAGTGCCGTAATAAAGATCGGCAACTTTTTGGTCTTGGTTTTGACCACTGTGTGCTTGTTTACAACCTGCTGGCTGCCCAGCGGCTTTCCGGTCTGCGTGTCGTAAGCCTGCACGTAGGGAATGTTGCTACCGGCAGGCGTCGACTCCACCTGCACGCGCGGCTGCTGCTGGGTCTCGCCGGCGTTGCCCGCATCCTGGGGACGCTGGGAATCGTACTCGCTCATAGCTGCGATCCTTTCGTCAAATAACCAAAGGCCCGCCAAACATGTGGCGGGCCATCATTGTTCACGTTGAGTTGTACCCCAATATGCGGGCGAACGTGTATGAGAACGCAATCTTTTAGGAAGGCTTAAGTTCTGCTGCAAACTCGAAAGGGATCCACGCATGCGGCAAAACCACCACGAAGGTGCCTGTCCCCTTTGTGGTGGAAATCTAGTCCTTAAACAGATAACCCACGCCACGGACGGTGGTGATGTGCGCCGCGATCTGCGGGCCCACCTTGGAGCGGATGCGTCGAATGTGCACGTCGACGGTGCGCGTGCCGCCGCAGTACTCAAAGCCCCACACGCGGTGCAGCAGCACCTCGCGGCTGTAGGCACGGTTGGGATGCGTCGCCAAAAAGCTCAGCAGCGAGTACTCCATCAGCGTCAGGTCGATAGGCTCGTTATCGAGCGTCACCTGGTAGGTAGCCAGGTTGATCTCGAGGTTATCGATATTGAGCACATCGTCGGCGGCGACGGTCTCTTCCTCGCCCATCAGGCGCTGCGCGCGAGCCTTGAGCTCGTTGGGCGTCGCCGTGGGGCATACAAAGTCGGCATGCGCGTGATTCGGCAGACGCAGGGTACCGAGCGCCTCGTCGTCGACAATCACCAACATGGGGACGCCGCCACGATCGTCAAGCCACTTGGCAATCTGATCGATGCGGTCGCTGCGGATGCCATCGGAATCGAGAATCAGCAGGTCAAAGTCGTGCGCCGCAGTCGGCGAATCGGGGGTTGCCAGGCTCACCTCGACACCCAGGGTGGTCGTCAAGCTGCGGGCAAACTCGTGGAAGCGCGTCGTGCGCGCCATGAACAGGGCACTCTTTTCGGACATATCGGCCTCCAAGGAAATGAGCTCAATCGTACTGGAACAAGCCAGCGCGATTAGGAGTTCGCCAGGTAGTGCTTGATCTCCCACTCGGTGATCGTAGACTCAAACTTATGCCACTCGTCGCGCTTCTTTTTGAGGAAGAAGCTGTGGATGTGCTCGCCGAGGGCATCCTTCATAAACTGCGAGTCCTCAAACACGTCGAGCGCCTCTTTGAGCGAGCGCGGCAGCGGCGTGTAGCCGGCCTCGAGCATCTGACGGTCGGTAAGCTTGAGCGTCTCGGCCGTTGCCTCGGGCGGGAGTTCCAGCTTGCGCTCGATGCCGTCCAGACCAGCCGCCAGCGTGACGGCGTTGACCAGGTACGGGTTGGCCATGGGGTCGGGGCTACGAAGCTCGATGCGCGTGGACAGCTGCTTGCCGGGCTTGTAGACCGGAATGCGGACCATGCTCGCGCGGTTGCGCAGGCCCCACGTGGCGTACTGCGGCACGGAATCGCCGCCCGTGGTGATGCGCTTGTACGAGTTGACCGTGGGGTTAGTGATAGCGCTGATCTCGCGCGCGTGTGCCAGAATGCCGGCCATGTAGTGCTTGGCGATATCGGAGAGGTGATACTTCTCGTCGTCCTCGCCCCAAAAGACGTTGTTGCCGTCGTGGTCGAATAGCGACTGGCACAGGAACATAGCGCTGCCGTCCTCGCCCGCCAGCGGCTTGGGCATAAAGGAGGCGTGGCACCCGCTCTCGTAAGCCTGCTGCTTAATGATGAGCTTGGCCGTGGTGATGGCGTCGGACATGCTCAGGGCCTCGGCGTGGCGCAGGCTCATACCGTGCTGCGAGCGACCGGCGGCGTGGAAGGTGTACTCCACGGGCACGGACATCTTCTCGAGCGTGAGGACCGTGTTGCGACGCAGGTCGCGAGCGGCATCGCTCACCGAAAGATCGAAGTAGCCCACATTGTCGAGCGGCTCAGGGGTGTGCTCGTCGGGGAAGTAGTAATACTCCAGCTCGGCGCCCACGTTGAGCAGATAGCCAGCCTTCTCGGCCTTGCGGAACATGCGGCGCAGGGCATCGCGCGGGTCGCCGGCAAAGGGCTTGCAATCGGGAGTGCACACGTCGCAGAACACACGGGCAACGCCGTTGTGGCTCGGGCGCCACGGCAGAATCTGGAAGGTCGAAGCATCGGGAAACGCCAGCATGTCGGCTTCCTCGGGCGTGGCAAAGCCCTCGATGGCCGAGCCGTCAAAGCCGATACCCTCCTCAAAAGCGACCTCGAGGTCCTCGGGGCTAATGGCAAAGTTCTTGAGGCGGCCGAGAATGTCGACAAACCACAGACGCACAAAGCGGATGTCACGCTGCTCTACAGAGCGGAGTACGTAATCGATGTTCTGCTGGTTCATGTCGCTCCCCTTTCTTTCGGGCGGGTTTCGACTGGTCTATATCGCAGATACTATCGCAGAAAAATGTTTCCGCAGGGTTAAAGCGTATCAAGCGCTCAAAAAACGTGCTCGAACAGGCCGTCACGAACGAATGATTAGCGCGAGGTCGAGGCGCGGTGTTCGATGTGGCCGGGGATCTCGATGCGCTTGGGGGCGAGCTTTGCGGCATCGCCCACCGTAGTGGTAACGATGTCGATGCGCTCGGACAGGCACTCGACCACGCGCTCGGCAATGGTGAGGGTATCCTGCGCGGCCGTGGTGACGCCGCCAAAGAGCACATGGTTCCAAGGGTAGTCGTCAAACGTCGCGATCTTGAGCCCCGCCGGCAGCGAGGGACCAAGCTGCGCCAGCGCCTCGGTCAGACGCAGGAAAACTAGGCCGTTGACGGCAATGAGGCCGAGCTTTTTGCCTGCATAGCCGCGGATGGTCTCGTCCAAGCGACCAACGCCCGTGGCACCGCCATCGGCCAAGGTGACAACCTCGCCGGCAAGGCCGCGTCGCGACAGCTCGTCGGTAAAGGCCTCGGCGCGCTCGCGACGCACGGGGCTGTCGTCGCTCGCCTCGGTGAGCAGGCACAGGCGCTCGCTGCCAGCGGCGGTCAAGGCGTCTACCAGGCCGGCGACCAGCTCACGGTTGTTAGATGTCACCAGATCGACACCGGCGTCGGCAACGTCGCGGTCGAGCAGCACAACGGGCAGGCGCCCCGCGGCCGCGGCGATCGCCTTGTCGTTGCCTCCGCAGGTGTTGACGACCAGGCCGTCCACGCCGGCATCGATAAGTCTGGTGAGCGACTCGGCCTCCTTGGCGGGATCGTTGCCGCTAATGGCCGTCATGAGCGAGCAGCCGCGCGCGGCGGCACTGGCGGAAAGGCCCTCGAGCATGGCGCTCGAGAACGGGTTGGCGATGTCGGCCAGGATCACACCGATGAGGTTGGTGCGCGAGCTGCGCAGATTGCGCGCGGCAGCACGTGGGCGATAGCCGGTGCGCTCGATAACCGCCGCGATGCGAGCGCGGGTTTCCTCGGTCATCTGCCCGGGGCGGTTGTTGAGATAGCGCGAGACCGTGGCCGGGCTCACGCCCGCCTCGGCGGCAATGTCCTTGATTCTCATCTGCGCCATGGCGCACCCCGTTTCCCCATTGTCGGCAGCCTGAGCCATTTTAGGCATTTTTTTAAAAATCTCGCTTGCAAAACGCTGTAGGTGAGTATACTACAACTCGAAACGAAACCGATTTCGTAAACCGATTTCGGCAAGCGTTGGCACGGTGGTGCAAAGATGCACCCTACCGTCTTGGCACCTCCGTGCCAACGCCATATCAAAGGTGTACGCACGAGCAAGAAGGAGCTGCGCGACCATGGGTAAAACGGTTCTTACCTTCGGCGAGATCATGATGAGGCTCTCGCCCAAAGACCATCTGCGCATTGAGCAGGCGACCGAGTTTGACGTTCGCTATGGCGGCGCCGAGGCCAACACCGCGCTTTCCCTGGCCTACCAGGGCGACAAGGCCGCTTACGTCTCCGTTGTTCCAGCCAACCGCCTAGGCGAGTGCGCCCTGCGCTCGCTGAAGGCCTACGGCGTCAACACAACGCGCGTCGTGCGTCAGGGCGATCGCCTGGGCTCCTATGTCTTTGAGGTCGGCGCCTCGCAGCGCGGCAACGGCTGCGTCTACGACCGCAAGTACTCTGCCATCAACATGGCCAAGCGCGACGTCTTTGACTGGGACGAGATTCTCAAGGGCATCGATGTCTTCTATTTCTCCGGCGTGACCCCCGCCGTCTCCGATGAGATGGCCGCCGCCTGCAAGGATGCGCTCACCGCCTGCCGTGCCAAGGGCATCACCACCGTGTGCGACGTGAACTATCGCGGCAAGATGTGGTCGCCCGAGAAGTCGCAGGCCACCATAAAGGAACTCCTGCCGCTCGTCGACATCTGCATCGCCAACGACGAGGACGCGCCTGCCGGCCTCGGCATGACCTGCGTCTCTGGTTCCCTCGCCCACGGCATCGAGGAACGCGACACCTACGTCGAGATGGCCCGTCAGATCTGCGCCGAGTACGGCTGCAAGAAGGTCGCCTCGGTCGTCCGCAACATCTCCTGCGTCGAGCGCTCCGTCTGGATGGGCATGCTCTTTGACGCCGAGAGTCGTGAGCACTGGTTCTCCCCTGCTCACGACGTACACGTGCTCGAGGGCGTTGCTGCCGGCGATGCTTTCAACGCCGGACTCGTCCATGCCCTTATCAACGACTTTGACCCGCAGGCTGCCATCAACTACGCCATTGCGGCCTCGATCCTCAAGCTCACCATCAAGGGCGATTCCAACCTGGTGACTGCTGACGAGATTGCCGCCGTGGCAAACGCCGCCGACGGTGGCACCCGCGTCGCCCGTTAATTCGTTCCCCATTCCGCGGACTGCAGTTTTCCATACCCATACCTCTGCAGCCCGCTCCCCGATTCCTCCGGTCGGGCAAAGCCACCAGTCCCATTCCGGTTTTGCCTGGCATTCCCTACATGACTGGTCGAGCAGCCGGTTTTGGAATTGCTTGTGACCCCAAGCAGTGCCTCCGATAACCAATCCAGAATCGGCTCCTGACCAGCACATTTGGCAACCACGCGCCCGTGCGCGCCACACATCGAAAGGAACATCATGTTCGATCAGTTCTACACCACGCTTGAGTCCCTGGGTATCGTGCCGGTCGTCGTGCTCGACAAGGTCGAGGACGCCGCTCCGCTCGCCCACGCCCTTATGGCAGCCGGCATGAAGTCCGCCGAGGTCACCTTCCGCACCGCCTGCGCCGCCGAGGGCATCGCCGCTATGGCCGAGGCCGAGCCCGAGATGTGCGTCGGCGCCGGCACTGTCCTGACCGTCGAGCAGGTTGAGCAGGCCCGCGCAGCCGGTGCCAAGTTCATCGTCTCTCCGGGTTACAACGAGGACGTCGTGAAGCACTGTATCGACATCGACCTGCCCGTCCTTCCCGGCACCGTGACCCCCTCCGAGGTCACCGCAGCCGAGAACCTGGGCCTCAAGGTCACCAAGTTCTTCCCCGCGTCCCAGTATGGCGGCCTGAACACCATCAAGGCCCTCGCCGCTCCGTTTGTCGGTCACCGCTTTATGCCCACCGGCGGCGTGAGCACTGCCAACGTCGAGGAGTACCTGAGCTCCTCCGCCATCATCGCCTGCGGTGGCACCTGGATGGTCAAGCCGGCCCTGTTTGCCGACGGCGACTTCTCCAAGGTCGAGCAGATTGCCCGCGAGGCCATGGACGTCGTCAAGAAGGTCCGCGGCTAGGTTTAGCTCTCTATCGTGAAAGGGGGCGTGCCCTAGACCTCGTCCCCTTTCTTTTAAAGCGGCTCGGAAGCGCGCCGTTTCCGTCACGAACAAGAACCGAAACCGTCTTGTATGCTGATAGAACGTGACGGAAGCGACACGCCCCCGAGCCGCTTTACTTACTCGGTTGGCAACCGCGTCCAACTGAGCCACTTCGGTAAAAGCCGAGCCATCAAAACAGTTGCGGCGCCGTCTGGAGGAATGGACCCTTGCTTCCGGTCTTTTCCTCCAAGCGGCGCCGCAGCTTTTTTGTGCCCCGGTTACGCCCCAACGCAGTTGCGGTGAAATAGGGACTGTTTGCGCCACCTAGGCCGCAAAACAGTCCCTATTTCACCGCAACTTTATATGGGGATTGATTAGATGAACGAGTCTTTGGACAGCTCAAAATAGTCGGGATGCACGGCGATAACCGGGCCCTGCTCCTCGGGCATCAGGTGCAAGTGCGTCTCTGCCAGATAGCTCGCCGTGTCGGTATCGCCCCCCTTAATGGCCTCGAGAATCCGGCGATGCTGCCGACGAATCGGCTCCCAATCCAGATCCTGCGACACCATGCGCAACCAGTTGTATCGCTCAAAATGCGTGTTGATGCTCTTCATCCAATCCCACAACATGTGACGACCAGCAATCTCAAAACATGTCTCATGGAACAGGTTATCCAGGTCAAAGAAGCGGCGCGTTTCGCCATGGTCGAGCGACTCGGACTCGGTAAGAATCTGCTCAAGCCGCTGCTTTTGCTCGGGCGTGGCGGCCGAACAGCATTTAATAAGCACGCTTCTCTCGAGCTTCTCGCGCAAAAAGCAGGCGTTCTCGGCGCGCTCCATGCTGATTTTCGAGACATAGGTGCCGCTTTTGGGACGCGTTTCCACCAGCTCCTGCTCACGCAGGCGCACAAAGGATTCGCGAATGGGCGTGCGCCCGATTCCCGTCTCCTTTTCCAGACCAATCGCCGAAAGGCGCGTGCCGGGCTTGAGCTCGGCATAGATGATCTTAGAGCGCAATGCGTTGTATGCCTGATCTTGCAGGCTCTGATAATGCTGGTGCTGTTCCATAAAGCCCTCGGATAAACCCTCGGTTAGTCGAATACCACCATGCAATACTATCGCATCCCCCGCCCCCTCATAAGTTGCGGTGGAATAGTTCCTGCTCAAAGCCTTCAGCTGCAAAAACAGGAACTATTCCACCGCAACTTCCAACAGTCTTTTTGGGACGGGGCTCTTTTAGCTACCCTGGCCCGCAGGTCGGCCCCTTGCCACAAAAGGGGCCCATCTACTACGTTAACGCGGAGAGCCCAGACCATGCTGAAAAGTGCGAAAACAAAACCGACGCTCCTATAAGTTGTCAATAGGCAGTTTGCGGGAGCGCTCCCTTCAATTCGCACAGGAGC
>NZ_JBCOIQ010000016.1:0-47023 GCF_040926185.1 Collinsella aerofaciens
CCATCGCGCCGAGAGTACTGCGGGGTCAGCCCGTGGGAGGCCAGGGCGCCGCTGACCGGTGGACGGCACCGAGCCGTCACATGGAATGAAGAAGGGGGAGGCCTCGCGGCCTCCCCCTTTTTGCGTTTATGGGGCGTAAATGACTCTATTACACCAGACGATCTTATCGTTTTTGGTATTGAGCCTTTATTTAAAGAAGATAAATCGAATAACAAGGGCAACTGCTATGGCCACAATGATCAAAAGCAGGATTGTCAGTCGATGCTGCTTGCGTCGTTTACTTGATGAAACGAAGATTGATTTTCCCTGTTTTGGCGTTTCGAGATAGCGAGCCGAATGCGTTAAGGTTTGCTTTGGTCGAGGACCTCTTTGTTGATGAGTGGCGGATGCTTTCATCGGCTCATCACTAGCTGCGCTGTTTTTAGATAATGGTGCGTCTTTCAGATATACAGGGTCTCCCGAGGCGACGCCCATATGTTTACGCCCCGTTTGGGCATCCTCGAGTGTTTGATATCGATTTCTCGTCACATACTCGGGCTCCGGATCATTAATGGGCTCTTGCGAGATGTGGGGGCGATGGAACCGTGGCGGCTGCGTGGAAGTATCTTCCCCCTGCGTCGGCATAAACATTTTGTTCTGGCTTTGGTCGTCCATGATGCCCTTTAGCTCGTTACCAACAACGTGTACGCGCTCATTGTAAGCCCCTTGTTATTTGCAGCTGGGGACATACTCGGTATTTAAGCTCTGGTTCAAAGAACCTTAACCTTCCTAAAACCTTAGTCATACGCACTTAGATATGCTTATAGTACTGGACTCAAAAAACTTTATACTCGATGTATATATGAGCACTGGGTGGGCATATATAAGAGCGTCAAAAGAAGTCCCAGTCACCTAGAAGATGACTCGGCAGTCCTTAAAAGGAGTGGTAAACATGGCAAGCATGGTTCCTTATCGTTCGGTTTTTGGCGTTCGTCCTTCTGCTAGCTCGTTGTTCGATCTGTTTGATGATATGACCGACCTTGCAAACAACTCGATTGCTTCCAAGGCGTTCCCCGTTGACGTTGAGGATAAGGGCGACGGCTATGAGGTCAAGGCTTATCTGACCGGCGTCGCCAAGGACGATATCGATGTCGAGCTTAACGAGGGCCGTCTGTCCATTAGCGTGAATGTCGAGGAAGACGAGGAGAACGAGGGCAAGAACTTCCTGCAGAAGGAGTTCAACTCGTACAGCGCGACGCGTGGCGTGTATCTAAAGGACGCTTCGAGCGAGGGCCTCTCGGCTAAGTACGCTGACGGCATCCTGACCGTTACGGTTCCCAAGATCGTCGAGAAGAAGAACGTTACGAAGATCTCCATCGACTAACTTCGTTGGTGTTCTGCGCTATTAAAAGACAGCAAAAGGGGCTGGGAAGCGATTCTCGGCCCCTTTTGCTGTCTAGGACAGTCTATTGAATGGTTGCCGGTTGATACTGACTCGCAGGGCGTATCGAGAGTTTTCGCGATCCTTGGAGAAGGGTTGCGGAGCTGCCGACCTCGTCATCCAGAGTTGCGGCCAGAGTTTTGGCATAGCTTTTGACGGTAAGGCTCAGACGATTGTTATCTTGGCTGATATGCATGGCAATGAGCTGTTCGGTGCGATCGGTAACAAGTTCGCGCGCGGCTTCGGCGGCTTGGCCATTGGAGAGGTGTCCCCTTGCAGACAGGATGCGCTCCTGAAGAAAGCGGGGATATTCTCCCTCGCGCAGCATGGTCACATCGTGGTTGCTTTCGAGCGCGAGGACTCGACAATCTTTGAGGGTGTTCATGGCTTGGCTCGATAGCTCTCCGGTGTCGGTGGCAAAGCCGATGGAATCATCGAGGGTGTCGAATCGATAGCCGACTGGATTGATGACATCGTGTGACGTTGAGTAGGTTTGCACGTGGATGCCGGCAATGGATAGGGTGTCACCGGGATCGAATTCCTCGACAGGCAGATACGAAAGATTTTCTTTGCTCGAAAGAGTGCCCCTGCTGGCAAAGAGGGGGCCGTGCCAGTGCTTGCACCAGACATCGAGGCCCTTGATGTGATCGCTATGCTCATGAGTAATGAGAAGAGCCGAGACGTTGTCTGCCGAGAGCCTCAGTTCTGCCATGCGCTTTAATGTCTCGCGGCGAGACAGTCCGTCATCGACCATAATGAGCCCCTGCGGGCCCTCGATGAGTGCGCAGTTGCCTTTAGAGCCACTGCCGAGGATATGAAGGTGCAGACGAGACATAAGATTCCAAAGGATACAATGGGTGCGGACGAATAGAGGAGGAAGCAAATGCCTACGGTATCTCAGCATTATGGACACCATGCCGTGCCTGGGGCAGTCGATGAGACCCGGACGAGGCAGCAGGCTGCTCCTGTCGTGCTCATGGTATCAGGCGGCGCGGACTCGACGGCACTGCTTCTTATGGCGTGCACATCAAAGCTGGATATCCAAGACGGACGCGGTGTCGCCCCCATTGCTCGCGAGCGCCTGCATGTGCTGCATGTAAACCATCATCTGCGCGGCAAGGCGTCCGATGGCGACGAGGCCTTTGTGCGTGAGCTCTGCGCGCAATATGGTTTACCGCTGTGTGTGGAGCACGCTTATTTTGATGGGGAGTCGGGCAATATTGAGGCCGCGGCCCGCGAGGTGCGCTATGCCGCGGCGCGGAGGTATGTTCGCGAGCTCTGCGCCCAGACGGGGGCACCGCGAACGGCGGCTCGTATCTGCACCGCGCACACGTCTTCGGATCGCGCGGAAACGTTTTTGATGAACGCGATTAAGGGTTCGGGGCCCGCTGGCCTATCGAGCATTCCTCGCCGGAGGAATATCGTGGTGCGTCCCTTGCTCGACCTAACTCACGGCGAGCTCGTGGGCTATCTACAGGTACATGGTCAGCCGTGGCGTGAAGACGAGAGCAATGAGGATATCTCGTATCTGCGAAACTACGTGCGCCATCGAGTGATGCCGGTGGTGGCGCAGCGCAACGCGAGCGTCTGCAAGACGATTGGCGCCGCCTGTGAGATCTTGGGTGATGAAGATGCGTTTCTATCCCAGCTGTCGGCACAGGCGTTTCGAAGCTGTTTGCGCAAAGAGGCAGCGGGCGCACTGGTGCTCGATGCCAGGCGCCTTGCTGCGGCCGAGGTGGTAATCGCGCGGCGCATCGTGCGACTGGCGATCAAACGCATCGATCCGGACGCTCGTCCCGAGATGCGGCATGTTGAGCGAGTCCTTTCCTGCGTTGCCGAGGGTGCCGGCTCGGTCACGCTTCCGGCGGGAATTGACGCGCGCGTTGAGTTTGGCATGCTGGCGTTTAAGGCCCCGGTGGCTCGCGAGGGCCTGGTCGCGGACTGGGTTACCGTACCCGGTCGTTTGCCGTTGGGCGGGGGACGTATGCTGGTCACAGAGCCGATGGCCGTTGAGCTGGGATGCGATATCGTGCGCCGCGCCCGTGAGCTTGCGGCTGCCGGGGAAGTGACAGCTTTGGTAGACGCGGCTGCCTTGGGTTTTGCCGACAGCGATAGTGAGCGGATCCTGGCGGGCTCGCGTGGCGAGATCCCTGTCGAGGCGCGATTGGCGCGCCTGTGGGTGGACGGTCCCGCACCGGGAGACGTGATGTGCCCGTTAGGGATGAGTGGCCGAAGCAAGAAAGTATCCGACTTGCTAGGCGAGGCTCGCATTCCCGTTTCCGAGCGCGCCGGCGTGCCCATGGTGAGGACGGCGCCGGGAGGTGCCGTGGTGTGGGTCGCCGGAGTTCGCGCGGACGAGCGTTTTAAGTGCACGGCCGCAACGCGCGTGGCATATCTGCTCCGCGTGGTCGATGCGGAATAGCGTCCCACGTCTGCTATTCTGTGCGACGTTGACGGTATTCCCGCGCTGATGGCGCACGGGCTGGTAAATTTACCCCGTGCGCTGCTAGAATGTGAAGTTCGCGTCCATACGGCGGTGTGTGGGCGATAAGCACAAGAAAGGGTTGTCATGGCTTCTCAACATCCGGATATCGAGAAGGTTCTGTTCACGCAGGAGGATATCGACGGTATCGTCTCTCGCCTGGGCGAGGAGATTACGCGCGACTACGCGGGTAAGGATCTGGTGCTGATTGCGGTCCTGCGCGGTGCCGTGGTCTTTATGGGCGACCTGATGCGCAAGATCGAGCTGCCGACCAACATCGATTTCATGGCTGTTTCGAGCTATGGCGACGGTGTGAAGTCCTCGGGTATCGTGCGTATCATTAAGGATCTGGATATCGACATCCGCGGTCGCGACGTGCTGATCGTTGAGGACATTCTGGACTCGGGCCTGACGCTCAAGTATCTGATGAAGAACCTCGAGAGCCGCAAGCCCGCTTCTCTGGAGGTCGCCGCCTTCCTGTGGAAGGACGTTGAGGACCGTACCTCGGCCATCACGCCCAAGTATGTTGGAACCCATTGCCCCGATGCCTTTGTGGTGGGCTACGGCCTCGACTATGCCGAGCGCTATCGTAACCTTCCGTATCTGGGCATTTTGAAACCGGAGGTTTATTCGTAAGATGCCCGACGACCGTAACGATAACAATTCCCAGACTCCCCGGGAGCCTAAGATCCCGGGGGTGCCCGGAGGCAAGAAGCCCACGCGTACGGGCTGGCTGTATTTTATTTTGGCTTGCGCGCTCCTGGGCTACGCCTTCTTTAACATGGGCTCCGGCTTTGCCAATTCCAGCAATACCGTTAAGCTCGCGACGAGCGAGATGGTGAGTGCCATCAAGCAGGATCGCGTCGAAGATCTGACCTATACGGTTCAAGACGGAAGCGTGACGGGTCATTACTGGAAGACGAAGAAGGACAAGGGCGATACGAGCGAGCTCAAGAGCTTCTCCTCGACCTATGTCGGCTCCGATTCGCTTGCCGAGCTTATGGCGGAGCACCCCGATACCAAGTACATCGTCAACACCAACGATCCCGATTTTTGGGGCGACCTGGCGATGAGTGTGCTTCCGACGATCGCCCTTATCGCCATCATGTTCTACTTTATGCGCCAGATGATGGGCGCCAACAACAGGAACATGCAGTTTGGCAAGACCAACGCCAAGACCAACGAGGCCACACGCCCCAAGGTCAAGTTTGAAGACGTTGCCGGCGTGGACGAGGCAGTCGAGGAGCTCGAGGAGATCCGTGACTTTTTGAGCGATCCGGATCGCTATCGCAAGCTGGGCGCCAAGATCCCGCGTGGCGTGTTGCTGGTTGGCCCTCCGGGCACCGGTAAAACGCTGCTGGCCAAGGCCGTTGCCGGCGAGGCGGGCGTGCCGTTCTTTAGTATCTCGGGTTCCGACTTTGTCGAGATGTTCGTAGGTGTCGGTGCCAGCCGCGTGCGTGACCTCTTTAAGGAGGCCAAGTCCCAGGCCCCGTCGATCATCTTCATCGATGAGATCGATGTCGTGGGACGTCAGCGCGGAGCCGGCTTGGGCGGCGGTCACGACGAGCGCGAGCAGACGCTCAACCAGCTGCTGGTCGAGATGGACGGTTTTGAGGAGAGCGAGTCGGTCATCCTGATCGCTGCAACCAACCGTCCTGACATCCTGGATCCGGCGTTGCTGCGCCCCGGTCGTTTTGACCGTCAGGTCACGGTCGACCGTCCGGATGTGAAGGGCCGCGAGCAGATCTTGCGCGTGCATGCCGAGAACAAGCCGATGGACGAGGATGTGAAGTTTGAGAAGCTCGCCCAGATGACCGTTGGCTTCACCGGCGCCGATCTGGCAAATCTGCTCAACGAGTCTGCGCTGCTTGCTGCCCGCCGCCATCGTTCCGTAATCTCGATGGACGAGGTCGAGGAGTCGATGGAGCGCGTGATTGCCGGTCCGCAGCGCAAGGGTCGCGTGATGACCGAGGCCGAGCGCATCACGATTGCCTACCACGAGAGCGGTCACGCTTTGGTGGGCCATATCCTGGAGCACTCCGATCCGGTCCACAAGATCTCGATCGTCAGCCGCGGTCAGGCCCTGGGCTACACGCTGCAGCTTCCGCAGGAGGACCACTTCCTCAAGACCAAGAACGAGATGCTCGACGAGCTCGCCGTGTTCTTGGGAGGTCGCGTTGCCGAGGAACTCATGTGCGACGACATCACGTCGGGCGCGAGCAACGATCTGGAGCGCGCGACCAAGATGGCGCGCGAGATGGTCACGCGCCTGGGCATGAGCGAGGAGCTTGGAACGCAGGTGTTTGGCGAGGCGCAGCATCAGGTGTTCCTGGGCCGCGATTACGCCGATCACCAGGATTACTCCGAGGAGACGGCGCGTCGCATCGACATTGAGGTCCAGCGCATTATGCGTGAGGCCCATCGTCGTGCGGTCGAGATTTTGGATGCTCGTCGCGATCAGCTTGACCTGATGGCGAAGGTGCTGCTTGAGCGCGAAACCGTCGAAGGCGACGCCGTGAACGCCCTGCTCGACAACGAGTGGGATGCCTACCTTGAGCGCGAGGGCGATATCCTGGCGGCCAAGGAGGAGCGCAATGCCAAGGCGGCCGGCATGCCGACCAAGAAGCGTGCGCCTCGTATGAGCGAGGAGGAGCTGGCGGCTGATGCCGCGGCCTTTGCGCAGGCGGCCATGCAGGAGGATGCCGAAGCCGCATCCGATGATGCTGACGATGACCATGCCGTCGTCGATGCCGACACCGACGCCGACAAATAGTCTTTGTGGCGAAAGCCTCCGCGGGGAAACCTGCGGAGGCTTTTTCTTTTGAGCGATATGGGGCCGTCTGTTGATTGGGGACAGACTTAAATGAGCGTTTTCACGCATTTAAGTCTGTCCCCAATCAACATTGCTGCGGCACTTTGCTCGGCTAAAGCGTACAATAGCGCCTATGCGAAAGGGGAACAGATGATCAACGAAACTATGTATGCTCGCGGTGCGGAAAGCTCCATCATCCGTGAGATTTTTAGCTATGGCCTTGAGCGCAAGGTGCAGATCGGTGCGGAAAACGTATTCGATTTTTCGCTGGGCAATCCGAGCGTTCCGGCGCCCGCTGCTGTGGCTGAGTCGATTAAGAAGGCCCTGGAGCTGCCGAGTGACCAGTTGCACGGCTACACCCCCGCTCCGGGCCTGCCGCAATGTCGAGCAGCCGTCGCCGAATCGCTCAACCGCCGCTTTGGCACGAGCTATGAGGGCAAAGACGTCTTTATGACGGTGGGTGCCGCGGCTTCGCTCACCTGCGCGCTCAACGCCGTTACGAATCCGGGCGACGAGGTTATTGTTATCGCCCCGTACTTTCCGGAGTATCGCGTTTGGATTGAGAAGGCCGGCTGTACGTGTGTTGAGGCGCTCGCCGATGAAGATACGTTCCAGCTGAGCGTGGACAACGTGCTCAAGGCGATCAGCGATAAGACGGCGGCCGTCATCATCGACTCTCCCAACAATCCGACCGGTGCCGTATATACATGCGACACGTTGACGCGACTGGCCAATGTTCTGCGCGAGGCCAACGCTCAGCGCGATTCCGAGAATCCGATTATGCTCATCTCGGATGAGCCGTACCGCGAGATCGTGTACGGTGCCGAGGTGCCTTGGGTGCCCTCGATCTACGAGCACACCATCGTGTGCTACTCGTATTCCAAGTCGCTGTCGCTGCCTGGTGAGCGCGTGGGTTGGATCTTGGTTCCCAACACCAATCCGCAGGCTGCCCGTCTGATGCCGGCTGTTGCGGGTGCTGCCCGTACGATGGGCTTCGTGTGCGCGCCGGCGCTCTTTCAGCGCGTAATTATCGACTGCATCGATGAGCCGAGTGACGTTGAGGCCTATGCACGTAACCGCACCGCGCTTACCGACGCACTAGCGGAGTATGGCTACACCTATGTTGAGCCGGATGGCGCGTTCTACCTATGGGTGAAAGCGTTGGAGTCCGATGCGAATGCGTTTTGCGAGCGCGCAAAGAAGTATGAGTTGCTTGCGGTTCCCTCGGACAGCTTTGGTATGCCAGGTTGGTTCCGCCTGGGCTATTGCGTGAGCTACGAAACGATTGTCAATTCGCTACCCGCTTGGAAACAGTTGGCGGACGAGTATCGTTAAAAGTAAAGCGCTCTGCCTACAATGTTTTACGTGAAACGGGGTTTGGTGTTAAGCCGGACCCCGTTGTCATGGACGTTGTGTCTTTGGGATGGAGTGGTTTTACGACTATCGAAGGCTATGCGTACAATGAATATAAGCGACGGCCGTGCCAGATAAGGAGACCTGATGCCCTACCTGCTTTCTTGTGACATTCATACCCATACGATGTTCTCTGCGCATGCATATTCGACCATTGAGGAGAATGTGTACTGGGCGGCAGAGCGTGGTCTGCAGGTGCTCGGATCTGCCGACCATTTGAGCTCTATGGTTACGGCTTGCCCCAATGACCTGCGCAGTTACCAGTTCTTTATCAACCAGGATATCTGGCCGCGCATTTGGAGCGGCGTGCTGGTGCTGCGTGGTGCCGAGGCCGATATCGTTTCGCTGGACGGAAGCCTGTTTGGCGAGGACACTCCTGTCACGCTCGATATCGCCGGCGATTCGTACAGCCGTCAGCATTCACTGTTCGATTTGGTTACGCGTAATTTGGATTATTTGGTTGCAAGC
The DNA here is from genome assembly GCF_040926185.1 of Collinsella aerofaciens. Lineage (GTDB taxonomy): Bacteria > Actinomycetota > Coriobacteriia > Coriobacteriales > Coriobacteriaceae > Collinsella > Collinsella aerofaciens_BC. The sequence goes on from NZ_JBCOIQ010000016.1 coordinate 8,596, forward strand.
GTGCATAATCCGCAGATTGCTGAGGGCGCGACGCTGGCCCAGACGACCGAGATGTATATCAATGCCCTGGAGCACCCCAAGGTGTTCATGCTGGGCCACACGGGGCGTTCGGGCGTGCCGTTCGATATCGACGAGGTGCTGTTGGCAGCTAAGGCCAAGCACAAGATTATTGAGATCAACAACCATAGTCTTGAACACGGTGTCGACACTGAGCATTGGGCCGTATGCCGCAAGATTGCCGAGCGCTGCGCCGAGCTGGGCGTGGGCATTGGCGTGTCGACCGATGCCCACATTGGCATGGCCATTGGCAAGCTCGATCACGCGCGCAAGATGCTCGACGAGATTCACTTCCCGCTGGATTTGATCGTGACGCGCGACCGCGAGACGCTGCTGCGCGAGATGGCGGCAGCCGGCGTGTGCGATCTGCGCAATGGGATGTAGCGGAGTTTATAAACCAAGCGAAGGGGGCGGCCCAGGCGGGTCGCCCCCCTTTCTTGTCCCAAAAATCTACTGAGGTTGGTTAGCGGCGTTCGAGGACCGCTACGGTTTCGGTGTGGTCGGTGTGAGGGAACATGTCGACGGGCGTGATCTTGAGCAGGCGATAGCCTCCGTCGAGGAGCTGATGCAGGTCGCGCTCTTGAGTCACGGGGTTGCAGCTGATATAGGTGATGCGGCGCGGCTTAAGCGCGCAGGCAGCTTCGAGGAACTCGGGGGTAGAGCCGGCGCGCGGCGGATCGATGGAAAGGACATCGACCCGCTCGTTGTTGTCGGCGGCATCTAGGATGTAGTCGGTGGCATCGTCGGCCATAAACCAAGCGCTGCGGGTGAGGCCGTTGAGCTCGGCATTACGACGTGCGTCGGCAATGCCGGCGTGGTTGCGCTCCACGCCAAGCAGCATAATACCGACGCCCTTGTTCTGGGCATCTTTAGCTGCGCAAAGACCGATGGTACCGCTGCCACAGTAGGCATCCATGAGCACATCGCCCTGCTGCAGGTCCATGCCGTCAATCGCGAGCTGATAGAGCAGCTCGGTCTGCTGCGGGTTGGTCTGGTAGAACGCGGTGGGGGAGATATCGAACTCGCAGCCGAGCAGCTGGTCGCGCATGCACTCGGCGCCATATACAATGCGGGTTTCCTCGCCGAGGATGGCGTTGCCGGGACGTCCGTTGATGTTTTGGGCGACGGTGACGATGTGCGGATTGAGTGCGGCGACAGCCTCAAAGAACTCCTGCGCATGCGGCAAGTCGCGCTGAGCGGTCACGAGCGTGACCATGACCTGGTCGGTACGCCAGCCGCAGCGGACGACGGCATAGCGAAGCAAACCAAGATGCTTGTCCTCATTAAAGGCGGGAATATGCAGCCGCTCAGCTTCGCGTGCGATGCCGTTGAGAATCTGACGGGCACCCGGTGCCTCGACAGGACACTCGGGTACGGCAACGATCTTGTGCGTGCCGCGCTCAAAGAAACCGCAACGGACAGCACCCTCCTTACCTGGAGCAAAGGGAGTGGCGGCCTTATGGCGAAAACCGCGCGGCGCAGGATATTTGCCCGGGTCGCCCAGGGTGACGCCCATACCGCGAATGGGGTCGACGCTAATGCCCTCGCGCTCGCAAAGGGTAGCAAAAAGCTCCTCCATGGCGGCCTGCTTGGCTGCCAACTGCTTCTTATAAGGACGATTGAGCGCCGTACACCCACCGCAAGCTTTCATGATGGAACAAGGAGACTTGGGATCAACGGCCTTGCGCGCAGACGGAACCGGATTCTTATACGGGCGCTTGGAGCGAGTCTGAGATGCCTTATCGTCGTTCCGACGAGAGCCGGGACGCTTGGCCTTGCCCTTGGCCGACTTACCCTTCGCGTCCTGAGACGACTTGGATTTCTTAGAAGATTTTTTCTCCTCTGACCCCTCAGCCGCCTCGATCAAAGCACGACGAGCCTTACGCTCCGCACGAGATTCTGCCATCAATAACTCCACTAATTCATGAATTAAAGCTGCAAGTATTGTACCGTGCCAAGCCAGCAGACGATATGCAAGCGGTTTATTCGTGTCAGTGATAAGCCCAACGACGGTTGCCCGCCGCGTGAGGGGTGTGGGGGTTAAGTTTATCGCGAGTTCCGCACGAACAGGAGGCCACTTAATGTGGCCTCCGTCGTGAGCAGGACTGTAGAGCAGGAAACTTAACCCCCACACCCCTCACGCGGCGGGCAAACTCGCCTTGTGCTCTATCACGCTAAAGTGTATGATTCTGAACGTTACACGAATCACTTTACTTAACTAAAGTGCCATCAAGGGGGGATACCATGAACACCGATATGTCTCGTCGTCAGTTTGTTGGTCTAGCCGGCTCGCTCGCTACGGTGCTTGGCCTTGGTCTTGTCGGTTGCGGCGGTGGTGCCGGCAAGGGCTCCGCTGCTGGCTCTGCCGCGGCCAAGGATGTGAAGGGCGCTGCGGAGTCCAAGAAGCTCGTGGTGGGCTTTGATAAGTCCTATCCTCCGTACGGCTTTGTGGGCGACGATGGCGAGTACACCGGCTTTGATCTCGATCTGGCCAAGGCTGTTGCCGATAAGCAGGGCTGGGAGGTCAAATACGAGGCCATCGACTGGGACGCCAAGGATACGCTGCTTAACTCGGGCGCTATCAACTGCATCTGGAACGGCTTTACCGTGGAGGGCCGCGAGGACGACTACACGTTCTCCGAGCCGTACATGCTCAACGAGCAGGTGCTGGTGGTCAAGAAGGATGCGGGCATCAAGGGCTGGGACGATCTTGCCGGCAAGACCGTGATTACCCAGACTGATTCCGCTGCGCAGGACGTGCTTGAGGGTGACCAGAAGGATCTGGTAGCGACGTTTGCCACGCTCGACACGATCGGCGAGTACAACACGGCCTTTATGCAGCTCGAGAGCGGCGCGGTCGATGCCGTGGCGTGCGACCTTTCGATTGCCCAGTATCAGCTTGCCGCCAAGCCCGATGCCTATACGCAGCTTGATGAGCCGCTGTCCAGCGAGCACTACGCCGTTGGCTTTAAGAAGGGCGACACCAAGTCGGCCGATGCTGTAGCCGAGTCGCTCAAGGCGCTCTACGAGGACGGCACGGTCAAGGACCTCTGCGATAAATATTCAAGCTATGGTCTATCTTTCGATAATTGGGTTTTGAAATAGCCACAGCACCCAACCTTGCGGCTCCAACCCTCCTCGCGTACCAAAGTACGCTTCGTCGGGCTTGTCGCTCGCAATCTTGGGCACTGTGCCTATTTCAATTAACGCCCGCTGTTCTGTTGCTGTGAAAGAGAGGGTAGGTTGTCTATCCAAGTCATGATGCAGATGCTTGGCCAGGGGTTCTTGGTCAGTTTGCAGCTGTTTGTGTTGACGCTGCTCGGGTCGATTCCGCTGGGAATTCCCGTGGCGTTTATGCGCATGAGCAAAATCGCGCCGCTTCGCTGGATTGCGCGCATCTATATCTCGGTCATGCGCGGCACGCCGCTCATGCTGCAGATGTTTGCCATCTACTTTGCCCCGTATTACGTGTTTGGCATTTCGCTCACGCCCGATTCCAAGTGGACGGCGTGCGTCGTGGCGTTCATCATCAACTACGCCGGTTACTTTGCCGAGATCTATCGCTCGGGCTTGCAGTCCATTCCGCGCGGTCAATACGAGGCTGCCGAGGTGCTGGGCTATTCGCGCGTGCAGACGTTTCTGTATATCGTGATGCCGCAGGTCGCCAAGCGTATTCTGCCGGCGATGGGCAACGAGATCATCACGCTGGTCAAGGATACGTCGCTGGCATTCGCCATCGGCGTGGGTGAGATGTTCTCGACGGCCAAGGCGCTGGTCGCCTCGCAGGTGAGCATGGTGCCGTTTGCGATTGCGGCGCTGATTTACTGGGTCTTTAATTTCGTTGTCGAGATGCTGCTGGGCGCCGCCGAGAAAAAATTGGATTACTACCATGATTAATTCGGTAATGAATATATCGAACGCTCGCAAGGCGTTTGGCGGCAATGAGGTGCTCAAGGATATCTCGCTCGAGGTAAAGCGTGGAGAGGTCGTGGCGATTATCGGGCCTTCGGGTGGCGGCAAGTCCACGCTGCTGCGGTGTGCCACGCTGCTCGAGACGCTCGACGGAGGCTCGCTCTCGTTTGGCGACCTTGCCGTTGCGACGGATGCGGGTTCGGGCGCGGTCTATGCGAAGGGCGATGTGCCCAGGCAGGCGCGCTCGCGATTTGGCCTGGTGTTTCAGAACTACAATCTGTTCCCGCACTATACCGTGATGAAAAACATCACCGATGCGCCGATCCGCGTTCTTAAGCGCCCGCGCGAGCAGGCGGAAGCTCGTGCGCATGAATTGATTGCTCAGATGGGGCTTGTGGGCAACGAGAACAAGGTTCCGTGTGAGCTTTCGGGCGGTCAGCAACAGCGCGTGAGTATCGCCCGCGCCTTGGCGCTCGACCCGGAAATCTTGTTCTTTGACGAGCCGACCTCGGCGCTCGATCCCGAGCTAACGGCCGAGGTGCTGCGTGTCATTAAAGACCTTGCCGCGCAGAATATGACGATGGTGATCGTGACCCACGCGATGCAGTTTGCGCGCGATGTTGCCGATCGCGTGGTCTTTATGGACGGAGGCCGCATTGTCGAGGAGGGTCCGGCCGAGCAGGTTATCGACCATCCGCGCGAGCAGCGCACGCGTGAGTTTTTGAGCCGTATCGAGGGATAGGCTCAGGTATTTGCTCAACTATTAATTGAGGCGAAGCCGCCGCAGGTCTTACGGTCTGTGGCGGCTTTTTGTTTGCATCGGCGGGGTTCAATAATCGCCTCACAAGCTTGTCTCTTCCTCTCGCCGCCTGTATTCATACGTGTGCCGAAAGGTGTGCATGGACGGTCGCCCGTGAGGGTAGGGTGGTGACATAGGACATTTGGAGGGTGAGTCGGCTCGGCTGCCGACCATGCTGCTCCCGGGATGGCACCGACCGCGAACTCTCCCCGTTGGCGTCGCGCAATGCGCGCGGCCCTGCAAGGAGGTCATCATGGGTGCTCCCAAGACCGGCAATGTAAGGAACGTGGTGCTCGTAGGCCAAGGCGGGGTGGGCAAGACTTCACTCGCCGAGGCCATGCTCCACCTTTCTGGCAAGACCGCCCGCCTGGGCGGCCACGACGGCACCAAGCCCACGCTCGACTATGACCCCGAAGAGGTCAAGCGTGCATTTTCCATCTCGACGACCATTGCACCGATCGACTGGAAGGGCGCGCGCATCAATGTGCTCGATGCCCCGTGTTACCCCGATTTTATCGGCGACGCCTTTGCCGCGATGAGCGTCTGCGAGACGGCTCTGTTTGTGGTCGACGCCGAGGCCGGCCCGCAGCCTACGACGGTTAAGCTCTGGTATGCCGCCGAGGACCTGCGCTTGGCGCGTGCGGTGTTCGTAAACCGCCTGTCGCGCTCCGAGGCCAGCTTTGCGACCACGATGGACCTGCTGCAGGAGCGCTTTGGCACGCGATTGGGCGCCGTGACCCTTCCCTGGGGCGAGGGCGAGGACTTTGACGGCATTATCGACCTGGTGCGCATGAAGGCGCGCCATTGCAACGGCACCGAAGCCGTTGAGTCGGAGATTCCCGAGGAGTATCGTGCCCAGGCCGAGGAGGCCCATGACCATCTGTGCGAGTTGGTGGCCGAGGCCGACGATGAGCTGATGATGAAGTACCTGGAAGGCGAGGAGACGCTGACGCAGGAGGAGCTTGAGGGCTTGCTGTCGAAGGCGATTGCCGAGCGCATCTTTGTGCCGGTCTTTGCGGGCGATTGCATCAAGGAGCAGGGCGTCAACTCGCTGATGGACGACATCGCGACGTACTTCCCGGCGCCGACCGACTACGGTGAGATGCCGCTTATCGACGGCGATTCGCTTAAGATCTCGAGTGACGATGACCGTCCGGTGGCGTTTGTGTTTAAGACCTTGGCCGATCCGCAGCAGGGTCGCATCAGCTTTATCAAGGTGCTGACGGGTACGCTTGAGCCGGGTCTTGAGCTGATCAACGCGCGTACCCGCAAGGGCGACCGTCTGGCTCACCTGTATGTGATGTGCGGCCGCGACATGACCGAGGTCGGTCACGCCTATGCCGGCGACATTATCGTGGCACCCAAGCTGGCGGCCGAGACGGGCGATACGCTCTCGATTACCGGCAAGGTCGAGGCTGCGGCGTTTAAGTTCCCCAACTCGCAGTACCGCATTGCCATCGAGGCCGAGAATCGCGGCGACGAAGAGAAGCTCTACACGTTTATCGAGAAGGCCTGCAAGGCCGATCCGACCATGAGCATCGACCGCGACGAGGAGACCGGCCAGACCATTATCTCCGCCGTTGGTGAGGCGCAGGTTTCGGTGCTGCTCAACCGTCTGGAGGACCGCACCAAGGTCGTTGCCAAGAGCGTGCCGATCCGCATCCCGTATCGCGAGACCATCCGCCGCACGGCGAGCGCTCAGGGCCGCCACAAGAAGCAGACCGGTGGCGCCGGTCAGTATGGCGACTGCTGGCTGCGCGTTGAGCCGCTCATTGGGCCCGACGGCACGAGCGATGGCTATGAGTTTGTGGACGAGGTCGTAGGTGGCCGTATTCCGCGCTCGCTGATCCCCGCCGTGGACAAGGGTGTCCAGGAGACCATGAAGGACGGTATTATTGCCGGCTATCCGCTCACGGGCATTCGCGTGGCTGTGTACGACGGCTCGTATCACAGCGTCGACTCCAACGAGATGGCGTTCCGCGCGGCGGCTCGCATCGGCCTGCGCAAGGCATGCGCCGATGCCGATCCGGTGGTGCTGGAGCCCATCGAGGAAATCACGGTGACTATCCCCGAGAGCTACGCCGGCGCCGTGATGGGCGACATCTCGGCATCGCGCGGTCGCGTGACGGGCATGGAGACCGATGAGCGCGGAGACACCGTGGTCATCGCCCAGGCGCCGCTGGCCGAGCTGACGGATTACTCGACGCGCCTGCGCTCTATCACGCGCGGCACGGGTGACTTTACCATGAAGCCCGCTGGCTATGAGCAGGTGCCTTATGACGTTCAGGCCAAGCTGGTCGAGCGCTATGAGGAGGGCCGCGCCAAGTAGCGTGGGACTTTGCCTGCAACATGCATGCCGATGCAAGGGCTGCTCTGGGCAATCCAGGGCGGCCCTTTTTGGTCCCCGGTGGGGTTGCAAATCGGTTCTTGTCGTGGCTTGGGGCTAGTTCCCCGAGGCCTGGTTGCGGCCGGTGACGTAGTCGATCTGAACGTGCGGCTGTAGGTTATAGCAGTACACGTGGAAGCACAGGGTCTTGCCGTGGTCCTCGACCGATTGCGCCTCAAGGCGCACACCGCGGCAGACAAGTTCCTCTTCGTTATACATGGGCGTGACGCGGTAGAGCACATGGTTGCCCGTGTCGCGGATGTAGCCGAGAATCTGCTCCTCAAACGGCAGCATGCTCGTTTCGTTGAGATAGCGCGTGCCGGTGAGGAGATTTTTGCGGTTGGCGTTTTCGCCGCAGAGCGACCAGGCGATAAGGTGGCAGCGGTTGTAGAGGCTCTGGCCCGGAATAAAGTCGTAGCGCTGCTGGTGCCAACCGGCAGGATGGATACGCGAGATATCGCCGCGCTCGCCTTGACCGAGTGATTCGGGGCCCACGCAGGCGAGTGCTTTGCGGGTGCGGCCCAGGCTGTCGAGCTTGGAGAACTTCTTAAAGCAGCCCTCTTCTGTAGCGCGCTCGTATTCATCGAGCGTGAATGATGGTGTGCCGAGCGGGTGCGTGCTGTCGGCGCGAAGGGCAACGTAGGGGTTGCCGGCATAGTCGGGAATGCTGCTGAGATAAACACCGCGGGCGCGGTTGAGGTCGGGGTTTTCGACTTCGTCGATGGGGGTGGCGGCGCTGTCCGCGGAAGCGCCGTCGCCGGTGTCGGTTGCGGCGGAATCGGAGCCATCGCCAGAGTCTTGGCTATTTTGAGAGTCCGAGGAACTCGCTGTTCCCGATTCGAGCCGGGCGACCAGGTCCGCCTCGTCGTCGGTGCGGCTGGGGCTCTCGTTTTGTTTTTCGGCCAGAGCCGTCGCCTGTTCATCGCTTTGCGGCGACAGCAGCTTGGGAGCTCCGTCGAGCGATCCCGTAAACAGCGCAAACCCCAGCACCACGGCGGTGCCGATGGAAAGTACTTGCTTGTAGGTGGACTTGCGCGACATTGAGGCTCCTGGATGGACGGTTGGGAATCTACCAGTCTAGCAGGAGCCGGCAAGGGCCGTTCTGTCGAACAAATACTTAAGATTTGAGACAAACGCTACTGATTCATTTGTCCCGCGGTCTAGATCGAGGTGGAGTCGAGCCAGTTGAGCTTGCACTCGAGAATGCGCTGCTCGCCGGGTTCGCTGCTTCCGTCAAGTAGGGCGAGCAGCATCTCGGCTGCTTCGCGACCTTCTTGGTCGACGGGCTCGATGATGGTGGAGACGGTCGGTGTGGTGAGATTAGTCCAGTCTTCGCAGTTGAGTCCCAAAAGGCCGATTTGCTGCGGAAGCAGATGGGCCATTGGCTGGAGGGCCTTGTAGACACGGGGAAGTGCCCACTGATTTTGCACGAAGATAAGGGTTCGCTTGGCGGGATTGAACTTGAATTTAAAGTATTCAGTGAGCTCGTTGATTGACGGCTTGTTGTGATCGATGGGAATCGCTTTGTAGAGCTGCCCGTTCGCTGCCAGCGCCTCGGCATACCCCTGAAAACGCTCCATGCGGGTGCGCATTTCGGTCATGTTGGCGGCAATGGAAAAGAAATCTTCGTAGCCGGCGTCGAGGAGTGCCTGTGTGGCGTTGTACACGCCGTCGTAAAGGTTGGTTTTGATCCAGCTGGTACCTGGGCTATAGATGGCCGCATCGAAAAAGACGACCGGCTTGCCGGCGCGTCTAATGCGGTCATGCACGGCTTTGAAGTTTGCCGTGGGCTGGATGATAAAGCCATCGACGCCCAGCGAGAGCATCTTGTCGACGTACATGAGCTCGGTCTCGGGGTTAAAGTTGCTCGTGCAAACGACCGTCTGGTAGCCCGCGGGGAGCATGACCTGCTCCATGCCATTGAGAACGAGCCCCGCCCATTTGTTGGTGTTATCCAAAATGATGATGGCAATGACGTGGGTTTGCTTGCCGGTGAGCGTCTGCGCTTGGGCGTTGGGAACGTATCCGAGTTCCTTAATGACGCGCGCGATTTTGTTCTGCGTCTTCTCGCTAAGCTTTTCTCGTTTGTCGTTGAGGTAATACGAGACGCTTGCCGTCGAGGTTCCCGCCTCTCGAGCGACGTCTGCGATCGTAACGCGCTGTTTTGCCACAGCGACTCCTTCCGACAGATGAGCATTTTCCAACATGATGACTTTGAGTCTTGGTGAAGGATACGCTTCGGTGAGCGGCTTTTTCCTTTCATATGAGTATGCAACAAATGCGGCATACGGGTGGGGTCGAAATTTGTGACCGGCATGCGCATCTGCCGTCTACCGAGAAAACCAAATACTTCTTGACTTTTGAAATCGAGGGCAAAATCGCAGGATTCATTTTTGGTTAAACGCATAACTAAATCGCATAACCAACGCTCTGACCTGCGCGTTTACCGAAATAAGCTGGCATTAAGAAAAACGAGCACCTATATTGTTCTTGTCGAAAAGACAGCAAGTCCAAACGGCAGGGGATGCTCCGGAGGCCTCCGCAAACGGTGTCTTGCGCACGCAACTCTATGAAAAGAGGGAAGCAATGAAGATCGTAGGCGTTGCCGCCTGTACTGTGGGTATCGCCCACACGTATATGGCCCAGAAGGCGATTCAGGATGAATGCGCCGCCCGTGGCATCGAGTGCAAGGTCGAGGCTCAGGGTGGCCTGGGTATCGAGAATGAGCTCACGCAGGAAGACGTGGACTCCGCCGACCTGGTCCTGGAGTCCGTCGACGTGGGTGTCGAGAACGAGGACCGTTTTGAGCAGAAGATGGCCGAGGGCAAGTTCCTGAAGGTCGGCACCTCTGATGTAATCGCCGATCCGGTAAAGATCATCGACCAGGCCATTGAGATCATCAAGGCGACGGGTGGCGCCGTTGACGCGCCCAAGGCCGAGGCCAAGGCAGAGAAGAAGGCCGTCTCCGCTGCCCCGCAGGCCCCGACACCGGCGTCCAAGCAGTCTATCTTTGCCGATCCTGGCAAGACGCTGCTCAATGCATTCAATACCGGCGTTTCCTATTTTATCCCCATCGTCGTTATCGGCGGCGTGTTTCTTGCCTTCTCGCTGGCATCCGGTACCGCCGGCGCCAACGGCATGGAGGTTACGAACCCGCTGATGGTGAGCCTTAACACCATCGGCATGGCCGGCATCTCCATGATGATCCCGGTGCTTGCGGCATACATCTCCTACTCGATGGCCGGCAAGCCCGCGCTCGCCCCCGGTTTTGTCCTGGGCTACCTGGTCAATAACGCAGTCGTTACCCCTAACGGCAACAGCGTTTCGACCGGCTTCTTGGGCGCCATGATCATGGCGGTCATCTGCGGCTACTTTGTCCGCTGGATGAAGACCTGGAAGGTCAACAACACCATCCAGACCATCATGCCCATCCTGATCATCCCGATTCTGACCTCGCTTGTCCTGGGCATGGCCTATATCTACATCCTGGCCACGCCGCTTGGCTTTGTGATGGACTGGCTCACCGGCGTGCTCGGCAGCCTGCAGGGCGGTTCCGCAGTTGTCCTGGGTCTGGTCATTGGCGTTATGACCGCCTTCGATATGGGTGGCCCCATCAACAAGACCGCCTCGACCTTCACCATGGCCATCATGGCCTCCGGTATCTACGGTCCTAACGGTATGTTCCGCGTCGCCGTCGCCGTTCCCCCGATCGCCTGTGGCCTCGCTGCGCTCATCGCCAAGAACAAGTTCGATGACGCTGACCGCCAGATGGGCATCTCCGCGCTGTTCATGGGCTGCATCGGTATTACCGAGGGCGCTATCCCCTTCGCGGTCAAGGACCTCGGTCACACCCTGCCCGGCATTTGCATCGGCTCTGCCGTGGGTGCGGCACTTGCCGCCTTCCAGGGCATCGACTGCTACGTCCCGCACGGTGGCTTTATCGTCGCCCTTGCCACCAACAACGTCGCGCTGTTCTGCCTGGACATCGTGATTGGCGCCGTGGTCGCCGCTGCAATCCTGATTGCCATGAAGCCCACGCTCGATAAGCAGGCCAAGTAAACCTTTAAGGACTCCGGTTGTGCGGAGGGATGGATTTGACTCCGCACAACCGCCCCTACACAACAAAATCCATCCGTACTGATAGGGCCCACATCTGGGTCCCAGGGAACTTTTGTCAAAAATCCTCTGGAGAAGGAGAACAAAATGTCCAACCTCACCATCCGTCAGGCCGTTCAGGGCATGCTCAAGCTGCAGGATAGCGGCGATCACGCAACCATGGTCGGCATTGGCCCCATGAGCCCCAACCTGATTCAGGCCGTGTTCGAGCTTGCCAAGGACGAGGATTTCCCGCCCATGTTTATCGCCAGCCGCAACCAGGTCGATATGGACGAGATGGGCGCCGGCTACGTCAACGGTTGGGACCAGACGCGCTTTGCCGCCGACATCAAGAAGGTTGCCGACGAGGTGGGTTACACCGGTCCGTACTACCTGTGCCGCGATCACGGCGGTCCGTGGCAGCGCGACGAGGAGCGTAACGCCCACCTGCCCGAGGACGAGGCCATGGAGCTCGCCCGCAAGTCCTTCGTCGCCGACATGGAGGCGGGCTTTGACCTGCTGATGGTCGACCCCACCAAGGACCCCTATCAGATCGGCAAGGTTATTCCGCTCGACGTGGTGCTTCGCCGCACGATCGATCTTATCGACTACCTTGAGCAGTACCGTCGCGAGCATAACCTGCCCGAGGTCGCCTATGAGGTCGGTACCGAGGAGACCAATGGCGGCTTGACCTCTACCGATAAGTACGAGGAGTTCATTTCTCAGCTGCAGCCCGAGCTCGAGAAGCGCGGCTGCCCCATGCCCACCTTTATCGTCGGCCAGACCGGCACCCTTACCCGCTGGACGGAGCAGGTCGGTCACTACAACTTCAAGAACGCCCGCGAGCTTGCCGATATGGCCAAGCGCTATGGCGTGGGCCTGAAGGAGCACAACGCCGACTATCTGGACGACGCGACGCTGCTCGAGCACATCCCGGCACACGTGACCGCCTCCAACGTCGCTCCGCAGTATGGCACCGAGGAGACCCGCGCCTACCTCAAGCTCTGCGCCACCGAGCAGATCCTGGTCGACAACGGTCTGTGCGATGACCCCTCCGACCTGTATCACACGCTGCTGGTCAAGGCTATCAAGACCGAGCGCTGGCGCAAGTGGATGACTGGCGACGACGTCAACCTGCAGGTCGATGACATCCTTGCCGACGATGAGCTCAGCCTGAAGATCCTGGATGTCTCCGGCCACTATGCGTTCAACGATCCCGAGGTCAAGGAGCAGGTCGAGAAGCTCTATCGCAACCTCGCTGCCCAGGACATCGACGGCAAGCGCTTTGTGATCGAGCACATCAAGCGCCCGATCAAGCAGTACGTCGTCGGTCTTAACCTCAAGGGCGTCACGAGCCGCATCGAGAAGGCTCTCGAGGACTAAGTAGCTTTTCCTACACGACGCCGGGCCTGGGGCATGTCCCAGCCGCAGGCCCGGCACATAGGACAAAGGGACATCCCCTTTGTCCTATTTTTTGAGTTTTGGATTCCTTCGAAGGAGTTTGCACCATGAAGTTCTTTATCGATACTGCCAATCTGGACGAGATCGCCGAGGCCAAGAGCTGGGGCTGCCTGGCCGGTGTTACCACCAACCCGTCCCTGTACGCCAAGACCGGCGGCAAGCTTGCCGACTTTGAGCCGCATATGCTCAAGATTGCCGAGCTCTGCGAGGGCCTGCCCGTTTCCGCCGAGTCTACCGCTACCACTGCCGAGGGTATGATCGAGGAGGGCAAGCGCCTTGCCGCCCTCGCCCCCAACATCGTGGTCAAGCTTCCCGTGTGCGAGGCCGGCCTTGCCGCCTGCCGTGCACTGGCCGATGCTGGCGTGCGCGTCAACATGACGCTCGTCTTCTCGCCGACGCAGGCCCTTATGGCCGCCAATGCCGGTGCTCGCTACATCAGCCCGTTTGTCGGTCGTTTCGATGACATCGCCGAGGACGGTATCTCGCAGCTCGACAACGTCGTGACCTGCATTAAGAACTACGACTGGACGGGCAAGAACGTCGACGACACCGTCGAGATCATCACCGCCTCGGTTCGTACGCCCAACCACGTGACCCAGGCCGCGCTACTCGGTGCCGATATTGCGACCGTGCCCATGGCCGCTCTCAAGAAGTGCCTGCATCATCCGCTGACCGACCAGGGCCTCGCCTCTTTTGAGGCTGACTGGCAGAAGGTCGTCGCTCAGGCTTAACGAGTGGATTGCCCCGGCATCGCGTCATCCGGTGCCGGGGTTGTTCTCAAGAGAGGAATTCGTATGACCAACCAGGAGCTGGCGAAGGTCGCCAATGAGGTCAGGAAGGGTGTCGTGACTGCGGTTCACGCGGCCAAGTCGGGACACCCGGGTGGATCGCTCGGTGCTGCCGACATCATGACGTATCTGTACTTTGAGGAAATGAATATCGATCCTGCCGACCCTCACAAGGCCGATCGCGATCGCTTTGTGCTCTCCAAGGGTCACGCGGCGCCGGGCCTGTATTCGGTGTTGGCAAATCGCGGCTATTTTCCCGTCGAAGAGCTCGAGACGCTCCGTCATATTGGCAGCCGACTGCAGGGCCATCCCAACATGAACGACGCCCCTGGCATCGATATGTCCACCGGATCGCTCGGTCAGGGCATCTCTGCTGCAGTTGGAATGGCGCTTGCCGCTAAGCACTGGGGCGACGGCTACCGTGTCTACACGTTGCTGGGCGACGGTGAGTGCGAGGAAGGCCAGGTGTGGGAGGCGGCCATGTTCGCCGGCAACCATGCGCTCGACAATCTTGTTGCCGTCGTCGACCACAACGGCTTGCAGATTGACGGCACGATCGATGAAGTCAACTCGGCCATGCCGCTCGCTGACAAGTTCCGCGCCTTTAAGTGGCATGTGATCGAGCTCGCCGACGGTAACGACATGGCGCAGATTGCCGCCGCCTTTGCCGAGGCCCGCAAAGTGAGCGACTCGCCCGTGGCCATTATCGCCGAGACGGTGAAGGGCAAGGGCGTCTCCTTTATGGAAAACCAGGTGGGCTGGCACGGCAAGGCACCCAACGATGAACAGTTTGAGCAGGCCATGGCCGAGCTCGCAGCAGCAGGGGAGGAGCTCTAATGGCAGACGTCAAGATAGTCGCCACGCGCGTTAGCTATGGCGAGGCACTTGTCGAGCTGGGCAATGAGCGCGATGACTTTGTGGTTCTCGATGCCGACCTGGCCGCCGCCACGCAGACCGGTAAGTTTAAGGCTGCGCACCCTGAGCGCTTCTACGACGCCGGCATTGCCGAGAGCAACCTGATGGGTCTTGCCGCCGGCATCGCGACCACGGGCCGCGTTGCTTTTGCGAGCACCTTTGCGATGTTTGCCGCCGGTCGCGCCTACGAGCAGGTCCGCAATTCCATCGGCTACCCGCACCTCAACGTCAAGATTGGCGCTACTCATGCCGGCATTTCGGTGGGCGAGGACGGCGCCACGCACCAGTGCTGCGAGGATATCGCACTCATGCGCACGATTCCGGGTATGACGGTGGTCGTTCCCGCCGACGACGTCGAGGCTCGTGCCTGTGTGCGCGCCGCCTATGAGTTTGAGGGCCCGGTTTACATGCGCTTCGGCCGCCTGGCAACACCGGTCATCAACGACTGCGAGGACTATGAGTTCAAGATTGGTCGCGGCGTGGTCGTGCGCGAGGGGTCCGATGTGACCATCATCGCTTGTGGCCTTATGGTCGCCGAGGCGCTTGAGGCTGCCGAGGCGCTCGCTGCCGATGGCATCGATGCCGAGGTCATCAACATGCATACGATCAAGCCGCTCGACGAACGCCTGGTTGTAGCCAGCGCCAAGAAGACCGGTCGCGTGGTCACTGCCGAGGAGCATTCGATTATCGGCGGTCTTGGCGAGGCCGTTGCCTCGGTGCTAGCGGAGCAGTATCCGGTGCCGATGCGTCGCGTCGGCGTGCGCGATGTGTATGGCGAGTCCGGCCCTGCGGTCGATTTGCTGCACAAGTACGGTTTGGACGCCGACGGCATCGAAGCTGCGGTCAGGTCTGTGTTGTAAGGAAGGTTTCCATGGGATTTGTATCTGCCAACCAAGTGACGATAGGGTATACCGCCGCCTCGCGCGAGGATGCCCTGCATTATTTGTCCGATCAGGCCGTCGAGCTCGGCTTTGCTGACGACGCATCTGCCGTAGAGACTGCCTTCATGGCTCGCGAGAACGAGGCCGAGACTGGCCTTGTCGCCGGTTTTGCCGTTCCACATGCCAAAAGCGATGCTATCCACACGCCGGGCGTTGCCGTGCTTAAGCTGGTCGAGCCCGTTGAATGGCCGAGCTTCGATGGTGTGCCCGTCGATGTTGCGCTCGCGCTGTACGTGCCTGCCGGCGAGGCAGGAACCACGCACCTGCGCTTGCTCTCCAAGGCTGCCGTGATGCTGATGGACGCCGGCTTCCGTGACAAGGTGCGCGCGAGCACCGATCCCGTTGAGATTGCGGAGCTCATCAATAGCGGACTCGAAGACTAGAACGGTCATCCCGTTCAATCAATTGATCCTTCTCCAAGGAAAAGGGCCGCGACGCCGTATGGGTGTCACGGCCCTATTTGCGTTTCCCCAGATAAAACCTGCCAAAATAAACCTGTCCCTTTTTGGCAGGTTAATCGGGGACTATTTCACCGCAACTTAGGGCACGGTTAGGAAGTGTGCACCTTAAAGAGTGGAGCCCATGATTAGAGAGGTCGCGCTCATCTCGCTAAATGTCTCTCTAAAGAGAAGGTTGGTTAGAGAGATAGCATTAGGCAATCTAGCAGCGAATTCGATACATCTCTCTTAATGTCTCTCTAAAACAAGGCGCTCATCTCTCTAACTTTAGAGAGATGAGCGCCTTGTTTTAGAGAGACGGAATGCCAAAATTCGTCCGTCAGCTACCATCTGCCAAAAATGACGGATAAAGGGCTCATCGAAGTAATGGGTTCATCGACGAGCCGCAACCGCCGCTATCGGAAGAAGTAGATGCAGGCGAGTCGCCCCTCTTGTGTCTCTCGAAGTGAGATGGGTGCTAGGGGGGGCGACTGCCTCGCGATATTTCCCCAGATAAAACCTGCCAAAATAAACCTGTCCCTTATTGGCAGGTCAGTTAACGCAGTGCAGGTTGAGCATATGCGAGCGAGCGGGCTCCGGGTGCGGTAAGGTGACGTGAAACAAGCGGGCGCTGACCTTTTGGTCGCGCCCGTGAAGTTGAGCGTCAGATTGCCGTGCCCGGGGCCTGCGCAGCGCCGAGCGGTTACGCCGTTTGTAAAACGGCGTAACTTAAAGATTCATGTTGCCGTGAATGTAGGGGGTGACCTCGGGGGAGATATGGTCGCAGCCCAGTTCGCGCAGCGCGGACTTGATAACGGCGGGCAGCGGGGTCTTGCCCTTGTCGTCGACGGCGGCACCGCCGAGGGTGGCAATCTTGGCGACATCTGCGGGTGCGGCCTCGATATGCATGCAGCCGCCGACCAGGCGCGCGCGTACCTGTGCCAGATCAAGATCGTGCAGGTAATCCTCGCAGGCGCGAATCAGGGAGACCTTCTCGCGCGTAAGCTCCTCGCCCGTGGGGACGCGCGTGGCAAGACATGCTCCCGCCGGCAGGTTCCAAACGGGATAACCCCATGCGCGCAGCAGCTCGCGCTCTTCGTCCTTGGTAAAGCCGACCTCCATAAGGGGTGAGCGTACGCCGAGCTCTTCTGCCGCACGCATGCCGGGGCGGTAGTCACCGCGATCGCTTGCATTGCTGCCATCGATGACGGTGGGAAAGCCGAGCGACTTGGCGTGGTTGACGATGGCGGTAAAGCCAGCGTGCTTGCAGTGGTAGCAGCGATTAGCATCGTTGCAGGCTACTTGGGGGAGCTGCAGCTGATCGACCGAAAGATTGAGCACGGGGAGCTTAAAATGTGCCCCTTCATTGGCTTGTCCATCAACGGACCGCTCAAACGAGGCCTGCTCGGGCGTGCCGATGAGCGGCGTGGTGAGATGGACGAGGAGGGTATTGGTAGGCATGATGCGGGCGCATACGGCGGCCAAAAAGCTGCTGTCAACGCCGCCGGAAAACCCGATAGCCACGCGCCCGTATGCCAAAAGCAGCTGTTCGAGCGCCGATAGCTTGTCTTGAAGCTCCTCTGCGGGTGCCGTGGTGTCTAAAATCATGAAACGGTCCTTATCGTTGAGTACTCGATCGAAAACTATAATCCTAATGCGTTACTTGCCATAAGACTTCTACCTATGTAACGAAAGTGCAATATGGTATATACGTTATATACAAGTTGCCAAATGCGGTAGAGTTACAGCAACGCGACAGCGAGAGTCGATGGGGGACCGATATGATCAAGGCTGTTATTTTTGACATGGATGGAACGCTGGTCGATACCGAGCGTTTGGGGATTAAGGCCTGGAAGGCAGGCGCCGCTGAGCTGGGGCTCGCGATTGATGAAGCGCTGATCCATCAGTTTATCGGCCGCACGCTGCCCGATGTTATGGATATCCTTGATGAGCATTGCGGCAGCCACGAAACCACCGAGGCGATCTATCGTCGCCACAAGGAGATTCGCGACGAGATGGTCAAGACCGAACTGGAACTTAAGGCCGGCGCCGCCGAGTGCCTAGACGAGCTGCTGGCTGCGGGCTATCACGTTGGTCTAGCGACGTCGTCGCGCCTCGTTACGGCCGAGCGCAACCTTAAGATGGTTGGCCTCTTTGACAAGTTTGAAACGGTAACGTGTGGCGAGGACGTCGTGCACGGCAAGCCCGACCCCGAGATGTATCTGCTTGCCTGCGAGCGCGCGGGCTTTGCTCCCGAGGAATGTGCCGTGGTCGAGGATTCGCGCAACGGCTGCGTCTCGGGCATTACGGCCGGCTGCCATGTCTTTGCCGTCCCCGATATCGTGCCGCTGCCGCAGGACGTGGTGGATGGCTGCGAGGCCGTGCTCGATACGCTGTTCGATCTGGCGGCGGCGGTCAAGGCCGTGCGCTAGACAATTGCGGCGTTGAAACGAGCAATTGCTTACGTTTGCGCTTAAGCAAAAGGGGTCCGGCAATGGTCGGGCCCCTTTTGCTTAAGCGGCGACTTAGCATACTCGCGGGCGTGCTATAGATACGCACCGAGGTTGATGGCCGTGGCGTCGGTCTGGCTGCTTGCCTGGGTGCTGGCGCGTTCCAGTAGGAACGGACGTACCAGTTCTTGGCGGTTGATATCCTCGGCGGCGACTGCGGTGACGGTACGCGCTGCGGAGCCGACACGGATATGCTTGATCTTTGCCGGGGCCTTGTTCTCGATTTGCTCCATCAGCAGTTGGACACCCTTGCGGCCAATCTCGTAGCCCGGGGGCGCTACCGTAGTGAGCGGGACCGATCCGCTCCAAGCGAGCGGGTTGCCGTCGCATCCGGCCACGCGTACTTGCCCGGGGACAGAGATGCCCTTGTCGACCAGTGCCGAAACGACGCCCGAGGCCAACACATCGGTCAGACCGACGACAAAATCGGGACGTTCGTCCGCGGGGCGCTCGGCGATTTGGGCACCGATGCCGTAGCCGTCGGCAGCGGTATTCCATTCGCCGGCGTCGATGACTTCGATCTTGATATCGGGGTGCAGGGCGAGCGCCTTATGAATGCCAAGGACGCGCAGGGTGAGTTGCATAAATGCTGCTCGGCCGACGACGACAATATGGTGCGCGCCGCGGGCGATAGCAAGCTCGGCAATGATGCGACCCTGGGCCTCGTTGTCGGCCGCTACGTAGTAGCCGGGCTCAGAGCAATGGATGTCCAGATGGACGATCGGCACGGGCATCTTGGTCATGGCGGGGTGCCAGTCGGGGGATGCCATGGGCTGAACCATGACGCCGGACATCTGGGTGCCCATAAAGTAGCGCAGGTAATGGTCCTCGAGAATATCGTCGTTATCGGCGTTGGCGATGAGCAAGTCGTAGCCGTGCTTGCGGGCCTCGTTGTGGGCGCCGCTGGCGATTTGGAGCGAAAAGCCGTGATCGAGACGGGGGAGCACCAGGCCAAAGGACTTGGTGGCGCCGCCCGCGAGCTGACGAGCGCTTTGGTTGGGCAGGTAGCCAAGGCGACTGATGGTCTCGTTGATGAGCTTGAGGGTCTCGGGGCGCAGCTTTTCGGGATGGTTGAGCGCGTTGGAAACCGTGCCCAACGAAACCCCGGCTTCGCGCGCGACGTCGCTGATTTTAACCTTTGCCATAGCGGCCCCTTTGATGCGTTTCAAGTACAAGCCAGATTGTAGCATCCCAAACCTTCCAAAAAGGGACAGGTTTATTTTGGCAGGTTTTATCTGGGGAAACGCTGTTGCCAGCGCGACCACCACGAAGGGGGCAGGTACCTTTGTGGTGGTTTGGACCGGCTGGACGTGTGTGCATCGAGTGGTATCTAAGTTGAGATACCACTTCTGGTATATCAGCTTGCGTTTGCGTGAGTACAATACTCGAACGTTGTACGTCTCAGCGCCCTTTGTGCGTGGACGTCTTGCAGTCACGCGAACGAAGGGATTTATCTTATGTGCGGAATCGTCGGCTACACCGGCTCTGATATTGCAAAGAACATCCTGGTCACGGGCCTCAAGCGTATGGAGTATCGCGGCTATGACTCCTCGGGCGTCGCGCTCGAGGTGGGCGAGGACGCCGCGGTGCACCTCGACGTCATCCGCCGCGTGGGCAAGGTCGCGGGCTTGGAGAGCGAGCTTTCCAACATCGACAGCGACGCTACCTGCGGTATCGGCCACACCCGTTGGGCCACCCACGGCAAGCCCTCCGTCGTTAACGCTCACCCCCACACCAGCTGCGACGGTCGTATCGCCATCGTCCACAACGGCATCATCGAGAACTTCGCCGAGCTGCGCGAAGAGTTGGAGGGTCGAGGCCACCACTTTAAGAGCGAGACCGATACCGAGGTCTTCGCGCATCTGATCGAAGAGGCCTATGCCGAGACGCACGACCTGATGGCCTCCGTGCGCGAGGCTTGCACCCACGTGGTCGGTGCCTATGGTCTGGCCGCCGTGTGCGCTGACGAGCCCGGCGTGATCGCCGTGGCCCGCAAGGATTCCCCGATCGTAGTCGGTGTGGGCGAAACCGGCTCCTATGTCGCCTCCGATGTCATCGCGCTCATCGACGCCACCCGCGATGTCGTGGTGCTCGAGGACGGTCAGTTTGCCAAGCTCACGCCCGCAGGCGTCGAGTACACCGACGAGGCCGGCAACGTTATCGAGCCCAAGGTCACCCACATCGATTGGGACCTGGACATGGCAGAAAAAGGCGGTTATCCCGACTTTATGCTCAAGGAGATTCACGAGCAGCCGCGCGTCGTGCGCGACACGCTGGTTGGTCGTATGACGCCGGCCGGCGAGCTCGACATCGACGAGCTGGGCCTTTCGCTCGAGGAGCTCAACGACATCGACCGCGTCTACGTGATCGCTTGCGGCACCAGCTATCACGCTGGCCTCATTGCCAAGAATCTCATTGAGGGCTGGGCTCGCATCCCCACCGAGGTGGAGGCGGCCAGCGAGTTCCGTTATCGCAACCCCATCATTACGCCGACGACGCTTGTCGTTGCCGTGTCCCAGTCGGGCGAGACGGCCGATACCCTTGCCGCCATTCGCGACGCGCGCATCAAGGGTGCCAAGGTCTTCGGCATCACCAACGTGGTGGGCAGCCCCGTGGCGCGTGAGAGCGACGGCGTCATCTACACCAAGGCCAACAAGGAGATCGCGGTCGCCTCGACCAAGAGCTTCATCGGCCAGGTTGTGAGCCTGACGCTGCTGGCCCTGCTGCTGGCGCAGGTCAAGTACCGCCTGACCACCAAACAGGCACGCATGCTGTTCCGCGAGCTTTCCGATACTGCCGAGCAGATCCAGTGGATTTTGGACACGCAGACCGATGCCGTGCATGAGGCTGCCCTGCTGTGCAAGGATGCGCAGTCGGCGCTGTTCGTGGGCCGCGGCATGGGTGCCGCTATTTCCTACGAGGGTGCGCTCAAGCTCAAGGAGGTCAGCTACCTGCACGCCGAGGCCTACGCCGCCGGCGAGATGAAGCACGGCCCCATTGCCCTGATCGACCCGGGCTTCCCTGTCATCGCTGTGGCCACCAAGAGTGCCACCTACGACAAGACCGTGTCGAACCTTATGGAGTGCAAGGCGCGCGGTGCCAAGGTCATCGTCGTTGCCACCGAGGGCGACGAGGAGATCAACAAGATCGCCGACTGCATTATCCGCGTGCCAGCAGTCCGCGACGTGTTCAGCCCCATCACGGCGAGTGTCCCGCTGCAGCTGCTCGCCCGCGAGGTCGCCATCCTGCGCGGTTGCGACGTTGACCAGCCCCGAAACCTCGCCAAGAGCGTCACGGTAGAGTAGTTGGTTCCGCCGTTCTAGCGACTAAGGCCCGGCTCCGCATCAAGACGGAGCCGGGCCTTGTTGCATTTGCCCGGATAAAACCTGCCAAAATGAACCTGTCCCTATTTGGCAGGTTAGCGGAGCTTACTGGTCTCGAAGTACTCGGGGAACTGGTCCAGAACCTCGGTTTGGTTGCGGAACATCATGTGCAGGTGCTTGCTGACCAAAAAGCTCGCTTCGATGGGGTCGCGACCGGCGATAGCGCGGCGAATCTGCTTGTGCTCGTTCACGATGTCCTGATTGTCGAGAACCTGCGTGGCAGCGCGCAGCCAGCGGAAGCGCTCCAGGTCGGCATTGGTCTCTTCGAGCCACGACCACACGGTGCTGCGACATGCGATGCTAAAAATCATGTGATGCATGAGGTTGTCGCTCAAAAAGAAGCCGATGCGATCCTCTTCGGCCATGGCCTTTTCCTGCAGCGCGATGGCGCGGTCGAGCTGCTCGATGCCGGCCGACGTGGCGCGCGCACAGCATTCCACGATCACCTGCTTTTCCAGATGTTCGCGGATGTAACAGGCA
Source organism: Collinsella aerofaciens (assembly GCF_040926185.1). Taxonomy (GTDB): domain Bacteria; phylum Actinomycetota; class Coriobacteriia; order Coriobacteriales; family Coriobacteriaceae; genus Collinsella; species Collinsella aerofaciens_BC. The sequence continues at coordinate 30,760 of NZ_JBCOIQ010000016.1, forward strand.
CTCTCGGCAAGGGTGAGGTTGATGGGTGAGACGTAGGTGCCGCTCTGGGGCACGGTGCGCACCAGGCCTTCCTGCGCCAAGCGAACCAAAGCCTCGCGCACGGGCGTGCGACCCATATCCAGGTCGTCGCAGAGTTGCTTGACGCCCAGCTTTTCGCCCGGCTTGTAGTCCAGGTAGACGATTTTGCGTCGAATGGTGTGGTAGGACTGGTCCTGTAGGCTCGTTTCCTGCTCGCCGACGTGCATCGATTCTTCCATAGCGCCTCGCAACTGTTCTATCAAACTCATATGTCAGTTGTTAATTATGCCGCGAATCAGCTCTCCGCGGTGGGTAATTCGGCTGTCGCCCGAGAACTATTGCGGCATCTTAGTCTGTGTTTGCGCAAGGCTGCGCTCAATGTTGCCGTATCATAAGCCGTCGCAAACGTGAAATAGAAAGAAGGAATCCCATATGCAACTGGCAAATATCGTACGCGAGCGCTGGAAAGGCGTCTTGTTCTGCCTGATCATCGCTATCCCCGCGACGTTGCTCGGCAAACAGATTGAAGTGGTCGGCGGTCCGGTATTTGCCATCCTCTTTGGCATGGTCCTGGCGCTCGTCTTTCCCAAGAATCGTCGCGAACAGCTCGCCGCCGGCGTTACCTATACGTCCAAAAAAGTCTTGCAGTACGCGGTTATCCTGCTTGGCTTTGGCATGAACCTCTCCCAGATCCTGTCCAAGGGCGCCCAGTCGCTGCCCATTATCGTGGCGACAATCTCGACCTCGCTTGTCATCGCCTTTGTGCTCTGCCGCGTTATGAATGTGCCGGGTAAGATCGCGACGCTTGTGGGTGTGGGTTCGTCGATTTGCGGCGGTTCTGCTATCGCCGCGACTGCACCCGTCATCGATGCCGACGATCGCGAGATTGCCCAGGCCATTTCGGTCATCTTCCTGTTTAACGTTATCGCGGCGCTCGTGTTTCCGACGCTCGGCGGCATGCTCGGGCTGACCAACGAGGGCTTTGGCCTGTTTGCCGGCACCGCCATCAACGACACCTCGTCCGTAACGGCCGCGGCGAGCGCTTGGGACAGCATGCATCCCGGCGCCAATGTGCTCGAGAGCGCCACGGTGGTCAAGCTCACCAGGACGCTGGCCATTATTCCCATCACGTTGGCGCTTGCTTGCTGGCAGATGCATCTGGCGCGCAAGGCCGGCGGCGACGCCAAAAGCACGTTCTCGATTAAACGCGCGTTTCCCATGTTTGTGCTGTTCTTTGTGCTGGCGAGCGTGATCACCACGGTGCTTCAGCTTCCCGCGTCCTTTACGGCGCCCATCAAGGAGCTGTCGAAGTTCTTTATCGTGATGGCCATGGCGGCTATTGGTTTTAATACCGATATCGTCGAGCTGATCAAAAAGGGCGGCAAGCCCATCGCGCTGGGCTTTTGCTGCTGGATTGGCATTGCGTGCATGAGTTTGGGAATGCAGCACGTGCTGGGAATCTGGTAGAGAAGTAGCTTATTTGCGTGCTGCGTGCCGGTGAGCGCATTCTCACGGTGGAGCGATAGGAGCTCTTGCGGGTATGGCTTGTCCGCAGGTTTATAAGTCCCGAAGAGCTCTTATCGCCCCGCCAGGATGGCGATGCGGGGCAACACCTATACTCGCAGGACGGCGCTTTCTGCCCTATAGTGTTTGGTGAGCAATATCGTTCAATTTTGAAACACTTGGTCGTGCGACCGTCAGCGGTTGCACGTCGCTGCGGACAGGGGCAAATCATGGATAGCGATGCCAAGCTGAACATCTTGACTGGGGCCCTGGCTGCTGCCGGGGCCTCGGCATTGGCAATCGATGCGCGTGGGGACGTCGCGATCTCGACCATGAATGACGCGGCACTTGAGCGGGATGTGGCGGCTTTTGTTGCCGAACGCCTCGACCGTATAGGAGACGGTGCGCGCCTTGTTATGGGGCGTGCGGGTACGCGCCTGAGCCTGACCGTTCGCCCCACCGACAAAGAGGGCGGGGGCCTTTGGGTCGTCGTGGTCCGCGAGGTGCGCGGCGCCGCGGCGCATGCGGGCATCGAGTGGCTCAACGCCGACGAAGTTGAGGCCCGCTACGAATCGAGTGCGTACGGCATCGTTGAGGGGGCGGCCTCGGTGGCTGCGCCGGTTGCCGAGAGCTATGCGCGCGGCGTGCCCCTTATGCTCGAGGGCGAGCTTGGCGCTGGTCAGGTCGAGATTGCCAAGCGCCTCTATCTGGCTGGCCCTTTTGTCGATCAACCCTTTGTTTCCGTCGCGCTCGATGAACTCACCGATCGCGGTTGGCGCCATGTGCTCAAAAGCTCCGAATCGCCGCTGTTCCAAACGGGGCTGACACTTTGCATTGAGGGCTGGAACGCGGTTGGCCCCCAGCGCCTCCGCGAGCTTGTCTCCACGATGACCGACACCGCGTTGGCGACGCGCTGCCATGTGGTGCTGACGGCGAATGACATGCCGGGCGGCGGCGAAAGTGATCAAGCCGCCTTTGTGACCGAGCGCTTCGCCTGTGCGGTGAGCGTGGCGCCGGCAATCGCCGAGCAGGGAGCCGCGTCGACGAAGGCTGCGCGCTATTTGGAATATCTCGCTGATGCATTTGGGACGGCAGCGCCCACGCTGTCTGTCGCGGCGACGAAGACGCTCGATGCTTACCGCTGGCCGCGCAATTATCTGCAGCTCCGCGAGGTCTCGGAACGACTGTATATATTGGTGGGGGCGGGCACGGTGGACCGCGCTGTGGCGGAGGAAGTGCTCGCCCAAGAGGACGTGATTAAGACCGCAACCTTTGGCGCCCCGACGCTCGAAAGTGACCTGTATATCCTGCGACCGCTGGCCGATACCGAGCGAGATATCGCGCATCTGGTTGTAGATCATCTCCACGGCAACCGAACCCGTGCGGCGGAGGTGCTGGGCATAAGCCGTACAACGCTGTGGCGCTTGCTGAAGGACGATGACCGTTGAGCGAGGCGCCCGTGACCGCGCGCGACGCGTGTGCTACAGTCCAAAGCGTTATTGCTTCGATTTGGTTACGGCGTGCGAGGGCATATGGCTGAGACTTCAAAACCGAGCCGCAGAAGGCGGAGTGCCGCGCCGGTCAACCGACGCACAACATCGGTGACGTGGGGCAAACACGCCTCGGGGTTTGATGGCTCGTTCAAGCGCACTAAATACGGCTATCCTTCGGCAAGCGCCCGCTTGGCAATGCAGGCAGAGTCCTCGCTGTTGGGCCGCAAACGCGTGGTGGGATCAAAGCTCAAGCACGACGGAACGCTCGGCTACATCAGCCGCGGGGCGGCTCGCCGCAGCGGGCTCAATCCCGCCGGCTGGCATCGCTACGTGCCGATTGTGGCCGCCGTTGCAGTGATCGTCATCGCGCTCGCTGCGCTCGGATATGCCGGCGGTGGCGCCAACTTGGACGCAATGTTTAAATCGCCCGAGCTCGCGCATGCAGGCACAGAAGTTGTCGAGGGCGCACAGACCCAGACGGGCGTTGCGCCCCAGCGCGGTATCGTCGCGGCGGCCTCCACCATCGCCGATGCGCAAAAGGACGAAGACAAGCAAGGCGACGACGTCGAAACGGCCCAGACGAACGAAACAACGACAACGGCGACGTCAATATAAGTTGCGAGTGGGGTAGCTAAAATAGCCCCGTCCCAAATTAGCTACCCCTGCTGACGTTCCTGTACTATTTCACGTACACCACGTTGTTGCGGCGCGGCTTTGCCTCGGGTAGCGTGTCCTCGGCGTAGCCAAGAATGCAGTTACCGACGCCGCGCAGGCTGCCGTCGGCGGGCAGGCCCCAGCTGGCCAGCAGCTCCAGGCCCTCGGGCGAGTCAAAGACCTCATGCGCGCGGTGAATCCAGCACGAATCGACACCCAGTGCATAGGCGGCGTTGAGCAAGTTGCCCATGGCGAGCGAGCCGTCTTCCAGATGTGTGGGCACGCTGCGGTCAACCAGCACCACCACAACGGTCTTGGCGCCATAGAAGGGGTCGCTGTTGCTGTCCATGACCTGGGCGTTGAGCTGTGAGAGATGCTCGACGGTCGCGGGGTCGGTGACGGCGACAAACGTCACCGGCTGGCGGCCCATGCCGCTCGGTGCATATTGGCCGGCTTCGATAATACGTGCAAGCTTTTCAGCCTCGACGGGACGATCGCTGTAGTTGCGGCAGCTGCGGCGGTGAATGAGTGCTTCGATAGTCTCCATGGTGTCTCCTTGCGGTGGCGTTGCAGATGCCCCGTTCATACCCGTCGGGCTTAAACGATAGACGGTCAATTGCCCGGCCAAAAGGATAGATTCCAATTGGGAAAGTAGGTTTGCATAAAAGTACCTTCAGAATGTGACAAACAAATGGGATGGTTAAACGTTTTATCCCGTCTACCCTGCGGTTTTTTACCACTTGCCTAAATGACGAACGCATAACCTTTGATAAAGGTTTTACTAAAGGAGTACCAACGTTTATCAATGCGCCGTGGTGGCGCCGGGCCAGGAGGTAACATCATGTTCCAGGCTGGAGATGTCGTCGAGACCGATTTCGAAGGATTTCTGAAGCTGCTGCGTTCCAAGACGCGCGCTTTCGTGTCGATCAACGATCACGAGTACTACATCACGCACACCGATGGCTATTGGCGTGTTCAGGATTGCGAGGCCCTCAACGACAAGGGCCACTTTACTGACTGCTCCGAGCTGGTCAACACGGTCTGCGAGGTCGTCGAGCTGCCGTGGATTGCCGGCAAGAGCCTGCATGACAGCTTCTCGGGTGCTACGGTCTATGAGGCCGTCGCTGCTTAACAGCCAACACTCGATATTCTCTCGCAACCGCCGGCGCCGCCCCCGCGCCGGCGGTCTTTTTTGTCGATATGCTTATGTAGAGCCGACCATAAACAACGAGCTTGTTGACGATAGTCAAAACTCGGACTAATGAAGAGATATTAATTGGTCAAAACTCGGACTATCGAATGGTGGGAGAGATGAATAGTGCAGTTAGCCCGGTCGATTTCGACCGGATGCTCAACGGGCCTGACCGTATCTATTCGGAGTTCGCGCGCGCCTGCGGTCTTTCGGACTGCGCCTACTGGATGCTCGTCGACACGAGTGCGGCGGGCGGAAGCGTTGCCGTGAGTCGGCTGACGAGTGAATGGTTCTACAGCAAACAGACCATCAATTCGGCGATCAAGACGCTTAGGGCGCGAGGGCTTGCGACGTTGGAGTTTGCCGAAGGTAGTCGTAAGAACAAGGTTGTGCGACTGACCGAAGAAGGCGTGCGGTTTGCCAAGCGCTACGCGTTGCCAGCGCAAAAAGCCGAGCAACAGGCATTCGAGGCGCTCGAGCCGTGGGAACAGCGCGAGATCATGCGCTTGGTCGGTAAGTTCTCCCATGTTCTTAACGAAGAGTGCGAGGCATTTAAACGGCAAGTGGCCGCTGAGAACGAGGCTGACGATAAGAGCGAAGGGGAGACATGCGACTCTTAATGAGGTTTATGAGGCCGTATCGCGGGCTGATTGCGGTGACGCTGTTTGCGGTGCTGATAGATAACGTCGGTACGCTGTTGGTTCCCACGATGCTGGCGAACATGGTCAACACCGGTATTACCACGGGCGATATCGACTATATTTTACGCAACGGCCTGTACATGCTTATCGCGACCGGCATGGCCAGCGGCGGCACGGTGCTGGGCTGCTATCTTTCGGCGCGCCTGGCCGCCAACGTGGCCTGCGATATCCGCAATGCCGTGTACGACAAGTCGCTCGAACTCGCGGCTAGCGACTTTGAGCGCTTTGGCACGGGTTCGATGATCACACGCTCGCTCAACGACATCAACGTGATTCAGCAAGCTGTCCTTCAGACGATTCAGTTGGTGCTGCCGGTGCCGTTCTTGGCCGTGGCAGGCATCATTTTTGCTTGGTTCATCGATCCCGCCATGGGCACGCTGCTGGGTGTGGTCGTTGCGATCGTGCTGGTGGCGGCGGTCTTTACGGTGGCTAACGCCGCGCCGATCTTTATGCGCCTGCAGAGCTTTATCGACCGCATGAACGTGGTGCTGCGCGAGAACATCGTGGGCGTGCGCGTCATCCGCGCATTTAACAAGGAGCGCCACGAGGAGCAGCGCCTGGACGAGGTGTTTAGCGATTACGCGGCCAACGCCATCAAGGTCAACCACCTGTTTGTGGGTCTCGACAGTTCCAGCTTCTTTTTGATGAATATCGCCGAGGTGGCGGTGCTGTGGGTGGGCGGCAACCGCGCGGGCGTCCACGCCATGCAAATCGGCAGCATCTCGGCCGTGTTGGAATACGCGATCTTGATCCTGTTCTTTGTGATGATGGCGCAGATGGTGATTCTGACGCTTCCGCGCGCTGCGGCGTGCCTCAACCGCGCGCAGCAGGTGTTGGAGATTGAGCCGAGCATCGTCGATGGCGAGCGCACGCTGGATGACGGGGCGCGCGAGCCCCAAGACGAAGCCGATGCGGTGGCTGTGTTCGACCATATGTCGTTTCGCTTTGACGATGCCGACGAGGACACCCTGTGCGACCTGAGCTTTGCCTGCCGTCGCGGTCAGACGACTGCGATCGTTGGCTCGACAGGCTCGGGCAAATCGACGGTGGCAAAGCTTCTGCTGCGCTTCCACGATGCCACCAAGGGCTCCATTCGCCTGAATGGTGTGGACCTGCGCGAGCTTACGCAAGATGAAATCCGCGGGCGCATTGCCTATGTGCCGCAGAAGGCGTGGCTGTTCTCGGGCACGGTGGCGAGCAACCTTCGCTTTGGTAACGAAGGCGCGACCGAGGGCGACATGCTTCACGCGCTTGAGGTTGCCCAGAGCACCTTTGTACTCGACCAACCGCAGGGGCTCGATACCCCGGTGGCGCAGGGCGGTACGAACTTTTCGGGCGGCCAGCGCCAGCGTTTGGCAATCGCCCGTGCGCTCATGAAGCATGCCAATCTATATATCTTCGATGACAGTTTTTCGGCCCTGGACTTTAAGACTGATGCCGCCCTGCGTCATGCGTTGCAAGACGAGACGCGTGACGCTGCGGTGCTCATCATCGCGCAGCGCATCTCGACGATCTTGCACGCCGACCAGATCGTCGTGCTCAAGGATGGCGAGGTTGTGGGTCTGGGCACGCATGGCGAGCTTATGGAAACCTGCGAGGTGTACCGCGCCATCGCGGAATCGCAGATGAAGGGAGGTGAGTAGCATGACCGAGGAGCTCAAGAAGCAGGGCGGCGTTGATGACACCGCTGCCGCGGGACTGGTCGAGGAAACGGCTGCCGCGTCGACCGAGCTGGATGACGCCGCCAAGGCTGCAGCCGAGCGCGAGGCTCGCCGCCAAGCGCTCTACGAGGAAAACGAGCGCGCCGAGGACGAGCGCGCTCGCGCTGAGGCAGAGCGTATGCGCGACGTGGACGACGAAGACGAAGACGAGAAACCCCGCGACACCTGGGCGACGGTGCGCCGCCTGTGGAGCGAGGCTGCCGGCGACCATTGGCGCTTCTATATCGTGTTCGCGAGCATTGTGTTCTATGCCATCTTTAACACCGCTGCGCCGGCATATAGCGCCCGTGTGATCGATGAGCTGTGGGGCCACATTCAGGTGGCGTTTGCCAACGACACCACCTTCAACATCACCTGGGAGAATTGCGGCAGGACCATCTTCATCTACTTTATGATTTGGACGGCCGCTGCCTCGTTCTACGCGCTCCAGAGCTTTTTGATGTCGAGCGTGGCCGAACGCCTCAACCTGCGTCTGCGTAACCGCATCGCCCAAAAGCTCAATCGTCTGCCGCTCGCCTATTTTGACGCGCATCGTCCCGGCGAGGTCGTCAGCCGCGCGACCAACGACCTGGACAAGATGTCCGAGAGCATGCAGCGCGGATTGCTGCAGCTGCTCGTGTCGATCGGCACGGTTGTTGGTGCTGTGAGCGTGATGTTCGTGTTCAGCGTGCAGCTTACGCTCGTCTTTCTGTTCTTTACGGCACTGTCGCTGCTGGTGACGAAGGTCGTCTCGCGCCGCACACACGATGTGACGGGCGAGCGCCAGGAGTGGGTGTCCAAGATTACGAGTGCGGTCGAGGAAGGCTATTCGGGCCGTCTGGTGATCCGCGCGTTTAACCGCGAACGTCAGAGCTCCGCTGAGGTGCACGAGGCTTCGAAGGAACTGGCTCGTGTGAGCACCAAGGCCGACTTTATGATCAATGCTGTCGGCCCCGCAGTGCGCTTTATCGGCCGTTTGGCGCAGATCGTTATTGCGCTTGTGGGCTGCAGCATGTTGGTTGCCGGGCATATGACCGTCGGCGTGTTCCAGGCGTTCTTCCAGTTTATCTATGAGGCGTCCGAGCCCATGACGCAGCTGTCGTTTACCTTTAACTCGCTGCAGAGCGCGCTGGCGAGCGCCGAGCGCGTGTTCGACCTGCTCGATGAGCCCGAGATGGAGGCCGATCCGCTGCCGGACAAGGCCGCCAAGCTGCCGGGTCGCGTGGAGGGCCGCGTCTCCTTTGAGCATGTGCGCTTTGGTTATTCGCCCGACAAGCCGCTTATGCGCGACGTGTCGTTTACCGCCGAGCCGGGCCAGAAGATTGCCGTGGTGGGAACCACGGGCGCAGGCAAGACGACGCTCATCAACCTGCTCATGCGCTTCTACGAGATTGACGGCGGGCGTATTACGCTCGACGGCGTGGATACGAGCCGCATGGATCGCGGCGAGCTACGGCAGCAGTTTGGCATGGTGCTGCAGGACGCCTGGCTGTTCGATGGCACGATTGCCGAGAACATCGCCTACGGCTGCCCCGAGGCAACGCGCGAGGAGATTGTTGCGGCTGCGCGCGCCGCCCAGGTTGACTTCTTTGTGCGCACCATGCCGCAGGGCTACGACACGCGCGTGGCCAACGATGCCGAAAGCATCAGCCAGGGCCAGCGTCAGCTGCTGACCATCGCACGCGTGCTGCTCAACAACCCGGCGATTCTCATCCTGGACGAGGCGACCTCAAGCGTGGATACGCGTACCGAGCTTGCCATCGGTCGTGCCATGGACGCGCTCATGCGCGGGCGCACGAGCTTTGTGATCGCGCACCGCCTGTCGACGATTGTTGATGCCGACCTGATCTTGGTCATGGATCACGGCAACATTATCGAGCAGGGCACGCATAAGGAGCTGCTGGCTGCCGAGGGTGCCTACGCCGACCTCTATCTGAGCCAGTTCGCATAATGTGGCAAAGGGACAGTCCCGCATGTCACATCAAAAAGAAAGGCGCGCCGGGGATGAATTCCCTGGCGCGCCTTCTTGTGTTGATGCGGGCTTGTACCGTTCGCAGCCCTAGCGTTCGTCCGCGAGCTTGGCGACGAGGGCCTTGAGCTCGGCCACCTCTCGCTCGAGTTCCTTGACGCGGCGGGCGTTCTCGGTGATGCCTTGACGGTTGAGCGCGGATTGCTCGGCGGCATCGTCGGGCATGTACTCGCGATGCTGCTTGGCATCGAAGCTCTCCTCGAACACGCGGCAGCCGTTGCGCTTGATGATGCGTCCCGGCACGCCCACGACGGTGCAGTTGTCGGGCACGTCCTTGACGACAACCGAGTTGCCGCCGATCTTGACGTTGTTGCCGATGCGAATGTTGCCGAGCACCTTGGCACCCGTGCCCACGGTGACGTTATCGCCGAGCGTTGGGTGGCGTTTGCCGGTCTCGTTGCCGGTGCCGCCGAGCGTGACGCCCTGGTAGAGCACGCAGTTGTCACCCACAATGGTGGTCTCGCCGATGACGACACCCATGGCGTGGTCGATAAAGAAATGTTTGCCGATCTGTGCGGCGGGATGAATCTCGACGCCGGTGATGTGACGGGTGATTTGCGAGAGCACGCGGGCGAGCGAGCGATGACCGTGCTCCCAGAGCCAGTGCTCGGGCACGTGGTTCCACTTGGCGTGCAGGCCAGGATAGGAAAGGAAGATGACCAGACCGTTTTGCGCGGCGGGGTCCTGCGCTTGGACGGTCTTGATGTCCTCGCGAATGGTATTGATAAAGCTCACCGGCCGCCCTCCCTTAGCGCCATGGCAATGCGATTCAATAAAGTATAGCGATTCGCTAGGGATTAGGAAGGACAATCTTGGCGGCTTTGCGCTACAGGTGTCAGTTATGCAAACTTGCTGGTAATGGAGTCATGCTTTTGTGGGTTTGCGCACGAGGGGGCACCGCAACCGTATACTGGTCAACTTGGACGTATCCGCGCCCACAACTGAGAGGTTTTACTTCATGGGTTTCATCAATTTTATTGCCGAGCTGCTCAAAGACCCGCGCACCGCGATCGCCAGCTGGATCGCCGCCGGCCCGCTTATGGCCTACGGCTGTGTGTTCCTGATCATCTTTATCGAGACGGGCGTGGTGTTCTTCCCGTTCCTTCCCGGCGATTCACTGCTGTTTGCTTCGGGCTTCTTTGCCCACAATGGCGGCTTTAACATCGTGGCCCTGCTGGCCGTCGCATGGGCGGCTGCCATCTTGGGTGATCAGTGCAACTTTATGATCGGCCACTTCTTTGGCAAAAAGATCATCGCTTCGGGCAAGGTCAAGGCCATGACGCCCGAGCGCATCAAAAAGTCCGAGGACTTCTTGGACAAGTGGGGTCACCTGGCCATCTTCCTGGGCCGCTTTTTCCCGTTTATCCGCACCTTTGTGCCCTTTATCGCCGGCATGGGCGGCATGCACTGGCGTAACTTCGTTATCTTTAACGTGCTGGGCGGCATTACCTGGTCAACGCTCTTTACACTGCTGGGCTACTTCTTTGGTGGCATTCCCTTTGTGCAGGAGCACTTTGAGCTGCTAATCGTCGGCATCGTTGCCGTGTCGATCATCCCGACCGTGGTCGGCCTGGTTAAGGCTAAGCTGGGCAAAAAGAACGCGTAGCTCGAGCCAGCGCGCAAACCGTGCCGTTGAGGCCCGTCACCGCTTACGGTGGCGGGCCTCTTTAGTTTCGGTCAAATGAAAATACTTTACTTAGTTAAAGAAAAGCGTTTTATCAGACGCGTACGGGGAGTACAATCTCGTGCATGCGAATCGACGTGCCATCGGCTTTGATGCTGTTCGCGTGTCCCGTCCGGCTCTACGCTCCGGGCGTGCGACGTTGCGACGCGGTCGGCCTCGGTCCTTGCGTGCGGGTTCGCGAGTTTGCAACTGTGTATGTAAGGAGCGACATATGACTGTCGAGAAGAAGGATATCGATTGGGGTAGCCTCGGCTTTGGCTACATGAAGACCGATTACAGCTACGAGGCTCATTGGAAGGATGGCGAGTGGGACGAGGGCGGCCTGACCACCGACCACACCCTGCATGTCTCCGAGTGCGGCGGCATCTTCCATTACTGCCAGGAGGTCTTTGAGGGCCTGAAGGCCTACACCGCCGAGGACGGCAGCATCGTCTGCTTCCGTCCCGACATGAACGCCGAGCGTATGTACAACTCTGCGCAGCGCCTCGAGATGCCCCCGTTCCCCAAGGACAAGTTCGTTGAAGCCGTCAAGCAGGTCGTTTCTGCCAACGCCGCCTGGGTTCCGCCCTTCGGTTCCGGTGCGACCCTGTACGTGCGTCCGTTTATGATCGGCTCCGGTGACGTGATCGGCGTGGCTCCCGCTCCTGAGTACACGTTCCGCATTCTCGTGACCCCGGTCGGTCCGTACTTTAAGGGTGGCCTCAAGCCCGTCAAGCTGCGCGTTTCCGAGTATGACCGTGCGGCACCTCACGGCACCGGCAACATCAAGGCCGGCCTGAACTACGCCATGTCCCTCAAGCCCACGATGGAGGCCCATCGCGAGGGCTATGCCGAGAACCTGTATCTCGACTCCGAGTCCCGCACCTATGTCGAGGAGACCGGTGGCGCCAACGTCCTGTTCGTGAAGGAGGACGGCACGCTCGTCGTTCCGCAGTCGCACACCGACTCCATCCTGCCCTCTATCACCCGTCGTTCGCTCGTTCAGGTTGCTCAGGACCTGGGTATGACCGTTGAGCAGCGTCCCGTCGAGTGGGCCGAGGTCAAGGCCGGCACCTTTGTGGAGTGCGGCCTGTGCGGCACCGCTGCCGTCATCTCCCCGGTTGGCGAGATCGACAACAAGGTCTATGGTGCCGACGAGACCGTGACCTTCCCGGCTGGCTACACCGAGATCGGTCCCGTGATGAAGAAGCTTCGCGAGACCCTGACTGGTATCCAGTCCGGTGCTGTCGAGGACAAGCACAACTGGGTTTACACCGTCGCGTAAGCTGTCTTAGCTGTCCGGCCCGAGGGCGACCTTCCTTTCCGGCGCGTCCTCGGACATGAAAGAACCTCCGCTGCGCACTTTGTGCGGCGGAGGTTCTTTCGTCCTGCGGAGTGCGCCGGAAAGGAAGGTCGCCCTTTTGTTTTGCTTCGCGCCATGTGGGGCCGGTGGCGACGTGCATTTTTGCGAGTATTCTGCAATCGAAGGCCCCTGCATACCGACCTCGGGCAAAAAATCGGGATTTCTCGATGTTTTCTACGGATGATGGGCGGGGTTACGGGCTGACAGCGTTTGATTTGCAGGGATATTCGCGGTCTTTGGCACTTATCGTGGCGCCCGAAGCTCTTGGTTATGTTGAATACTCCTAAAAATGCACGGCGCTTAGAGGGGGACCTTCGCGAAAAAGGAAACCGCCCCGTCGAAGTATGCATTCGACGGGGCGGTTTATGCATTTGGCCGATTAAGGATGCGCTGCCAAACTACTAGAACTTGACAGTCGGGGCCTGGCGGGCTGCTTCGGCGGCCTCGAAGCCCTGGCGCTCCTTAAACTGGAAGATGCCGGCAAAGATGACAGCCGGGAACGTCTGAATGGCGTTATTGTAGCTGAGCACGCAATCGTTGTAGCTCTGGCGTGCATAGCTAATCTTGTTCTCGGTATCCTCGAGCGATGCCTGCAGCTGCGTAAAGTTGGTGTTTGCCTTAAGATCGGGATAGGCCTCGGCTACGGCGAAGAGCTGGCGCAGCGCACCGGTCAGCACGTTGTCGGCTTCCATCTTGGCCTCGGGCGTGGTGGCCTTGACGGCGGTGTTACGCGCGCTGATCACGGCGGAGAGCGTCTCCTGCTCGTGCTTGGCGTAGCCCTTGACGGTCTCGACCAGGTTGGGGATCAGGTCGTTGCGGCGCTGCAACTGCGTATCGATGTTCTGCCAGGCGTTATCGATGCGGTTACGCTTGGTGACCATGTTGTTGTAGATGCCGGCGATGGCGCAGGCAATCACAATGACAACAACGATGCCGATGATGACGGGAAGCATGATGTCTCCGTTTCGAATGGCCGCGGCGGCATGCGCCAGCTGCCGTTGGTATAACGCTACTAGTATACCCGCAACGTTTTGCCGTGCCGAACTTTCCGGTAAGCGTTGTGTTTTCGGCGGGGTCGGCACCGGGGCAAAGCGCGCGAGGTACAGGTGTAAGATATGCGACAGATTGACGAGTGTTGTCTTTGCCCTGAGGATGGCGATACCAGTGGACCTTCGCATTAAGAAAACCTACCGCTCCCTGTTCGATGCCTTTACCGAGCTTTTGGAAGAGCATCGTTTTGAGGACCTGACGGTTGCCATGCTGTGCGACCGTGCCATGATTCGCCGCACGACGTTCTACAAGCATTTTCGCGACAAGAACGATTACTTTGCCTTTTATATCGATGAGCTTATGTCGGGCTTGCCGCAAAAACAGCCCGATGAGGCCGGCGCAGTGTCTGCCGAGGACGTGCACGCGCTTCGACACGCGATTTTGGACGATGCCATGGATTTGATTCTGGCACACGAGCGGCTCATGGATAACATTTTGGCAAGCAGCATGTCGGGTATGTTGACCAACGTTATTTGCGACCGCATTGCCCGCTCCATCCGCGAGCGTGTGATGAACATGCTTGCCGAGGATGCCCTGGCCCCCGTGTCACTCGAGACGACGTCTGAGTTTGTCGCCGGCGGTATTATTCGACTTTTCACGATATGGTGGGAATCGGGCCACGATCTTGAGCGTCGACCCGAGATAGCCGACGTGGTCGATGCACTGTTTGAGCGGACCATGACACCGGTGAATCACTAAAGTGGCGGAGAGAGGGGGATTCGAACCCCCGGAACGCTCTCGCGCTCAACGGTTTTCAAGACCGCCGCATTCAACCGCTCTGCCATCTCTCCGTGAGTCGTAATGATAGCATCGTTTTGAATTTGCAACAGGGAAGGCGAACGATGACGATCACCGAAATCGACGAGAAGTTCATGCGCGAGGCGCTGGCCGAGGCGCGCGCTGCCGCGGCAGTGGGCGAAGTGCCCATTGGCGCCGTGGTGGTGCGCGCGGGTGAGATTGTCGCGCGGGCGCATAATCGTCGCGAGCTCGATCAGGACCCTTCGGCGCATGCAGAGTTCGCGGCCCTGTGCGCCGCCGCTCAGGCGCTTGGACGCTGGCGCCTTTCCGATTGCACGGTCTACGTAACGCTCGAACCCTGCTGCATGTGTGCGGGGCTTATGGTTAACGCGCGCGTGGGACGCTGCGTGTATGGCGCGGCCGATGCCAGGGCGGGTGCGCTGGGCTCGCTGTACGACCTCAATGCCGATTCGCGCCTGAACCATCGGTTTAATGTGACCGCCGGCGTGCTGGCGGATGAGTGTCGTGAGGTGTTGAGCGGCTATTTTAGTGGGCTGCGTGGCGCCGATGGTGCTGGCTGCGGTTGTGGGGCCGATCTTGAGGCGCATGCCGCTCATGCCGAGGCGCTCACGTGTGCCGAAGATATTGCCGTTGAGGCGGTTGACTTTGGTGTCGCGTGTCGCCGGCCCCGCCGTGTGCTGTTGGCGATCGACTCCTTTAAGGGCAGCGTTTCGAGTGCACAGGCGGAGTCGGCGGTTGCCGAAGGTGTGCGCCGCGTGTGGCCCGATGCCCAGGTGGCCGCATTGCCGCTGGCAGATGGTGGCGAGGGAACGCTCGATGCCATTGCCGCATGCGGTGGCGAACTCTCAACCTACGAGGTTGCAGGCCCCTTAGGCGATCGCGTGTCTGCCCGGATGCTGGTGGACGACGAGCGCGACTCGGCCGTAATCGAGATGGCCGAGGCGGCGGGTATTGGGTATTCGCCTTGCACGGAGTCGGCGGCGTTGGCGGCCACAACCTATGGCGTGGGCGAACTGATGCTTCGTGCGGTTCGCGCGGGTGCAAAGACGATCTATATTGGCTTGGGCGGCAGTGCCACCAACGACGGCGGCGCCGGCATGCTGCAGGCGCTGGGCGCTCACCTTGTCGATGAGTGTGGCCGCAATATCGCTCCCGGTCTCGCAGGTCTCGAACACGTGGTGAGTATCGATTTGGCGCCAGCGCTTCGGGCGCTGAACGGCGCGCGTGTCGTGGTGCTTTCCGATGTCGAGAATCCGCTTGTGGGACGCCGAGGCGCCCTAGCGGTGTTCGGTGGGCAGAAAGGCCTGCCGACAGATGACGCCGAGGCGCTTCACAAGTGCGACAGCTGGATGGTCGGCTACGGCCGCCTGCTCGATACGGCAATTGCTAGGGCGCGGGCTCAGGGGTTGCTGCGCACGCCCAAGGGCGCACGGACATTTGGCTCGGTGCTCGGCGTGCCCGGTGCCGGTGCCGCCGGCGGCCTGGGTGCCGCGCTGCTGGCGCTCGGCGCGGAGCTGCGTTCGGGCGTGGAGACGGTGCTCGATCTGATTGGGTTTGACGAGCGCGTATGCGATGTCGACCTAGTCATAACGGGCGAGGGCAATATGGACGAGCAGTCCGCCGCCGGTAAGGCGCCGGTGGGTGTGGCTCGTCGTGCGAAGCGATATGGCAAGCCGGTGGTCGCCGTCGTGGGCGGTCGCGCCGTCAACCTGGACACGGTGTATGAGCAGGGTATCGACTTGGTTTTGCCGATTTGCCGCAAGCCCATGGATCTGGAGCAGGCACTCGATCCGCAAGAAGCCACAACCAACCTCATCTGCGCCGGCGAGGCAACTGCCCAAGCCTACGACCTCGCCCGCCTCTAAAACCCATCCCCCAATAACTTGCGGTGAAATACGGAGTGTTTTTGCCTTTAAGGTGCCAATTCAGTCCGTATTCCACCGCAACTTCGAGAATGTCCATTCGAGGTTGGCTGCCTTGGGTCTTGGGTCGGACCGTTTGCCACGAAATGCGACCATCTACTACGTTAAACCGGCCACCCTCGACCATTCCGGAATTTGCAAAAACAAAACCGACGCTCCTATAAGTTGTCAATAGGCAGTTTGCGGGAGCGCTCCCTTCAATTCGCACAGGAGCTCG
>NZ_JBCOIQ010000017.1:0-5464 GCF_040926185.1 Collinsella aerofaciens
GTGTTGGCTAAAATGGGTCGGCCGGGATTGGTCAATCTCGGCCGACTATATTTGGCTAAAATAATCCGACGCTAACACCGGAGCTCTACGCGCAATTGCCAGGTTGCCTTTCCGGTCTGTGACGCCTCATCCTGATTAAGCAGTGTCTTGCTAATAGTTTTGCCCGTCCAAGGACGGATGTAGTATGCAGTACTATCCCCAGAGGGCTGATCTGAACCTTCTTTTTTCACACTTGCCGTGTTGCTAACTTTTTCGTAGGAATCCTTATCTTTCAGCTTGGTTTGATAGACGATGCAATAGGTCGCATACCGATCTTCCTCTTTTAGATTAAACGTATAGCTAAATGAATTCTCCGACTCACCCGGTGTTCCCTCGTCGATCTTTTTAGTTTCGTCAGCATTCTCGCCCTTGTAGACCGTGTAGTTGCCAACATAATCTTGTTTTCCATCGAGCGTATCAGTGAAGGTATAGCCGGTCATATCAGCCTTAAGCGACCCTTTGTTGAGCACAACCTTCCAAGTAATGGCAGACGGCGTTCCGGTGCCGGGCTCTTTTTTGATCATGTCGTATTGAAACGGTTTCGACTCCCCCTCAATCGTAGGAGATTGTTGAGAATTTGTTTTTCCCCAAGTTGCTTGCACACTATTCCTACCTTGCGTAGGCGTGCCATTAGAAAGAGACAAGTTCTTGCTAACTGTCGTTTCGTAGGTAACGGTATGGTCGCCCTGAGAAAGGTCACCAAGCGACAACGTTGCAGTTCGCTCTTCGATGCCCACGGACGAACCAAGAGGATTTCCATCGAGCTTGAAGCTGCTTTGGTCAAAGTCCAGGTAGTCACCGAGCGTATCGACCAGTTTTACATCCGTTGCGTGCGACTTGACACTTAGGTTAATAGTCCAAGTTATCTTGGCAATTCCAGTACTGCTATCTTGTGAAAAGACACCTGATTTGGTTCCCTCAACCGCGCCATCTCGGATCTCAATCGGCACAACTTCGCCAGCGCCCGGGAATAACAGGTCAACTTTTGACCCGTCATCCACATCTTTGTCTTTCAGTACAGACTCGAAATAGACCCGCACATAAAGCGAAGAGGGATGACGACTGAGATAGCTAGCATCGTAATTAAAAATGACCTTGTTATCCTTTATGTACCAAGTTCCATGCTTTGTGCGTTCTCGGTATCGTCAGTCATCAAGGCGCCGCCCGTGTTGTCCTTCACGACAATCGACTGAGGAAAGGTATAAATCGCCTCAGGTCTCTCAGGCGTAGGTCCAGAATTCTCTTTAAATTGAGCTTCCATAAAACCGTAAATTGTATCGACAGTCGTAATCGAGGGCGAGTCCTCTTTACCGAGAGGCTGCTGGCGACCCCCGTCTTTATACAGCTCAACCGTAACCTTCGCCGTATCCTCGCCAATCTCAATCGGCGTCGCGGTCGTCGCATCCTCGGCGCGCACGGGGGCTGCGCCGTGGAAAACGGCGGCGGTGAGGCTAATCAAAATGAAGATCAGGGCCGCCATACCCAGCGACCGTGAGCGGTGTGCGTCCATAGTTGTCCCCTAATTCCTACAACACAGTGTGGAATACGGCGAATCGTCGAATCGAACACAAACCCCAACATCAACAAGAACCTACCTAGCGCATTGCAAGAACCCATTGGGGAGCAATTTCTAAGACGGTTCGTCTATGCCACAATGCATAAAATACAATATAGATACCAGTCATGTAAACCGCAGGTAAAGAGGTCTTTTAATTTAATAGCAGTTGATATTTACCTGTTAACAGTTTTGTATCAAAACGGTCGCATTTCGATAATTCCTGTATATGTTTAAACAACTTAACTTTAACCGGAAAGTCACTCTAAGGGATAACCACCCCCGTCGTGGTGCAAACGAACCCGAGCCCAGTGCACCAAAAAAGGGCGCCGACCATTGCGGTCGACGCCCTTTCTTATTGGCGGTTATAAACCTCAGCGTTTATTTGTTGACCTGGCCGGCGCGGACAGCGGCCTTCTTGCGGTCGGTGGCGTTGAGCAGACGCTTGCGCAGACGAATGTTCTTGGGAGTGATCTCCACCAGTTCGTCATCGGCGATGTACTCCAGCGCCTCCTCCAGCGAGAAGGTGCGGGGCGGCACCAGCTGGACGGAGATATCGGAGGTCGAGGAACGCTGGTTGCCCAGGTTCTTGGTACGGGCGATGTTGACGACCATGTCGCCCGCCTTGCTGCGCTCGCCCACGATCATGCCCTCGTAGCACTCGGTGCCCGGCTCAACGAACAGCTGGCCGCGCTCCTGCAGCGTACCCAGAGCGTAGGCGACGGCCTTCTCGGTGGTCATGGAGATCATGGCGCCGTTTTGGCGGTTGCCGATCTCGCCGGCATAGGGGCCGTACTCCAGGAAGGTGTGGTAGAACACGCCCTCGCCGTGAGTGACGTTCATGATGCGGTTCTTAAGACCCATGATGCCGCGGGTCGGGATCTTAAACTCGAGGTGCGTCACGCTGCCCGAGGTATCCATGCTCGTCATGATGCCGCCGGAGGTACCGAAGACCTCAACGACCTTGCCCGAGTACTCGTCCGGGCACTCGACGACGGCCTGCTCGACGGGCTCCATCTTGTTGCCGTTCTCGTCCTTCTTAAACAGAACGCGGGGACGGCCGACCTGGAACTCAAAGCCCTCGCGGCGCATGGACTCCATCAGGACGGACAGGTGCAGAATGCCGCGACCCGAGACCTCGACGCCGCTCTTGTCCTCGAGCTCCTCGATCTTCATGGTCACGTTGTTCTCGGCCTCGTTGAACAGGCGCTCCTTGAGCTGACGGGCGCCCACGATGTCGCCGTCGCGACCGACGAGCGGGGAGGTCGAAGCCTCAAAGACGATGGACAGGGTCGGCGGGTCAATCTCGATGGGCTCGAGCTCGACGGGGTTCTCGGGATCGGTGTAGACATCGCCGATATCGGTGCGGTCGATGCCCACGACGGCGGCGATGTCACCGGCGCCGACTTCCTGGCACTCGGTGCGGCCCAGGTAGTCGAAGGTAAAGAGCTGCTTGACGGTAGAGGTGGCGCTGGAGCCGTCGTTCTTGACAACCAGGATCTGGTCGCCCTGGTGGATGGTGCCGGAGTACACGCGACCGATGCCGATACGGCCAACGAAGTTGGAGTGGTCGATAGTCACGCACTGCATGGCCAGCGGGGCGTTCTCGTCAACCTCGGGCGCGGGCATATCGTCGATGATCATGTCGAGCAGCGGGTACATGTCCATGTTGCCGTCGTTGGGGTCAAGGCGGGCAAAGCCATTCATGGCGCTGGCATAGACAACGTGCTCCATGGCGAACTCAAGCTGGTCGTCGGTGGCGCCCAGGTCGGCCATGAGGTCCAGGCAGTCGTTGTAGGCCTTCTCGGGGTTAGCACCCGGACGGTCGATCTTGTTGATGACGATCATGATCTTAAGGCCGGTGTCGATAGCGTGACGCAGCACGAAGCGGGTCTGGGGCATGGGGCCCTCAAAGGCGTCGACCAGCAGCAGGGCGCCGTCGGCCATACGCAGCACGCGCTCGACCTCGCCGCCAAAGTCGGCGTGGCCCGGGGTGTCGATGACGTTGATCTTAACGTCCTTGTACTCGATAGAGATGTTCTTGGCGAGAATCGTAATGCCGCGCTCGCGCTCCTGGTCGTTGGAATCCAGGACGCGGTCCTCGACCTGCTGGTTGGCACGGAAGGCGTCCGTGGCACGCAGGAGCTTGTCGACCATCGTCGTCTTGCCGTGGTCGACGTGGGCGATGATGGCGATGTTCCTCAGATTGTCTACGCGCATGTAGTTCCCCTATCTTCTATCCATATACAAACGGCACGCGTATGCGGCCCGCCCAGCGATACAACGCTCAGCGGGAATATTGAGCCTTTTACCGAAAACTCGTTTATTTTAGCGATTTTAGATGAGAGGGGTTTCCTCACCTGCAGGTTCAGGGTCGCTCCACATAAAACCATCGCCGGCGCCCATGCCCTCATACAGCACATATGCCGAAAAACCGCTCTCGAGCGTAGTCTCAAAGAAGCTCACGAGCAGAGCGTCGTGGTAGCCGCCGTCAATCTCGACGCAGCCGGTGTAGCCGATGGCATAGCGGGCGATACGGCCCAGGCCCTCGTCCTTAAGACCCATCTTGTGCTCGGAAATAAAGTTGGTGGCCGCCTCCAGGCACGCCTCTTCGCCGTCCTCGTCGAGCGCCGCCAGATAGCGGTTGGAAGCGGCGTCCTCGATCGCCACAACTACGCCCGGATTCTCACCGGCGGCAAGGTCGTCCAAGAACGCACCAATCAGGTCACACACCATGGCGTCGAGCTCGGCGGAGACGTTACCGGCGTCCTGCATATCCTGTGCCATCTTTAGACCTTCCCATCGAGTCTGGCGTCGTTACAGTTCTTGTGCCTCGGCGGCGATCTTGGCGGCAGCGTCGCGGGCGCGCATCATGTCCGCCGCGCGCTTGTCGAGCACCTTGATCTGGTTTGTCAGCATTACCGCATCGACCACGCCCCAGATCACCAGGCCCGTAGAGATCGAAAACCCAAGCGCACCAACTGTACCACGAAGGCGCGAGCAGATTGCCGCGACAAGGGCGGAGACGACAACCATCTTGATAAACGAGCCGCGGCGTTCGCGAAGCGTGCGGGCCTGCGTCACATAGGCAATGCGAGCCGCCTCAGAAGCCTCCGAGCGCATCTGGGCCTCGCGCGCAATGGCAGCCGCCTCGGCCGACATACCGCCGGCCATCAGCGAACGCCCCGCATCCTGGCCGCCCCGCATTTAGAAGTCATCGGGGGAGAGCGTGTGGACGAACTCGTCGAACTTCTCGAACTCCTGCTCGTCGTCGACTTCCTCGACATGGGCAGAAACGGTGCCCAGGCGATTCATGATGTCGTCTTCAACGAACATGGGGGCATTACTGCGTACGGCGAGGGCGATGGCGTCGCTCGGACGCGCATCGATCTTATGCTCGTTGCCATCGGCCAACACGACAACCGTCGCGTAAAACACGGGCGGCTCGGCGCGAACGATTTCGATGCGTTCGAGCTTGGCACCCAGGGCACCAACAGTATCGAGCAACAGGTCATGGGTAATCGGGCGCTCGGCGCGACCGCTATCGATGCCGCGGCTGATGGCAGCAGCTTCAAACGAACCAGTCTGAATGGAAAGGGAACGCAGTGGCGCGGGCGAGTCCGATTTGCTGCAGCGCTCGCGAAGCACGATAAGCGATGGCACGGGACCGGCGGCCATGACGATGGTCTCTATGTCGACACGAACCATGGAACACCTCCGGTACGTAGCGGTTAACACGCGGCAGTCCGCCGCATTGAATAGCTATACTACCCAAACTTGCGCACAGCACACAAAACCAAAATGAGATTTATCGCAGACAAGAAAAAAGCCCCGAGGCAATGCCCCAGGGCTCTTCACAGTTTTGATGGT
>NZ_JBCOIQ010000017.1:5561-46685 GCF_040926185.1 Collinsella aerofaciens
CGTGGACCTGACAAGATTCGAACTTGTGACCTCCCGGTTATCAGCCGGACGCTCTAACCAACTGAGCTACAGGTCCATCATGGTGGAGGTTAGGGGGATCGAACCCCTGACCTCAGGCTTGCAAAGCCCGCGCTCTCCCAGCTGAGCTAAACCCCCACGGAGACAGTAATAAACACCCCAGCGGCGACTCGGCTCTCGCTGGGGTGTTTATTGCGAAAGAAAGTGGTGGACCTGACAAGATTCGAACTTGTGACCTCCCGGTTATCAGCCGGACGCTCTAACCAACTGAGCTACAGGTCCATCGCGCAAGGGATATATTAGACGAGTCGTTACGCGCGCGTCAACAACTTTTTTTGAAAATCTTTGAAGGGTGTTCGCCCCGGTCGCACGGCGGCATGTGAAGTCGCCTACTCGGACAGTCCTGACTCGCACAGAGAGCACATTAAGCGCTCTCTGGCTCGTGCGGAACTCGCGATCGACTTCACATGTCGCCGTGCGACCGGGGCGAACACGAGTCCCAAGGTTTTCAAAAAAGCGGTCGGCGCGCAGTGCGCCGACCGCCGATATATGGGGTCTGATATTTTCTACCAGCCAGGGCCTCTTACTCGTCGAGGAGATCTTCTGGCATGTCGTTGCCGTCGCCTAGATCGACAGGGGTTTCTTCGGAAGCAGAGCCGTTTTCTGTGGCTTCGCCTTCGGGCTTTTCCTTGGCTGCCGTCATGCGGGCGACAGCGCATACGCGGTCGTTGTCGTCGACGGTCATCATCTTGACGCCCTGGGTGGCGCGGCCGGTCTGGCTGATCTCGTCGGTCTTGACGCGAATGACCGTCGCGCCCTCCGTCACGATGAACAGCTCGTGCTGCGGGCCCACCGTCTTCATGGCCGCGAGGTTACCCTTACGCTCGGTCATTTGAATGGTGTAGACGCCCTGACCGCCGCGATTCTGCTCCGGGTAGTCCGCGACCGGCGTGCGCTTGCCGTAGCCGCGCTCGGTGATGACGAACAGGTCACCGTTGCCGTTAGTGACTTCCATGCCCAGAACGCTCACGCCGTCCTTCATACCGATACCGCGAACGCCGCTGGTATCGCGGCCGGTGGCGCGCACCTGCTCCTCGGAGAACATGATCGCCTTGCCTGCGGTGGTGGCCAGGATAATCTTGTCGCCCTCGCGCACGCGGCGCACATTCAGCAGCGCGTCGTCGTCACGCAGGTTGATAGCGATCAGGCCGTCGCGACGGCTGCGGTCATATGCGCTCATCACGGTCTTCTTGACCATGCCGCTCTTGGTGGCAAACATCAGGTACTCGTCGGCTGGGAACTCGCGGCAGCTGATGACGCTCGCGATCTTCTCGCCCTCCTCGAAGGGCAGCAGGTTGACGATCGCGGTACCGCGCGCCTGGCGCGTACCCACCGGCAGCTCGTGCACCTTCAGGCGATAGACCTTGCCCTTGCTCGAGAAGAACAGCACGTACTCGTGCGTGGACGCGATGAACATCTCATCAATAACGTCGTCCTCTTTGAGGTTGACGCCCGACACGCCCTTGCCGCCGCGCTTTTGGGCACGGTAGGCGGCCACCGGAATGCGCTTGACATAGCCGGTGTGGGTGATGGTCACGACCATATCCTCGTCGGCAATGAGGTCCTCGACATCCAGGTCCTTCTCAACCTGGCTGATCTCGGTGCGGCGCTTGTCGCCGAACTTCTTGGAGATCTCGCGCATCTCTTCCTTGATGACGCCCAGGATCTTCTCCTCATGCGCCAGCAGGTCCTCGTAGTAGGCGATGGCGCGGCGCAGGCCGTCCAGCTCTTCCTGAATCTTGTCGCGCTCCAGGCCGGTCAGGCGGCGCAGCTTCATCTCGAGGATGGCCGTGGTCTGCTCGGGCGTAAAGCCAAAGCGCTCGATCAAGCGGCTGCTGGCCTCGGAGTCGGTCTGCGAGGAGCGGATGATGCTAATGACCTCGTCGATATGGTCGAGAGCCATCAAGTAGCCCTCAAGGATATGCGCGCGGGCCTGGGCCTTCTTAAGGTCGAAGCGGGTACGGCGGGTGACCACGTCGACCTGGTGGTCAATGTAGTGCTGCAGCATCTCGCGCAGGCTCAGGCATTTGGGAACGCCGTTGACGAGTGCCAGGTTGTTGGCGCCAAAGGTCGTCTGCAGCGAGGTGTACTTATACAGATTGTTGAGCACGACCTGCGGAATGACGCCCTTCTTGAGCTCGATGACCAGGCGGATACCCTTCTGGTTGGACTCATCGCGCATATCCGAGATGCCCTCGATGCGCTTGTCGTTGACGAGCTGGGCGATCTTCTCCTGCAGGGTGCCCTTGTTGACCATGTAGGGAATCTCGGTAAAGACCAAGCGGCTGCGGCCGGTCTTGGTGGACTCCACATGTGCCTTGGCACGCACGGTAATGGAGCCGCGGCCGGTCTCGTAGCTCTGCTTAATGCCGGCGCTGCCCATGATGATGGCACCGGTGGGGAAGTCCGGACCGGGCATGATCTGCATGAGCTCGTCGACGGTGGCGTCGGGGTTGTCGATCAGGTAGCAGGTGGCCTCGATCGCCTCGGTGAGGTTATGCGGGGCGATGTTGGTGGCCATGCCGACGGCGATGCCCTGGCTGCCGTTGACCAGCAGGTTGGGGAAGCGCGCAGGCAGCGCCACGGGTTCGGCGAGCGATTCGTCGTAGTTGGGCTGCCAGTCGACGGTATCCTTCTGCAAGTCACGCAGCAGTTCCATGGCGGGCTTGGCCAGGCGGCTCTCGGTGTAACGCATGGCTGCCGCGCCGTCGCCGTCGATGTTGCCGAAGTTGCCGTGACCGTCGATGAGCGGCGTGCGCATGGAGAACCACTGCGCCAGGCGGACCATGGCCTCGTAGACCGCGGAGTCGCCATGCGGGTGGTACTTACCGATAACTTCGCCGACCGTCCAGGCCGACTTCTTGTGCGGGCGGTTGGGGTAGATGCCGCTCTCGTTCATCGCGTACAGGATGCGGCGATGCACCGGCTTTAAGCCGTCGCGCACGTCCGGCAGGGCGCGCGCCGTGATAACCGACATCGAATACTCGATGAACGACTGCTTCATCTCGCGACCGAACTCCGAAATCTGGAGCTGGCCGCCGTTGATATCCTCGCCGGCCGAGGCGCCACGGTCGACTTCGCCAAAACTCTCCTCGAGCTCGCCGTCGTCATCCTCTTCCTCGTCATCATCGACATCGGGGTTATAGGCGTCCGGGTCGCCGTCCTCGCCCTGCTCAGCACGGGCAAGCAGGCGCTTCAGATCGTCGGGCATGCCGGCATCGCCGGCCTCGTCCATACCCCCGTTATTATTGATATCGTCTGCCACGTTACCTCCTCTTAAGCGTCAAGGAAACGCGCGTCATGCGCATGTTTTTCAATGTACTCGCGGCGATAGCCGACCTCGGAACCCATCAGCTCGCGCACGGCACGGTCCGCCACCACGGCGTCCTCGATCGACACACGCTGCAGGATGCGGGTCTTGGGGTCCATCGTCGTCGAGGCAAGCTGCTTGGGGTCCATCTCGCCCAGGCCCTTGTAGCGCTGGACGGTATAGCCCTTGCGCTTTTTGGTGATCTTGCCGTCCTTGGCCTTGCCATCCTCGTCGTTATCGTCGGGGTTCAGGCCCAGGCTCTGGATGGTGTCGCGCAGGATCTCGTCTTCGGGCTGGCGGCCGTTGGGATACACGTAGTGGATCTTGTTGCGCACCTTAATGCCAAAGATGGGCGGGCAGGCAACATAGACGTAGCCGGCATCGATCAGCGGACGCATGTACTTGTAGAAGAACGTCAGCAGCAGGATGCGGATATGCGCACCGTCGACGTCTGCATCGGTCATGATGATGATCTTGTGGTAGCGCGCCTTGGTGATATCGAAGTCGCCGCCGTCGCCGGCACTCGTCGTGACGCCGCAGCCGATCGCGGTAATCAATGACTGGATGGTGTCACTCGAGAACGCGCGATGGTCACCAACGCGTTCGACGTTCAAAATCTTGCCGCGCAGGGGCAGAATCGCCTGGATGTCTCGGCGACGGCCGTCCTTGGCTGAACCGCCTGCCGAGTCACCCTCTACGATAAAGAGCTCGGTCAGCTCGGCATCGCGCACCGAGCAGTCGGCGAGCTTACCGGGCAGGGACGCCGTCTCGAGCAGGCTCTTGCGACGGGTCGCTTCGCGCGCCTTGCGGGCGGCGTTGCGGGCCTTGCATGCCTGCTGGGCCTTCTTGACGATCTCGCGAGCGGGCTTGGGATGCTCCTCGAGGTAATCGGCGAGGCCGTCGGTCACGATCTTGAGCGTCAGCGCGCGCATATAGGAGCTGCCGAGCTTGGCCTTGGTCTGGCCCTCAAATTGCGGGTCGGGCAGCTTGACCGAGATAACGGCCGAAAGGCCCTCGCGCACATCGTCGCCGGTCAGGTTGGCGTCTTTTTCCTTGAGCAGGTTCTGTTTGCGCGCGTAGTCGTTGATCACACGGGTGAGCGCGGTGCGGAAGCCCTCAAGGTGCATGCCGCCCTCGGGGGTGTAGATGTCGTTGGCAAACGACATGACGTTCTCGCCGTAACCGCTATTCCACTGCAGGGAAACCTCAACCTCGCCCATCTTGGTCACAGGCGCGTCCGGGTCCGATTTGCCCTCGATGTAGATAGGCTCCTTAAAAGCCTCGGGGACGTCCTTGCCCTCGTTGAGGAACTTGACGAAGTCGATGATGCCGCCCTCGTAGCAAAACTCCTCCACATGGGGAGTCGCCTCGCGCTCGTCGGTCAGCACGATTTTGAGGTTCTTATTGAGGAACGCCGTCTCCTGCAGACGGTTGTGCAGCGTATCGAAATCGTAGATGCAGGTCTCGAAGATCTCATCGTCGGGCCAGAAGGTGACGGTGGTGCCCGTCGAATCCGAGGTGCCCACGACCTCCATCTTCTTGACGGTCTTGCCGCGCGAGAACTCCATCTCGTAGGTGTTGCCGTCGCGACGAACCTGAACGACCACGCGCTTGGACAGTGCGTTGACGACGGAGATGCCAACGCCGTGCAGGCCGCCCGAAACCTTATAGGCCGAGTTATCGAACTTACCGCCGGCGTGCAAGATCGTCATGACGACCTCGAGCGTCGGGATCTTTTTAACAGGGTGCTCGTCGACGGGGATGCCGCGCCCGTTGTCGACGACCGTGATGGAGTTGTCGGCGTGGACCGTCACCTGGATCTCGGTGCAGAAACCGGCCATGGCCTCGTCGACGGAGTTGTCAACGATCTCCCACACCAGGTGATGCAGACCGCTGGCGCTCGTCGAGCCGATATACATGCCCGGGCGCTTACGAACGGCCTCGAGACCTTCGAGAATCTTAATCTCGCCGCCATCGTAATCGTTTTCGTTTGCCACACGTCCTCCTTCAGTCAAGAAAATGTGTACAGCCTTACTAGTTTATCGTAAAAAAATACCCTCGGGAACGAGGGTATTTGGCTCTACAAGGCCACCAGATGCGATTTAAGGCTCTTTTTTGCTTTGCACGCCCTTGGCCCACTCGGCGCTGGCTCTCATGGCATTCTCGAGGGCCTCGCGCAGTTTTTGGTCTTCGATGGGCGCCACTTGGCGCTCAATCTCGGTGCGCTCGGCCTCACTGAGGTCGGCGTGCGGGGCCGGCGGGCGCTCGGTCGTCGCCGGGCGCAGGCGCTCCTTGGCGGCGGGCGGCGTGTGACCGGGCGCGGTGGTTTTGAACACCAGGCCGTCCATATGCGCACCGGCGCGCTCCATGCGCGCGCGAATGATCTCGCGCAACAGCGTCATTTCCTGCGTCCACGAGGGCGAATCGAGATATACCAGCAGCTCATTGGACTCGGGCAGGTAGCGCAGGCCCGTCACATGCCGCCCCTCGCGCGTGCCCGAGCACACCGCGTTCCACGCGCGATAGACCGCGCGCGACTCCTCGGCAGCCTCCATCTGCGCACGGCGCTCAGGTGTTGCAGCCGCCAGGATGCGCTGGCGCTCTGCGTTTAAAAACCCACTGAAGGCGACCGTTTCGCTCTCGCGCTCGTAATTAGCACGTCTCACCCATGCTCACCACCTTGGCTCGATCAAGCAGGTCATCGGTAAAGTACCCCAGGTTGGTCGTGGTTATGACCGTCTGGATATCATCGCCGATCAGCCGCAGAAAAGCACCGCGGCGCTCGCCGTCGAGTTCGCTCATCACGTCGTCCAAAAGCAGCAGCGGGGCGGTGCCCAGGACATCGCGAGCCACGGCCACCTCCGCCACCTTCCAGGCCAGAACCAACGTTCGCTGCTGACCTTGGCTGGCAAATGAGCGGGCGGAGCGGCCCGCCACGGCAAACTCAATCTCATCGCGATGCGGTCCCACCAACGTCACGCCGCGGCGAATTTCCTCGTCGGCGTGCTCATCAAGGGCAGTCAGCATGCGCTCGTACGCCCAGCCCTTCAGCTCTTCGCGATCCTCGACCTGGGGCAAATCCCCCAGCGTGGACGTATAGGTCACGCTGGCAGCCTCGCCGGACGCCACTTGACCGTAGGCAGTGTGCACATGGCCCGCCAGCCGGTCGAGTAGGGCCAACCGGTGCACGAGCAGGGCCGAGCCCGCGCGGGCAATCGAATCGTTCCACGCGCCGAGCATCTCGCGGCAGCACCAGGTCTCCTTGAGCAGGGCGTTACGCTGGGTCACGCAGCGCCCATAGGTGCTCGCAAGATCGGCATAGCGTGCGCTCAGTTGCATGCCAAAGTCGTCGAGGGCGGCGCGGCGCACACTGGCGCCTCGCTTAACCATGTCCAGATGGTCGGGGCAAAACAGCACGCTCGGCAGAACCCCGCGCACACCGGCGGCAGAGCACCTCTTGCCGTTGCGGCTAAACGAGCGCTTACCGTCCTCCGCGCTCAATCCCATATCGAGCACGCGGCCGTCGCCCTCGAGCCTCAGCTCGACCTTGCACGAGCCCACGCCGTCATGGACGAGCTCGGCTGCGGTCGGATGCCTAAACGAGGCGCCGCTCGTCAGCAGCTGCAGCGCCTCTATGAGATTGGTCTTTCCCGCCGCGTTGGGTCCCGCAAGTATCGTCACGCCCTCGTCCAGGGCAAGGCGATAGCTATCGAAGCTGCGGTAGTGCGCGACGGAAAGATCGCGGGCGAACATGGTCATGGCGCAGCGCTAGATGCGGACCGGCATAACCAGGTACAGGTAGTTGATCTTGTCGTAGGACTTGAAGATGCCCGCCTGCGAGTAGCTCTTGAGCTCCAGCGTGATCTCCTTCTCCTTGGACAGGGCATTGAGGCAGCCGAAGATGTAGTGGTAGTTGAAGGCGATGGTACCCGACTCGCCCTCGGCCTCGACATCGATCGTCTCCTGCGCAAGGTCCTGGTCATTGGAAATGGAGGACAGGCCCATCTGCCCGTTCTCGACATCGATCTCGAACTTGACAGCGGGGTTGGCGCTCGCGATAACGGCCACGCGCTTGAGGGCGGCGTTAAAGGCGGCGACGTCGATCTTGACGCTCGTCACGCACGAATCGGGGATGAGCTGCTTGTAGTTGGGGTACATGCCCTCGATACGGCGCGACACGTAGGTGGTGTTGCCGGCCTCGAAGACGACCTGGGTGTCGGTAGCCCCGATCATGATGGTCGCCTGGCTGGCCATGATGTTCAGCGCGTCGTTAAAGGCGTCGGCCGGAACGTTGAGCTCAAAGGAGCCCTCGAGGGTCGAGGTCTCGACCTGCGTATCGCACACGGCCAAGCGGAAGGAATCGGTCGCCACCAGGCGCACGGTGTTGTTCTCGACCTTCATGTGCACGCCGCCCAGGATGGGGCGGGCCTTGTCGGTCGAGGTGACGCGCCACACGCGGCCGACCATTTCGGACAAGATATCGGTCGGCAGCTCCACGGCACTCTCGATGGCATAGGTCGGAAACTCGGGGAAGTCATTGGCATCGAGCGTGTTCAGGCGGAAAGAGCTCTTCTCGCAACCAATCAGCACCTGGCGCTCGGACAGCTCAAAGGTGACCGGGGCATCGGGGAGGGTCTTGGTGATATTGGAGAGCATCTTACAGGGGATAACCATCTCGCCCTCTTCTTCGACATGCGCCGCGATGCGATGACGGATCGAGATGGTGTAGTTAGAGGTCTGGAATTCCAAGATGCCGTCTTGCGCCTTGACGAGCACGCCCGACAGGATGGGAAGGGTGGATGCCGAAGCGACACCCTTCATAACGACGCCGATGGCTTGTGTAAGCGAGCTCTGGCTGACGGTGAACTTCATCTTTTAATACCTTTCTATAGATATAAATATCTTAATAATAGTAATAGCACTGACGAAACTGTTGATTACTCCCAAAGACGCAGGTCAGACCCAGAAAGAGAATCGACAGCAACCTGTGTGCAACAGGGGTGGTTTTCCACGTTCAAAACCTGCGCAAAACTTTTCATCACCGCGGGTTGGGTTTTAGACACCTTATGCCCGTGGTTTCGACAAGTTTTCAACAGGTGTCTCTATTTCCCTACGAGCGCAGTGTAATTTTATCGCGCAACGATTTGAGATCTTCGGTGACGGTGCGGTCTTCCTGGATCATCTTCTGGACCTTTTTGTAGCTCGTGCTGACGGTCGAGTGGTTGCGGTTGCCAAATTCGGCGCCCACCGCCGTGGTCGTCATCTCGCACATCTCGATGGCCAGGTAGATAGCGATATGGCGTGCTTTGGCGATATTGGCGTTGCGACGCGGGCCGATGAGCTCCTCGTGCGTCACGCCGTACTGCTCTTCGATGACGGACTGAACCGTCTGGACGTTGATCTTTTTGGCCGATGTGTCGAAGTACTGGCTGGCGATGGCGTCGATATCGTCAAAGGTGAGTTCCCCGCCCTCGCGCTCGCGGTCGCCCGCCTCGCCGGCGCAGCGCTCGCAAAAGCTCTCGAGTTCGCGGATGTTGGTGCCCGAGACCTCGGCCATGTGTTTAAAGTGCTTGTCGGTCAGGTGCCCGCCGTCGCCCCCATAGGCCGCCAGCAGCGAGTCGTCGCCCGCCTCGGGAGCGGCGACGATGGTGTTCTCGTAATAGCGCTGCAAGATCTTGTATTTCATCTCGTAGCTGGGCTCTGCGACCAGGCAGAGCATGCCGGCGTTGAAGCGGCTGGTCAGACGCTCGTCCATGCTCAGGTCCTTGGGGGCGCGGTCTGCCGCGATGACGACCTTCTTGTTGTTGCGGATGAACTCGTCCATGAGCTGGAAAAAGTAGTCCACGCTCGCGCGCTTGCCGATGATGTTTTGGATGTCATCGATGATGAGCACGTCCACGCCGTGGTACGCCTGCATGATGGGAGCGTTGCTCTTCTTTTGGCGGTCGAACTCGGTCATCAGGTCGTCCAGATATGCCTGGGAGTTGGCATACTTGACCTTGATCTCGGGCGACTTCTCGGCGAGCTCGTTTTTGATGGCAAGCAGCAGGTGCGTCTTGCCTAGGCCCGATTTGCCGTAGATGAACAGTGATGTGCACGTGCCGCGCTCGTCCGCGAGGGCGGCAAACTTGAGTGCCGAGCGATAGGCATGGCTGTTCTCGGGGCCGTAGACAAAGTTCTCAAAGGTAAATTTTGAGTTCGCGGCGAGCGGGGCTCCATCCGTATTCTGCTCGGCCGGCACGGTCGGTGCTGGCATGGGTGAGGCGGGGGTCGCAGCTTGCGTGGATTTAGTCGGCGCTCCGCCCTTCATCTGGTTCATCATGCGACGAAAATCATCGGCCGAGAGCGTGTTCTTGATTGCAATGCCCGAATCCGCGCCCGCCGCTGCGTCGTGAGCGATGGGCATGTGCGTGACGGGTGCGTTCGTTGACGTCGCCGCCGCGGCCGGCAACGGTGCCATGGTTTCACGGGAAACATCGCTGTGCTGGTGCTCGATTGTCGGCACGTCGCCTGCGGAGGCCGGCACCGCCGGGGAAGTAGCGGGAGCCGTGGCGGGCGCCGTCGCGGCAACGGATTCCGTCGCGGCGCCTTGCGGTGCCACGACGTCGAGCGCAATCGGTGCAAAGGCGATTTCTTCCAGATAGGCCTCAATGGTTGGCTGATGCTTTTTGAGCTGCGCGATGGCAAAGCGCGAGGGGGCCTCGATCGTGAGCGTATCTTCGGTCAGGCTTATGGCGCGCGATTGCCCCAGCATGTTGATGAGGCGTGCATCTTGGCCGTCGCGCTGGCAAAAGGCGATGGCATCCCCCAGGATGATGCTTGCTTCCTCGTCCACTGTCTCTCCCGTTCTTTAGCTCTGAGCTCGCACGCGAGCGGCGCCGAGTTCGGTCAGATGGTATTTCTGGCCATGCTTGATGACCAAGCCGGCCTGCGCCAAGTCATTGAGCGTGCGTGACCAAGTGGGGGCCGAGTTTCCAAACGCCCTCGCCAGATCGGTTGCACCGCACGCTTGATTTTGCGCCAGATAGCCCAGCGCGGCGTTGCCGCGATCGCTTACGAACACGTCCGGTTGTGGCTGCGCATACTGATTTGCTGCATTAGGATACATCATTTGAACTGCTGGTTGTTGAGAACTCTGCATCGGTGGCATTTGCTGTTGAAAACTTTGAGGCCACTGTTGGTAAGGCTGCGGAGGCATCTGCTGGGCCCAAGGGCTGTACTGCTGCTGCGGCATCTGCTGGTACGGCTGCTGATATCCCTGCTGGTACTGCTGCGGGAACTGCTGGCCATACCCCAGTGGCGGCATCTGCTGATATGGATATCCCTGTTGGTACGGCTGATAGCCCATTTGCTGGCCACCCGGTGCCCCCGTCGCCTGCTGCATTGCTGCTGCATCCTGATCCGCCAGCGGCACGGTCTCTGGCATGTTTGGCGGCATCGACATCGATGTCGCCTGGGGCTCTTGTGTAGGAAGCATTCCGGGATGCTGCATCTGCCCCACGGGGGGCTGCATCTGCTGCGTTGCCATGGGCTGCTGCGCAAAAGCTCCCGGCAGGGGATATGTGGGCTGCTCCGTCTCGGGCCGCACGGCAGCACCGCGTCCGCCGGCGCGCTCGATTTCCTGCACGCGTTTAGGGTCCAGGCTTACCGTAACCACGGTGCCGTTGCCCATGTTGTCCTCGATGGATACGGCACCGCCGGCGTTTTCCAAATACTCCTGCACCATGGGAAACCCTGCTCCGGTTCCACGGATATAGCGCTTCATCTTGCTGTTTGCGCTGGTAACGCCAAAGTCGAAAGCACGTTCCTTGTCGTCGATGCCGGGTCCTTGGTCAGCAAAGCGGATGGTGTCTCCGCCGTCCAGAATCGAGATGATGGGCTCGGCAAAGTGTGCGTGGATAAAGTTTTCGACAATCTCGCGGATGACCATGAGCGAGATATGGCCACCTTGTTCTTTCATGCACTGGTAGACGGTGTTGGTCGTCTCTTCCAAATACGTGCGGACATCTTGCGGATCAATGACGATCACCCGCGGTGTCGACAGCATGTCGTCATAGACGGCGATGCGCGCGGCGTACATGGCTTTTGGCGCCTGCGTGGTCGTCTGCTCGCCTTCCGCACGCTCTTCGCGCACGCCGGTGATGTGCTCGTTGTCGGGTGCCGGGTCTCCGGAATCGACCATGGTGTAAAAGTCGTCAGACATGCCGCTCGCAATCTTTCAAAAGGTTTCGAACAAATAGTAGCTCACCGTGCAACGTTTCTCATCTTTCGACAACTTTTCAAAACTTGTTGAAAACTTTGGAAAATGGGCGAAAAGTTCTCAACATTGCCAACATGACCTGTTGAAAACTCGATGAAATATCGTGAAAGGTTGCCATGAGGCGCAAATTTCGGTTGTGCTTATGGGGGAACCGTGTGAACTGCGCAACCTTTTACCTTTGATTTCTTGACATTTGAACATTGATTTCCCTACAATCTTCAAGCTCACGTGTCTATATCTGCGTCCGCGTCCCCGCGGACACTCGAAATGCAGCAGGAGGAACTTAAGATGAAGCGTACGTATCAGCCTAATAAGCGTAAGCGTGCCAAGACCCATGGCTTCCGTGCCCGTATGGCCACTAAGGGTGGTCGCGCCGTGCTCGCCCGTCGTCGCGCCAAGGGCCGCAAGCGTCTCACTGTCTAGCAGCGATACACACATCTCGCATGAAGACTATTAAGTCTCGGCAAGATTTCGAGCATGTGTTCAGTCGGGGGCGTCGTTTCAATCACCCTCTGATTCGAATGACCATATGTGAATCGGTTGGCGAAGGCGACTCCGGAAGGGTCGCCTTCGTTGGTGCTAAGCGACTCGGTTGTGCCGTCGTGCGCAACCGATCTAAGCGTGTGATGCGCGAGGCCGCCCGCAGCTGCGGATTTCCCGTTGCGGGTTATGACATCATCTTGTTTGCAACTCCCAAGACGAGGGTTTCCTCGCCGCAGGAGATGGACAAGGCGTTGCGTTCGCTTATGAAGCGCGCCGGCGTTGCCGGGGAGGAGCGATGAGCAATCACGTTTTGCGACGTGTTGCCATCGCTCCTATTCGCATATATCAACAGGTTATTTCGCCCTTATTGCCTGACGCCTGCATTTATTACCCAACGTGCTCGCAATACGCCATCCAGGCGATTGAGAAGCACGGTGTTTTGAGAGGCTGCTGGCTTGCCGTGAGGCGCATCGCTCGTTGCAATCCCCTGCACGTCGGCGGTTATGACCCTGTGCCCTAGCGGGCACTCGCTATCGGAGGAAAACTTACATGTGGGATTGGATCGTTAACATCCTTTTCGAGCTGCTCAAGCTCATCCAGACCTTTGCGGTCGACTGGGGCCTGTCCATCATCATCCTGGTGGTCATCATCCGTCTGCTGCTGACGCCGCTCATGCTCAAGTCGACCAAGTCGACGGCTCGCATGCAGGTGCTGCAGCCCAAGATGCTCGAGATCCAGGAGCGCTATGCCGACGATCCCCAGCGTCAGGCCGAGGAGATGCAGAAGTTCTACAGCGAGAACAAGTTCAACCCCATGGCTGGCTGTCTGCCGCTGCTGATTCAGATGCCTATCCTGTTCGCCCTGTTTACATTGCTGCGCAACCTGCCGCAGTACTTTAACGACGGCACGTTCTCGTTCTTCAACATCCTGCCCGACCTGACCACCACGCCGAGTGCTTCCTTTGCCGATGGCTTTATGGTTGCACTGCCTGCGCTGGTTTGCCTGATCCTGTTCGCCGTCCTGACCCTGATTCCGCAGCTCTATATGTCGCGCAACCAGACCGGCCAGCAGGCTCAGAGCATGCGTATGATGGCCGTTGTCATGACGGTCATGATGCTTTGGATGGGCTGGAGCCTTCCCGTTGGTGTTCTGCTGTACTACGACGTCTCGTCTGCTTGGCAGGTTATCCAGCAGATTTTTGTGACGCAGAAGGTCATCGACAAGGCGAAGGCCGATGAGGAGGAGCGTCTTAAGAACGCTCCGCTGCAGGTTGAGGTCACTCGTCGAGAGAAGAAGCCGCGCCCGCACAAGAAGAAGTAGTGGGATATCAATCTTATTTAGGTACCTAACTTTTGGAGTACGTTATGTCTGAAGAGATCATCGAGGATATGCTTGAGGAGGTTGCCCCGCAGGTCGCGGGCGATTATCCCGAGATTGCACAGCGCTACAAGGCTGGTGAAGAGCTGACCGATGAGGAGCTCGACACCATTGCCGATGTTGCTATTTCCATCCTGCGTTCCATCCTTTCGCACTTCGATGCCGCCAACTCTCCTATCGATGAGTATGAGGGCGACGAAGGTGAGCTGATTTTGGATGTAACGGCTCCCGACCTTGCTGTTCTCATTGGCCGTCATGGTCGCACCCTTGATGCCCTTCAGGTTATGTTCTCTTTGCTGGTGAGCCGCAAACTTGGCTTTAGGTATCCGGTTGTAGTGGACGTCGAGGGATACAAGAGCCGCCGTCAGGACAAGGTTGCCTCCATGGCTCAGTCTGCTGCCGAGCGTGCCATTCGCACTCATAAGAGTGTTTCGCTTCCGCCCATGAATGCCTACGAGCGTCGACTGGTTCACATTGCACTTCGTGGCAATGATGCCGTCGATACTCATTCTGAGGGTTCTGACCCTGATCGCCATGTGGTGATTGTTGCTCGATAATCTACTCGAGTTTATGCTAAGGGGACGTGGTTTCCACGTCCCCTTTTTTTGTCAAAAGTTCTCGATACGCTGATTTTTGTCAGAAAGGAGCTTTCGTTGTTAGTACTTACTGATCAGCAAGCTGACGAGATGTTGAGTCGTCTAGCTTTCTATTGCAAAGAGTATTCCTTGAGCGTAACTGATGTTGAGCTGAGGAAATGTATTCAGCATTTGGATTTGGTTCTAGAAACAAATAAGACAACCAATCTCACCCGTATTCTTAACGTAGAAGATGCTGCAGTACTTCATATCCTCGACTCACTTGTTTTGCTCCCCTATATCAACAAGGCTCCTGAGGGAGCTTTGCTCGATATGGGAACAGGTGCGGGCTTCCCTGGTATTCCATTAACCATAACCACGCATCGTAAAGCTACTTATATTGACTCTGTTGGCAAGAAGGTTGATGCGGTAAATTCCTTTGTCCATGCTCTTGGATTGAAACATGCCCATGCGGTTCATGATCGTCTTGAAGAATATGCTCGGAGCCATAAGAAGCAGTTCTCTGTTGTAACCGCCCGCGCACTGGCCCCTCTACCGATTCTTGTTGAGTATGCGGCTCCGTATCTGAAGGATGGAGGGCTATTTGTTATAACCAAGGGCAATCCTTCGGATGAGGAGCTTGCTTCCGGCATGTCAGCAGCTAAGATTTGCGGCTTCACTTTGCTTCTGAATGACGCAATTGATTTGCCTGAAGGCTTGGGTCACAGGGAGTTCATTGTTCTTAAGAAGAGTCATCCAGCATCCGTTTCATTGCCTCGTGCAAATGGCGTGGCAAAGAAGAATCCGCTTGCCTAGATGTTTCACGTGAAACATAATGGATACTAACAACTTGTAGTGTTTCACGTGAAACATGGCGGTTGATATCGATTCGGAATGTTTCACGTGAAACATCCTCCGTTTGACAGCTTTAATACACACCAGGAGGGACCGTGGGATTTCGCGACGTTAAGCGTTCAAAGAGCGCAAAAGACACGCGTATCATTGCAATCATCAATCAAAAAGGTGGCGTCGGTAAGTCAACGACGGCTGTAAACCTTGCAGCAGCACTGGGTGAGCAGGGTCGTAAGACACTGATTGTCGATTTTGATC
This sequence comes from Collinsella aerofaciens, assembly GCF_040926185.1. Classification (GTDB taxonomy): domain Bacteria; phylum Actinomycetota; class Coriobacteriia; order Coriobacteriales; family Coriobacteriaceae; genus Collinsella; species Collinsella aerofaciens_BC. Next base: position 20,755 of record NZ_JBCOIQ010000017.1, read on the forward strand.
CGCAGGGAAACAGCACCAGTGGATTCGGAATTGAAAAAGAAGACCTTGATCACTGCATCTATGATGCATTGTTGAATGATGTGCCGGCAGAATCACTTGTTCTTGATACAAATTGCAAAAAGGTATTCGTAATTCCAGCTACAATTCAGCTTGCAGGCGCCGAAATTGAGCTCGTAAGCGCAATTGCACGTGAAACCCGCCTCAAAGATTTGCTTGAGCCGATTCAGGACGAGTTCGATTTTATTTTCATTGACTGCCCTCCTTCGCTCGGCCTGCTTACTATCAACGCTTTGACCGCAGCAGACAGCGTTTTGATTCCGATCCAGTGCGAGTATTACGCACTCGAGGGCGTTACGAAGCTGCTTGAGTCAATGAAGATGGTCAAATCTCGTCTGAACAAGGGCTTAGACACCTACGGTGTGCTTATGACCATGTATGACTCGCGTACTTCTCTATCGAATCAGGTTGTTGAGGAGGTTCAATCGTACTTTGGTGATAAGGCATTTAAGACGTTGATCCCCCGTACGGTTAAAATCTCCGAAGCTCCGTCTTTTGGCGAACCGGTAATTACCTATGCACCTCAAAATAAGGGTGCAAAAGCATATATGAACCTTGCAAAAGAGGTGATCAAGCGTGCCTAGTGTAAAGAAACGTGGCGGATTGGGACGTGGACTCAATGCTTTGGTCTCAGAGGCCGAGTATGAGACCGGTGGTTCGGCTGCATCGGCTTCGAATGCCGCATCTGAAACAAAACTACCTATTGAGGATATCGTTCCCAACCCTAATCAGCCGCGAATTCACTTTAACGAAACTGAACTTCGTGAGTTGAGCGAATCAATCCAAGAACATGGAGTCTTGCAGCCGCTTTTGGTTCGCAAGCATGGAAACGGCTATGAGATCATCGCTGGTGAGCGTCGTTACCAAGCGTCAAAGCTTGCTGGTCTTGAGGAGCTGCCTGTCATCATTAAAGATGTTAATGATGAAGAGATGCTGGCTCTTGCTCTGATCGAAAACCTTCAGCGTTCTGATCTGAATCCCGTCGAAGAGGCTAAGGGCTATCGCCAGCTTATCGATGCCAGCGGTATGACCCAGGAGGCATTGTCGAAGGCAGTCAGCAAGTCACGCTCTGCAATTACAAACTCGCTGCGCCTTCTCGATCTCCCTGAAGTTGTTCAGCAGATGATTTTTGAGGGCAAACTTACTGCTGGTCATGCACGTGCGATTCTTGCAGTTCCCTATGAGGACGCTCGAATTCGACTTGCAGAGAAGGTTGTTGCAGAGGGCCTTTCCGTAAGAGCGACAGAAAATCTTGCTCCGTTGTTTTCTGCCGGAGAGACACCTAAGACGCCGAGGCCTGCAACGCCTCAGTCTTTTAAAAAGGCTGCCCGCGTGCTTCGTCAGGTTTTTAATACCAACGTGCGTGTTAAGAGCTCGTGTGGAAAGAATAAGATTGAGATTGAGTTTAAAGACGAGGAAGAGCTCTCTCGTATTCTTGGCGAAATGATTCAGTTTGATCAAGGAGGCCAAGATGAGGAATAGGATTTTAACTGCGATTGCATTGGCGACGACTGTCGCGGCTGGTGCCTTTGCTGGCTATAAGATCGCGACAGACGATGAACTTCGAGGTCGTTTGCTTCGTAGTGCGCAAGATATTGTCGATACATCTAAGAAGAAAATGGATGTTATGACAGAAGATGTTGCCATGCGTACGGCTCAGGTAACGAAGAATCCCAAGATTAATCAAGGTTGGGTTAGTAACCAATGGGAAAATGTAGGCTATTAGGTACCTAACAATTACTTAGCATATTTTGAGGGGTCCTTGTCTGATTCACGAGGCAAGGACCCCTTATTTTGGCCGTAAAAAATGGGACAGGTAGCAGCTGATTCAAAATTAAGGTCAATAAATAAAACGGCCCCGGTTGCATCTCCTGTAACCGGGGCCGTTCGATGTTTCACATGAAACGTTTTGGGGTGCGACTCCCCTATGCGTTCTTCTGAACTTTGAAGCGCTGCTTCAGCTGTCCGCAAGCGGCGTCAATATCGTTACCACGGGAGTTACGAATCGTGGTCTCGATGCCACGGGACTCAAGACGACGCTGAAGATCCTCAACCTTATGAATCGGCGACGGCTTGAGCGGGCTGCCCTCGATGTCGTTAAGCTGAATCAGGTTAACGTGGCACAACGTTCCCTCGCAGAAGTCGCAGAGCGCCTGCATTTCGGGATTCGTATCGTTGACGCCTTCGATCATGGCATACTCATAGGTCGGGCGGCGGCCGGTCTTCTCGGTGTAGAGCTGAAGCGCTTCGTGAAGGCGAAGCAGCGTGTACTTCTTAACACCGGGCATGAGCTTATTGCGCGTCGACTGGATGGCGGAATGCAGGGAAACGGCAAGCGTGAACTGCTCGGGGATGTCGGCAAATTTGCGAATACCGGGAATAACGCCGCTGGTAGAGACGGTGAGGTGACGAGCGCCGATACCGATGCCATCGGGGTCGTTGAGGATTCGCAGCGCCTTGAGAACCTCGTCGTAGTTGGCAAACGGCTCGCCCTGGCCCATGAAGACAACGCTCGTGACGCGCTCGCCAAAGTCGTTGGATACATGAAGTACCTGGTCGACGATCTCTTGAGCGGTCAGAGAGCGCTTGAGGCCGTTGAGACCGGTAGCGCAAAAGGCACAGCCCATGCCGCAGCCTGCCTGGGTGGAAACGCAGACGGAAAGCTTGTTGCGACGGGGCATACCGACAGTTTCGACGGAAATGCCGTCGTGGTACTCGAGCAGATACTTGCGCGAGCCATCTTTGGAAACCTGCTTGGTGAGTTCAGTCGGCGTATCAAAGGCAAAAGCCTCTTTAAGCTGCTCGCGGAAAGCCTTGGGAAGGTTGGTCATGTCGTCGAACGAACAAACGTTCTTCTCAAAGACCCATTCGATGAGCTGCTTCGCGCGGAAGGCGGGCTGGCCAAGCTCGGCCACGAGCTCGCGAATATCGTTTTGGCCCAAGTCGCGAATGTCCTGAGATTTAGTCCTGGGATTCATGGAAGCCTTTCGATTTTGGGGAAACGTAGAGGGTATCGCTACAATATGGTATCAGCTGCAGAAATTATAGAGGAGGAGTCTGCCCATGCCGGGTAAAAGCCTAGAGAACATGCACGTAGCGGTCTTGGCGGGCGGTCATTCCGCTGAGCGCGAGATCTCGCTTAATTCGGGAAAGAACGTTGTGGTGGCACTGAAGGAAGCCGGCTACACCTCGGTGGAGCTGCTCGATACGGCCGCTGATGACTTTATGGTAACCATGGCAACCGGCGGCTTTGACGTGGCGTTTATCGCCATGCACGGTGCCGGCGGCGAGGATGGCGCCATGCAAGGCGCCATGGAGACCCTGGGTATCCCCTACACGGCTTCGGGCGTGCTTGCCAGCGCCTGCGGTGCCGACAAGGAGGTCTCTAAGCTCCTGTACGCCAAGGCGGGCATTCCCATTGCCCCCGGCCTTGCGCTCGAGGTGGGCGATGAAGTCGATATCGATCATATCGTCGAGGTTTGTGGCGAGCGCTGCTTTGTGAAGCCGGCCGTCAACGGTTCCAGCTATGGCATTTCCCTGGTCCATGAGCCCTCCGAGCTGCCCGCGGCAATCGCCAAGGCGTTTGAGTACGGCGACAAAGTACTGGTCGAGAAGTGCATCGAGGGTACCGAGATCACCGTCGGCGTATACGGCGAAGATGACGTGCGCGCTCTGCCGATTGTCGAGATTCGTAAGCCCGAGGACTGTGAGTTCTACGATCTGGACGTGAAGTATGTCGACCCTACGGACATCCATCGCATTCCGGCGCAGATTTCACCCGAGAATTACGCTCGTGCCCAGGAGCTTGCCTGTGCTGCTCACAAGGCCCTCGGTTGCCTGGGTATCTCGCGCAGCGACTTTATCGTGAGTGAGGACGGCCCCGTTATCCTCGAGACCAATACCATTCCCGGCATGACCGATACGTCGCTGTATCCGGACGAGATCCGCCACACCGACGACATGACGTTCCCGCAGGTCTGTGACAGCCTGATCCGTATGGGCCTTCGTCGAGCGGGCATTGCATGCTAATCGAGGACGCGGTTTCGTCAGGAACGCCGCAGTTTGTCATCGACTCCTATGCCACGCTTGCCGAACGCGCCAAAACGCAGTCCTTTGGTCTTATCGAGGAAGATGTGATTGTCCTCGATACCGAGACCACAGGTCTTTCGGTGCAGGACAATGAACTGATCGAGATCTCGGCGGCCCGTCTTTCGGGCCGCGAGATCGTCGACCGTTTCGATACCTTCGTGCATCCCAAGCAGCTGATTCCCGCCGAGATTACCGAGCTCACGAGCATTACAAATGCCGATGTGGCAGATGCCCCGTCGGCCGTTGAGGCCGTCGCCGCTCTCGCCGATTTTGTCGGTGGTTGCCCGGTGATCGCACATAACGCCACGTTCGACCGCTCGTTTATCGAGTCGGTCAAAGGCGGCGTCAACGTGAGCGATATTTGGATCGATTCGCTGGCGCTGTCGCGAATCGCGCTTCCGCGCCTGGCCTCGCACAAGCTGTCTTTTATGGCCGATCTGTTTGGCTGTGACTCGGTATCACACCGTGCCAATGCCGACGTCGACGCCCTGTGTGGCGTATGGCGCGTGTTGCTCGTGGCGCTCACCGACTTGCCCCAGGGCCTCATGGCGCGCCTAGCCGACATGCATCCGGATGTGCCTTGGTCCTATCGTCCTATCTTCTCATTCTTGGCAGGGCAGAACCCTGGTTCTATCTTCTCTCTCAGCGCCGCTCGTGCTGACGTTCTCAAGGCCGATCGCGCCGACGATCGGGTGGACGCCGACGAACTGCCGGTCCTCAAGATGCCGAGTCGTGAGGAGATTGAGGCAGACTATGCGCCAGGTGGCCTGGTCAATCGCATGTACCCCACCTACGAGCCGCGTGATGAGCAGATTGCGATGGCGCTCGAGGTCCGCGATGCGCTGGTCACGGGCACTCATCGTGTAATTGAGGCGGGCACGGGCGTCGGCAAATCGATGGCCTATCTGGTGCCTTTTGCCGAGGCAGCACGCCGTAACAACATCACGGTTGGTATTGCGACCAAATCGAACAATCTCGCCGACCAGCTCATGTACCATGAGCTGCCAATACTTGCCGAGCAACTGGACGGTGGTCTGTCATTTTGCGCTCTCAAGGGGTATGACCACTATCCGTGCCTGCGCAAGCTTGAGCGCATGAGCCGAGGCCAGGTCGAGATTACCACCAAGCGCGATCCGGCGGACACGCTCACGGCGGTCGCGGTCATTATGGCGTACGTCTGCCAATCAGCCGATGGCGACCTCGACTCGCTCGGCATTCGGTGGCGCAGCGTCAACCGTCCCGACTTTACGACGGCCTCGCGCGAGTGTGCTCGTCGCCTCTGCCCGTTTTTCCCTGATAAATGTTTGGTCCACGGCGCTCGCCGTCGTGCGGCGCATGCCGATGTGGTGGTCACCAACCATTCCCTGCTGTTCCGCAATGTCGCGGCCGAGGGCAGGATTTTACCTCCGATTCGTCATTGGGTAATCGACGAGGCCCATTCCATCGAGCGCGAGGCGCGCCGCCAGTGGGCGCGCGTGGTGTCGGCGGACGAATCACGCGTTCTGTTTGAGCGCCTGGGTGGCTCGAGCACCGGCGCGCTAAGCCAGGTTTCCCGTGATTTGGCAACCTCCGAGGGCTCTACGCTCTATCTGGGCCTTACTGCCAAGGCGACGTCGACGGTTGCGCGCGCGAGCATGGCAATCGCCGACGTGTTCGATGGCGTTCGCGAGCTCGGCCGCCGTGCGCGTGGGGGTTATGACAATGCCAATCTATGGATTGGCCCCGAGCTGCGCGAATCTGACGACTGGCATGATTTCTTACAGTCGGCCTACACTGGCATCGACGCATTGGAACAGGCTGACAAGAGCGTCGACGCGCTGGTGCAAGCCGTCGCCGCCGACAAGCCCGAGGTTGTTGTTGACCTGGGTGATATCTCGCGTCGCCTGCACGAGCTGGTCGAGAACCTCAAACTCATCATTGATGGCACCGATGAACACTACGTGTATTCGCTGCAGGTCAATCGCAGGCTGCGTGCCGGCGGAGAGTCGATGACCGCAGAGCGCATCGACATTGGCGAGGCCTTGGCAACCGAGTGGCTGCCCGAGGTTCACACGGCTATCTTTGCCTCGGCGACTATGACGGTGTCCAAAAGCTTCGAACACTTTAACCATGCGGTCGGCCTCGATCGCATCGGTGCTTCAACATCCTCATCGCTGCACTTGGACTCGAGCTACGACTTCGATTCGAACATGGCTGTAGTCGTAGCGGGCGATATCCCCGATCCGCGCGATCGCGAGAGCTATCTTACGGCGCTCGAGCGCGTGCTGGTCGACGCCCATCTTGCCATGGGCGGATCGGTGCTCACACTGTTCACCAATCGGCGCGACATGGAAGACCTGTACGCCCGCGTTGAGCCCAAGATGGCCCGTGCGGGTCTGGAGCTCGACTGCCAGCAGCGCAACTCATCTCCTCGTCGCCTGCGCGACCGGTTTATCAACGAGCCGACCTCGTCGCTTTTTGCGCTTAAGGCCTTCTGGGAGGGGTTTGACGCCAGCGGCGAGACGCTGCGTTGCGTCATCATTCCCAAGCTGCCGTTCTCGAGTCCCACGGACCCGCTCTCGTGCGAGCGCAACCTGCGCGAAGACCGCGCTTGGGCGCGCTATTCGCTGCCCGAGGCGGTGCTCGAGGTCAAGCAGGCGGCCGGCCGCCTTATCCGCTCGTCGACCGATTGCGGCGTGCTGATTCTGGCCGACCCGCGCCTGGTGACGAAGGGCTACGGAAAGAAGTTCTTAACGTCGCTGCCCACGAGCTCCTACCAGCGCATCGAATCGGCGCAGATCGGGCACTATCTGCAACTGTGGCGTGCACGCCACGAGCGGCGACGCTAAAGCGGACAGACGAGGGTTTTTGCCATATCGCACAGACGCTTTGACAGGGTGGGGTCATCCAAGATGCGGATGGCTCCGCCCGCCGCGATTATCTGGCTCAGTAGCCAACGCTCGGAGCCGTAATGCACGGTTACCGTTGCCATGTCTGTCCCGCTGCGCTCGATTAGGGTGATGCCGGCCCAGTCCAGATGCTCCGCCATATCGAATGGCATCAAGAGCTTTGCGCTATGCTGCGTCCGGGCAAGAGAATCGTGGAGGGATGCGACGTCCGGTGCGTGAGGCACGACGGAGTCTTCCGTCAAGGCGAGTCCCTCGATTTTATCCATGCGATAGGTGCGCTGCTCATCGACTGCGATGTCCCAGGCAATCAGGTATGTTTGGTCGCCGTTTGCCGTAATGCGCAAGGGGTCGACCAGACGCTCGCGTGGCCGTGTATCGTCCATCGACCGATACGAGATGCGGCAGCGAACGCCGTCCTGAATGGCGCAGCTCAGCTGCTGCCAGTGCGACCCGTGGTTGACGGTGTCAAAGACGCGCTGGTTATAGCCGAGCTCTTCGGGTAGAAGGGCATGTCGAATCCGAGCTGCCGTCTGTGGCTCGATCCCCAACGATTCAAGTTCATGGTTGAGCACAGCGCCCTCGGCGGCACTCAAACGCAACGGTAGCACACGCCCGGCGTCACCGGTGAGGACCACACGCTCGCCGTGGCATTCGCAGATGATGCGCGCGCCCGATTCTCGGTCCGCGAGCGTCGAGACGATCTCGAGAATCTCGTCGAGCGACACCCCCGTGATGTCAAAGCGACTGCAAATCTCGGCTCGTGTCATGCCGCTCTCGCCGGCGGCGTAGAGGGCCTCCATGATGTCGATGGCGCGCGAGAGTCTCTGCTCGCTGGTGAGTTTACGCACGGGCATGCTCGTGCACCGTCCTTTCGATGAGGTGGTTCCACGCCTGCTTGAGCGATTTGGGGGCCATGGGCCTCATGCCGTCCATGGCGTGGGCCATGCAAAATGAGGCGGCGGCTTCAAGGTCGCGCACGTCAACGGTCCAGGTCCATCCCACATCGGTGTGTGCGAGCTCACCTCGCCCGCGCGTGAGGCCGTTGATCATATCGATCTGCGTCTGGGGGGCGAACGAGAACGTGGCTGCAACGGGCGGTCGGTCGGCAAAATCGAATTCAAAGAACAGATAGTCGTTGAGATTGAAGTTCGCGGGGATGACGTAGGCCTTCGAAGGACGCCAAGCGCGTACGATGCGGTCGCAGCGGAATGTCCTGATGTCGTCGGTGACGTTGTCGAGGCCGCAGAAGTACGCCACGCCCTCGCGCTCGAACATGCCGTAGACGCAGACGGTACGTTCTTTCTGCTCGCCGCGTCCGTTCTGATATAAAAATCGCAGCGCGCATCGCTCGGCAAAGGCGCTCCATACCGCATCGACGGTGGGAGAGCGGCTGATCGGCGCCTCGTCTACCGTCGTCCTGCCGGTGAGATAGGCAATCTTGGAGCGAATATCGGCAAGCGGTGCGGCAAAAGTGGATGAGCCGGCCGCTAGTGTCTGGTCGATGGCGTTGAGCAGGATATCGGCGTCGTCTGCGGTAATGAGGCCGCCTGCCGCAAACGTGTGCTCGCGGTCGATTGTCCACGAGCTTTCCTCGGTCTCCTGCGCGCCGGTGGGGCGAACCTCCTTGATTAAGATGCCGCGTTCGAGCAGTTTGTCACGATCGCGTCGAAACTTGCGCTTATCCGAGTCGATATTGCCCGAGCCATATCCCAGGTCAGAATCCAAGACGATCTGCTCGGTCGTCAGCGGTTCGGGGGAGCTATTGAGCACAAAGAAAAGATTGAGGATGCGCTGAGCCGTTTTATCGAAACTGGGCTCCGAATTCCCCTTTTTAATTGTCTCGGTCGTGTCGCTTGCCGTCATAGAGTCCTCGCATGAGAAGGTGGTTTGCTGCCATGATTTTAGTCCGATATGGAGATTAGGCTATATCCTTGTCCGCTCGGGGCGTTAAGATGGCCCGAATTCGGTCGTTTGCGCTCGCTCGGGGTATACTTTCGACTATATACGGTTCTAATGTGCATGCATTGGGCCTATTTGTCGGATTATGGATGTGGAGCGCACATGGCGAACACCCAGAACTATATTAACCACCTGCTGCAGAACACCGGCATTACGCCGGCATGCAGCGAAGAAGAGCGCTTGGCTGCCGAGGATATCGCTCAGATCTTCCGCAACCACGGCTTTGATCCCGAGGTTCAGGAGTTCAATGCCCCGGCGCCCAGTAGATTGGCATTTGCCGTTACCGGTATTCTTGCGTTTGCCGGCGCCCTGCTGATGGGCATCGGCGCCGGTATCGGCTTGGTCGGCACCTTGCTGGCTATTGTCGGCGCCGTTCTTTACGTGCTCGAGCGCACGGGCCACCCCGTGGTTTCGCGTCTGGGCAAGACGGGCGTGAGCCAAAATGTCATCGCCTACCACAAGGCCTCGGGCCCGCTCGCGTCCCCGCGTAACCGCCCGGTGGTCGTTGTCGCACACTACGACTCTCCCCGTGCTGAGCTGCTCGCCCGCGAGCCCTATGCTTCGTATCGTGCGCTCATCGCCAAGCTGTTGCCCGTTGCCACGGTTGCCCCCGCTGCCGTTGCCATCCTGCGTATCCTGCCGCTCCCCGGCGCGCTCAAGGTTCTGCTGTGGATTGTCGCGATCCTCGCTTCCCTCGTTGCACTTGCCAACGCGGCAAACATCATCTCTAACCGCCATATTCTTCCCTATACGTCCGGCGCGGTGTGCAACAAGTCTTCTGTCGCCGCTATGCTCGGCGTTATGGACAACGTTGCTCCCTTCCAGGGTGAAAACGAGTTTCCCGACGATGTTCCGTTCGATACCTATTTTGGGGAGCAAGAGCGTCGTGCCGAGGAAATGGCGCGTGCAGCGGCGGAGTATGCCGCGGCCCAGCAGCAAAACGACTACGGTAACACCATCGAGTACGAAGAGCCTACCTACGCCGAGGACGAGTTCGGTCAGCCGATTGCTCCCGACACTCAGACCGAACCCGAACAGGGTGAGGCTTTCGACGAGCAGATCGAGGGCTTTGAGGGTGCGTCTGCCGACGAGACGCTGATTGGCGCCATCGTGCCCGAGGATCAGAATCAGGCTGTCCAGGCTGAAGAGTTCAATGACGAGGTTTCCGCTGCCGAGCCGGTGGAGGAGCCTGTCGCGGCCGAGCCCGAGCCCAGGCTCTATCGCAATGCCGCCGGCAACATCCGCTTTGGTTCGGATGCCATCCGTGCGCTCGGAATGCTTCCCGAGTCCTGCACGCTCGATTACGAGGAGGGCGAGGAGCCGACGTTTGAGCCCGAGCCTGCGCCCGTTGTCACTGCGGATGATGAGTCTGCCGCGGTTACCGCTGCCGTTGCCGAGCCCGAGGCGGTGTCCGCGATCGATCCCGCGGCAGGACTGGACATTTTGGCTCCCGCCACGCCGGCGCAAGACGTTGCGGACGAGTCTGACGACGATTACGTTGAACAGCCGAGGCGTGTGTCTTACGAGAGCGATACTGATTTCTCTGCCGAGATTCCCGCGGCAACGCCCCATGCCGATATTGCATCCGCGTTCTCTTCGATTGGCGCCAGCGCTTCCAGCTTCTTTAAGGGTGCGCTTGCAAAGGGCAGGAAATTTGTCGACGATTTCGAGGAGAAGCGCGCTGCCGCACGCGAGGCTGCCGAGCAGGAGGCTATCGCTCAGCAGCAGGCAGCCGAGGCGGCACGTGAGCGCGCGGCGCAAGAGTTTGAGCAGAACGAGGCTATGCAGTCCGTGCCCGTCGACGCCGCCGAAGCTACAACGTCCTTTGAGTCCCAGCAACCGACGTCCGCGGATGTTGTTGAGGCGACAACGTCTTTCGAGGCTCAGCAGCACGTCGATAGCACCATGTCGTTTGATGCTGCGCAGTTCGATTCCACGATAACGTTTGAAAAGCAGGGCACCGCGATTGCCGAGCCCCTTCCTGTGTCCGATGAGCAGGGCGACGCGGTGGACGATGACGAGCCCATTGATGCTGCCGAAATTCAGGATGCTGCCGAGGACGAGCCCGTCGAGGCCAACTCTGACGAAGAGCAGTACGCGGCAGCCGAGCAAGATGATTCGACCGAGGTCGAGCAGGAGGAAGTGTCTGCGGTTTCCGAGACTCCCGAGACGGATGAGTCGAGGCCTTACTCCACGCAGATTTTCACCATGCCGACCCCGAGTGGTTCCGGTGCCACGGTTGCCAATGTTGCTCCCACCCAGGACGAAACGGTCGATTCCCTTATGGCCCAGATTTCCTCGCAGGCATCGCCGCGTCCGCAGATGAATGTTCCCGATCCGGCGTCGGCACCGTCGCCTGCACCTTCCTCGTCTCCGCTGGCTTCGGTCCCCGATCCGTCGCTGCCGTCTATGAAGCAGGCAAACGTTGCGTCTCGCACGTCGCTGTTCGACCTTCCCGATCCCTCTGCCCAGGTCAACGACCCCTTTGCTACCGCCCAAGGTCCCGAACCCACATCGGCACCCGTTGCGCCTCCTATGCCCGTTGCGTCGAGCGCGCAGCCGATCGAGACCATTTCAGCTCCCGCCCCGGCGGCACCCAAGTCTCGTAAGCGCGGCCTGGGCGGTCTGTTAGGTCGTAAAAAGAAAAACGAGCAGGACAGCATGAGTGACTGGCTGGGCGTCGAAGACGATTACGATGCCAAGAAGTCCGGTCGCGGCATCGGTTCGTGGGATAATTTCGAGGACGATAACGATGGCTGGAAGGGCGGCGCTACGTCTTCCGACGGCGCTTCTTCCGAAGATATGCTCTCGGCTGTCGCCTCTATGGGCGATGATGAGCTGCTCGGTCACGATATCTGGTTTGTGGCAACGGGCGCCTCGGATTGTGATGGCGCCGGCATGAAGGCCTTCTTGGCTTCGCATCGCGATAAGCTCCGCGGCGTATTCTTTATCAATCTTGAATCCGTCGGCGCCGGTAGGCTTTCGGTGGTGACGGTTGAGGGCGAACAGCAGCTGCTCAAGGGCGATCGCCGCATCATGAACCTGGTCAGCAAGGTGTGCAAGTCGTTCCATGTCGATTGTGGCGCGCTCGAGATGCCCTATGCCAAGACCGATGCCTATGCCGCGCTCGAGGCGAGCCGCCGAGCCCTCACTATCGCCGGCGTGGACGGCACGCGTCTGGCTTGCGCTCGTACCGAGGACGACCTGCCCCACAATGTCAACCCGACGAACATTGCTACGGTATCCGAGGTCGTGACCGAGGTTATCCGCCGTTCGTAGACGGAGCTCTAAGGAGTCAACGTGTTTTCGTATATTAAGCGCCATTGGCCTGTCTACGTGATTTTGACCTTGATTGCCATTGCGTTAGGATTTGGGGCTGCCTACATCGTGGGTGCAAAGGGCTCGACCCCCGCCTCCGCAATCAGCGAAGAGGTGGAGCAAGAACAGAGTACGGGTGCCGATGGGATTCCTGAGTCCGAGCAGGCAATCGTTGATGGTGGATCTTCGTCTGCAGAGTAGATACGGCGATTTACATGATTGAAAGCGGGTGAGCCAGGGGACTGGCTCGCCCGCTTTTTCATCGCGCTAGCGCTTCTTTGGGATCGACCTAAGGCGAGCGAACCATAGGGCTGCGGCACCCGAGGTCAGGAGCGCGGTGATGCAAGCGGCGATGGGAACTGATCCTGTTGCCGGTAGGTCCTGCGGTAGGGTACAGCGTTGAATAACGCTGTCCTCGTCATGTGACTCAAGTTTATCGCCGCCACCATTGCGGCAAAGATCGACGCGCGCGCTGTTGGTGAGTGCGGTTTGGGGCGTATAAGCCGACGTCGCCTGCATGTGCACGATTGCGCCCCGAGCGTCTGTGCCAAGGATTGCTTTGGCATCGTCAAGGTCGTCGTGCTCATCTTTGAGATCATCGCGGGTCCAAGAATCCGCATCGCTTCGAGTCGTAAAGCCGGCGGCTACCGCACCGTATTCAATGCGAATGCCCGTTACGACGGTATTGGACGCAAGGTCGAGTTCTTTCGCCTCGAGTGTGGTGGATTCCGTGGTCGAGACATCCGCCTTCCAGAGGTGCCAGCCGTCGTAATCGACGAGGCGGCAATCCTCACCCAGACTTTCCTTTACTTCGTCGGACTCAAGCCAAGGATTTTCGTGCCCATCGTCAAGTGTCGCGTTTGCCGGCTCATCGACGTCTGTCGAGTCCAACGGCGTCGTGCGATACCACACGTTGCACAGACCGTTGAGGTCGCCGATGGCGACGGGGGTTTCGATTGAGACGAATCTCGCCGTATCGTCCTCGGCACACTCAAGATCATCGGTAATTGTAAACTCATCAACCCAGGTAGTTGAATCGTTTCGAGCGTCGATGGTATAGGAGAAAAGCCCATCCGTATTGGTTTGCATCGCGGCACGGTTTTTACCATCGCCGTTAGCCAACAGGCCCTTTTCGATAGGTTGGACAAGTTCCTGACGCTTGTCGACCTGCCCCTTGATCTCGATGGGCGCATCCTTCATCGCGACGGATTGGACTTCTCCCGTATCCTTTATTTCAAACGTTATCTCCTCGGCAAGGTCATAGGTCCGCGGAGACATCATTTCGCGCAACGAGTAGGTGCCGGGTGCAAGATGTTCGACGCGGTGTGGCTTGTCGGATGAGGTCCAGGAGTCTATTTCGGTTTTATCGGGACCATATAAGGTGAGCCGTGCGCCTTCTACTTCCTGCTCACCGCTTGCATCGACCTTGGAGATATCAACCTTGGTGTAATCGTCGGATACGTTAAGCCGTGCTTCTACAACGGGTGTTTTCTGGTCGGCATAAGTAAGGTCGACAATATGGGTTGTCTGATCGAGCAAGAAGCCTGCCGGCGCTTGAGTCTCGACAACCTCGTAGCGTGCGGTGCCAGATCCCAGTGGGAGGTTGTCCGCGCGTGCTTCTCCAGTTTCATCCGTCGTGACGGTAGCGACAGTCTCACCGTCGAGTGCGGCAATGCTACCGTCGGGGCGCACGATATCACCCGAGGCACGGATCTCAAAGATGGCGCCCGCGAGGCTGCTGCCGTCTACGGCATCGGTTTTAACGATCCTGATATTTCCGGTCGCGGCGCGGTCATAATACGAGGCGATTGCAACGGGCGTTAGGTTCATGTCGGCGGGTATGTTTACCTCGATTTCTTCGCTGACAAGATAGGGCTCTTTGGCCGAGGTTTCGCGTACATAATAGGTGCCCGGCACGAGCGATTCTGGCAGTGTGACGGTCCCGGTCGCGTCAGTCGTAAAGGTGTCCATTACGTTATGTGCTGGATACCAGCAAGTTTGTGAGACAGGTTCGTGATTGCTGTCGAGGAGTTGGAAGGTGAATCCGGCTAGGGGAACAGAAGCGCCTGTTTGGGCATCGCGTTTTACAATCTGGAGATGCGTCGACAGAGCGTGGTTGTCCACGATATATTGAAGCTCGGCGCCGTCGGAAATCTGATTTGCCCCGACGGTCCATTCCCCTGCACGTTTAAAACCCTCGGGGACGGTTTCCGGAACCTCACGAACCGTGTAGCCGGCACGGTCGTATGGGACGGCTCCGTGGACACCGGCGGGTCGCTTGCCTGTGCCGAACCATGCTTCGGGCTGATCTTCGGTGGAGGCAAAGCCATAGATGTTTGTGGTCAGTGTGCCAACAACCTGCTGAGAGCTGTTGCTGACAACCTCAAAGACAACACCACCCGCCGGCTGCTCCAGGCCGGATTGGTCGCTATTGCCGTAATCCTTGAATTTGGAAATCTCAAGGTTAAACGCAATGGGGATATCGGAAACGCGAGATTCGATCTCGACCACGCCTGAATCGCCGAGCTGGTCGGCTCCAACGGTATAGGTCCAGCTGTCGTTGGATGGCAGGTAGCCCTCGGGGGCTTTTGATTCGTAGATGGTAAAGGTTCCTAAGGGGACATCGGCGAGGGTGGCCCGACCGCTTTCGTCGGTCGTGAGGATTTGTGCCCATCCAGGGGTTGATTGCGACACACACGTGAACTCTGCTCCTGCGAGCGAAGCTCCCACCTGGTGGCCGGCATTCGTCGCGGCATCGAGTTTTACGATACGCAGGTTGATGGTGCCGGGCTGTTCATCAATGGCGACCCGCCCGCCGTCATTCCCCGTGGTAAAGGCAATACGATCGTGGCGGGGGACATAGCCGGCCGGCGCCTTCGTTTCAACTAGGTAGTATGCCGTGTTGGGCAGAAGTGTTGCTTGCGCTCGACCGTTGCTGTCCATCTGGACGGTGCCGACATGCGCGCCGCTGGCGCTCTCAAAAATATCGAATGTTGCCCCGTCAAACTGATAAGTATTGTTTCCGCTGGTAATGGCGGCGTTTGCAGACTGTTTTTTGAAGGAAACAGAGACCGCCGGCAGTACATAGAGCATGTCTTGACGTTTGCTGCCGCCCGATACGGCCCCTAGATAGCGTCGCGCGCGGTGCGGAGCGGCTTCGATGCTTCCTGATTTTGCGCTGTCGTGGAGCCACCGCGCAGCCGCCACGACTTCATTGTCGGCGGTAAAGTGTCCGCTCTTGGTTTTACCCTGAGCGGTCGTGTAGGAGTAGGTGCCGTCGACATGGGTAGTGCCGTTGAGCATCCATACGGCAAGCTGGGTGGCGGCGCGGGCGCGATCGGGTGAAAGATGGTAACCGCCAAACGACGTGGTGGTGGGATATCCGTGACAAACGATTGCCGCGAACTCGTCGTCGAGCCACACCCAGCCTTGATCAAAGTTGAGCCATGGGCCGCCCGGTTTGGTGGGGCCGGGGCGCTCCTGGTTCATGCAGTAGGCAATCGAGGTGTCTTGAGCTTCATACTTGCCGATGAAGAAGGGCCCACAATCATCGCTAATAGTGCGGAAGCCGAGCTGGTCGTAGCCATCGACGGCAAATGCGGCTCCCGGTGCCAGGCAGCCGAAAAGCAGGAAGAGGAGCAGGAGCAGCGGACCTGTTGCGATTGCGCTGTGGACAGAGTGCGTGGGTGCGTTGGACATGGCTGCTCCTTATCCCTCGTGCGCCGCACGGGGAGGCTGCGACGCGTAGGATGAGGCTACCCCCGAGGTTCATGCGGGTAAGTACCGGAGCCTGACCAAAAGCTTGCCCAATTCCTGACAAATTGAGCTCAAATACAACAATCAAGCAAAAGCGCAGGTAGAAGATAAGGAGAACAGGAGGTCAAAGGTCCTCATCTCCACAATTGACGCGATTTTCAAACGAATCTCCATAGCTAAAACAAGCATCGCCACCCTTGTATCGAACAAGACAACCGCGTTATACTATCCCCCACATATGCGGGCATCGCCAAGTGGTAAGGCATCAGCTTCCCAAGCTGACACTCGCGGGTTCGAGTCCCGTTGCCCGCTCCAGCTAGAAGCACAAGCACGGCACCATTACGGTGCCGTGCTTTTTTCAATAAAGCGCCGGGACTCGAACCCGACAGGGTGCGAGCGTAAAGCAAACGCGAAGCGTTTGTAGCGAGCAGGCGAAGGCGCCGACAGGCGCCTGAAGCCGGTGCGGATTTGCGAAGCAAACACGCGGATGTCCCGTTACCCGCTCCATCGAGTGCGGGAGACATGGGGACGGCCAATTCAACAAAGTCTTCCCCCGCGGCTTCGTGAGGCTGAGGGGCTCGCCTGAAGCCGGTGCGGATTTGCGAAGCAAATGCGCAGATGTCCCGTTGCTCGCTCCAATTCCAAAATGTTAGGTTAATGCCTGCTGCCCATACTTGCACCTGCGCACGGTACAATGGATAGGTTACGACCAACGTGCCAATAACCAAAAAGGAGCCGCTATGATCGATCGCTATACCCGCCCGGAGATGGGACACATTTTCTCCCTCGAGAACAAGTACGCCATTTGGCAGGAGATCGAGGTCTTGGCCTGCGAGGCCCAGGCGGAGCTCGGCAAGATCGGTATTTCCAAAGACGAGGCCCAGTGGATCCGCGACCATGCCAACTTTGAGAAGGCGAAGGTCGATGAGATCGAGGAAGTCACGCGCCACGACGTCATTGCCTTCCTGACCAACATGAAGGAGTACATCGATGCCGATGTTCCCGAGGGCGACCCCAAGCCCAGCCGCTGGGTTCACTATGGCATGACCAGCTCCGATCTGGGCGACACGGCCCTGTGCTACCAGCTCACCCAGGCCTGCGACCTGATCATCGAGGACGTCAAAAAACTCGGCGAGATCTGCAAGCGTCGCGCCTTTGAGGAGCGCAACACGCTCTGCGCCGGCCGTACTCATGGCATCCATGCCGAGCCGATGACCTTCGGCATGAAGTTTGGCTCTTGGGCCTGGGAGCTCAAGCGCGATCTGGATCGTCTTGAGGACGCCCGCAAGAATGTTGCCTTCGGTGCCATCTCGGGCGCTGTCGGCACGTACAGCTCCATCGAGCCGTTCGTCGAGGAGTACGTCTGCGAGCACCTGGGCCTGGTCCACGATCCCCTGTCCACGCAGGTCATCAGCCGCGATCACCATGCCTACCTTGCCGGCGTGCTTGCCACTACAGCGGCCACCTGTGAGCGCATCGCTACCGAGGTTCGCAATCTACAGAAGACCGATACGCTCGAGGCCGAGGAGCCGTTCCGTAAGGGCCAAAAGGGCAGCTCAGCCATGCCGCACAAGCGCAACCCCATCACCATGGAGAAAGTCTGCGGTCTGTCGCGCGTCGTGAAGTCCAACGCCCAGGTTGCCTTCGATAACGTCGCCCTGTGGCACGAGCGTGACATTTCGCACTCCTCTGCCGAGCGCGTCGCCCAGGCCGATAGCTTCATCGCCCTCGACCACATGTTCCAGTGCCTCATCCGCGTTATCGACGGCCTGCAGCTGTATCCCGCCCGCATGATGGCCAACCTCAATAAGACCCGCGGCCTCATCTTCTCTTCCAAGGTACTGCTCGCCCTCGTCGACACGGGCATCACCCGCGAGGACGCGTACGCCATTGTGCAGGAGAACGCTATGGCAACCTGGCACGAGGTACAGGATTGTGTCTCCGGCCCCACCTTTAAGGAGCGTCTCGAGGCCGACCCGCGCTGCACCGTCAGTCAGGAGAAGCTCGACGAGATCTTTGATCCGTGGGACTTCCTCACCCGTATCGACACGGTCTTTGATCGTCTGGAGCAGCTGAGCTTCGAGTAGGTTCGGGCATAACGTTAGCTTTTTAGGGCGCTTTGCTGGTAATGTGTGTTGCCGGCAAAGCGCCTCGTTGCATTTAGGGAAAGACGGGGATAATAGTCGTCTCGAATAACATTCTGAGAGGGGATCGCATGATTTCGTTTGATTACAAGCCTCAGGGCGTGTGTGCTCGCAATATTCACCTTGACCTTTCCGATGACGGCAACAAGGTGGTGGGCGTTGAGTTTACCGGCGGCTGCGACGGCAATCTCAAGGCTATCTCCAAGCTGGTCGAGGGCGCTCCCGCCGATCGCGTAATCGAGGTTCTCGCCGGTAATACCTGCGGTATGAAAAAGACCTCCTGCGCCGACCAGCTTACGCGCGCTATCGAGGCCGCTCGCGCCGAGATCGCCTAATGGGTATCGCCGATCACATCAAGAACGGAATATCGCGTCGCGGCTTTGTACTCGGTGGGGCTGCCGCGGGCGCTGCCACGGTGCTTGCCGGATGCTCGAAAAAAACGGGTACCAGCGATGATGCCGCCGGCGAGCCGCAGGTTATCAAGGACGATTCCAAAATCATCTCGATTACGGATGAGTATGAGGCTGTCGACATCGATCTTGAGCCGGCGTCATCGTGGACGCTGCCTCTGGGTACGCTGCTGTACTACTGCGACGGCGATTACGCCGCGGCGATGATGGCGCCCGCATCGGCACTGCACGCCAACACACTCGGCGTGCTCAACCTGGGCGATGGCTCGCTTACCACATTAATCGAGGATCCTATCGAGGGCACGGGATACGCATTCTACGATGTCCGTGCCGGCGACGGCGTATTCGCGTGGGTTGAGATGAACTTTGCCAATTCATCGTGGAAGCTCTACGCTCAAAATCTGTCGGGCGCTTCGCTCTCTGGCGACGTGGTTGAGCTCGATCGAGGTGGCAAGGACTATGATCCGCCCCTGTTCACGGCGTTCGGGTCATCAGTCATCTGGTATAAAATGCCTTCGGCAGGCGGCAATAAAACGAGTAGTGATTCGTTTTGCTATCGTCGCTCGCTTGATGAATCCAAGGCCGAGGTAATTTGGAAATCGACGGGCCGCTTTGCATCGGCCCCGCGCGCGAGCGACGGCATTTTGACCATCTCGCCGCGTGTCCGCAACGACGAGGGCGTCTACTACGGCATAACGGCAATCGATCTGACCGACGGCAACAACACCAAACGTGCCCAGCTAGTTCTTCCCTCGTCAGTCTCGCCTTTCGAGGCCGTATATATGGGCGATACCTTCGTGTTTTCTATCGAGGCGACCTATAGTGGCGTGGGCAGCCTGGGCAACATGGGCACGTATATCGGTAATGAGGGAGGGCCGTATCTCTTCCTGTCCCGCGAGCCGCTTGCATGTGCGGCTGGCAAGAAGAATAAATACCTTGTTAAGGTACAGGCGTCGCATTTCCTGATCGACACCTCCGCCAAGACCTATGGCTCGCTGCTGTCGCCCGACCGCGCTTTGGAGTATGGCGATTATCCAGCTACGGCGGGAAAGTCGGACTCATTCCTTACGTACGCCACGGTGCGCAACAGCCAGGGTATACCAGAGACGGTCACTGCACGCCTATTCTCTCTTTAAGCTTAGAGGGGTTAAAAAGGCGCCAACAGGGGAATAAACGCGTTGTAATTGTGAGTACCGCCCGCCGAGCTGCCGCGTCATAGCGGCATCCGGCGGGCTCAGGTGCGTTAAAATGGGCTTGTTCTTAGCTAATTGAGACAGGGGGGCCGTGTTATGGCTTCAGATGCAAAAAAGATTCTGCTGGTCGAGGATGAGAAGGCAATCCGTGACGCCGTCGCTGCCTATCTCGAGCGCGAAGGCTACTGGGTTGTGGGCGTCGGCGACGGCCAGTCCGCGATCGAGGAGTTCGAGAAGCATCAGTTCGACCTGGTCGTGCTCGACCTTATGCTCCCCAAGATTCCCGGCGAGCGCGTTTGCCGCACCATTCGCGATACCTCGGATGTCCCCATCATCATGCTGACGGCTAAGGGCGAGATCGAGGACCGTATTATCGGTCTTGAGCTCGGCGCCGACGACTATCTGATTAAGCCGTTCTCGCCGCGCGAGCTCGTCGCCCGCGTTCGCGCTCTGTTCCGCCGTGCCCATCAGGCCGACGAGCCCGCCGTCGAGGTACTCGACTTCGGCGATCTGGTCATCGATATCTCGGGCCACAAGATCTTGGTCGAGGGCAAGGAAGTCGATCTGACGGCTTCCGAGTTCAAGCTGCTCACCACGCTTGCCCGCCATCCCGGCCGTGTGTATAACCGCATGGAGCTGGTCGAGAAAGTGCTCGGGTATGACTTTGAGGGCTATGAGCGCACCATCGATAGCCACGTGAAGAATCTTCGCGCCAAGCTGGGCGATGATCCCAAGAAGCCCAAGTGGCTCTACACCGTCCATGGTGTCGGCTATCGCTTCGAGGCTCCGGCCAAGACCGATAAGTCGGACGAGAAATAGGGAAATCACATATGACACCTGCGCGCTTTGAAATCGGACAAAAGCACAAGCAGGAGAGCGAGGCGGGTTCCAAGGCTAGTTGGAACACGCCTCGTTCCGATTCACGGCCAACGATGAGCTATCCCTCGCGCATGGCACTTGCTTTTGCTCTGACATCGCTCATGACGGTATTGGTGCTGGTGGGCGTTGTCTCTGTTGTGTGGGGCACGGTCTTTTCGGATTACACACGCTCCAATATCGTCGAAATCGCAAATTCCGCTGCCGAGAAGTTGGCGACCTCATATGAGGAAAACGGCTCTTGGACCGCGGGAGAACTGCGCACGGTCGCAACGTCGAGTTTGGTTTCCGACGATCTGGGCATGCAGGTCGTCAATAAAAAGGGTGTGATCGTTTATGACGATTCCTGGCCCTCGGCAAGCGCCACCGCCGATGTACGCGAAAACCAGGCTACGACCGACGACACGAGCGGCAAGAGGGCATCGCATAGCCCGGTCTCGTCTGCTCCAACCGACTCCGATAGCGTTGCTAACGTCGAGATTGTAACGTCTTCCGGCGAGCATGTCGGACAGGTAAAGCTGTGGGCCATCGGCTCCGACGCTCTGCTCACCAAGGCGGACTCTGCGTTTAGGGAGAAGACCTTTAACGCCATGGCCCTCGCCGCGGTTGTTGCAATCTGCATTTCGGTCGTTATCGGATCGCTCGTGTCGCGCATGCTCACCAAACCGATTCATCGCATCACCAGTACCGCAAAGCAAATCCGTGACGGCGACCTGTCGGCTCGCACGGGGCTGCGCGGTGATGACGAGATCGATCAGCTGGGTGAGACCTTCGATGAGATGGCCACCTCGCTCGAGAAGGATATGAAACACGAGAAGCGCCTGACCTCAGACGTTGCACACGAGCTTCGCACGCCGCTTATGGCCATGCTCGCAACGGTCGAGGCCATGCAGGATGGCGTGTATCCCACCGACGATGAGCATTTGGAGACCGTTGCTTCCGAGACGCGTCGCCTGGCTCGTCTGGTGCAGCAGATGCTCGACCTATCGCGTATGGAAAACAGCACGGCTCCGCTCAATCTAGAACCGGTGGACATGGTTCCGTTCGTGCGATCGATTGTGAACGGCCAGGAGCGTCTGTTTGCCGACCGTGACCTTCGTCTTCGCTTTGCAGATGAAACCCAAGGGCACGACGATGTCGTCGAGGCCGATCCCGACATGATCACGCAATGTGTTATCAACCTCATGAGCAACGCCATGCGCTACACCCCCGAGGGCGGTTGGGTCGTGGTGTCGGTGCTCAGTGACCGCAGGCACGTCAGCATTGCCGTTTCTGATACCGGCATCGGTATTGCCAAGGACGATCTGTCGCGCATTTTCGGGCGGTTTTGGCGCGCCGATGCCAGCCGCGCCCGCGAAGCTGGCGGCCTGGGCGTCGGCCTCGCCGTGACCAAGCAGATCGTCGAGCGTCACCATGGCTACATATCCGTGGAGTCGGAGCTTGGAAAGGGTACGACTTTTACAATTCATCTGCCCCGCGAGCACACGGCGGACGCGGCATCTACTACAATGGAGCACTAGCTTTTCGCTATTCGGTGAAGGAGGGGCCGCGTCCCTGCCGCTCCGAGTTTGCGAAAACATGCGGGAAAGAACCCGCATTTCTGTCGTATTTAGGTAAGGAGTGACTCACGTGACAACGATGGAGCGTCGTCCGGATTCCCGTGGCAAGGTTCGTGATATTTACGATGCCGGTGAAAACCTGCTGATGGTCGCCACCGACCGCATTTCTGCGTTCGACTTCATTCTTCCCGACGAGATTCCGTTTAAGGGAGAGGTGCTCAATCGCATCTCGGCATTCTGGTTCGATAAGTTTGCCGACATCGTCCCCAACCATCTCGTTTCCATCGACCCGGCGGATTTCCCCGAGGAGTTTGCTGAGTATCGTGACTACCTCGCTGGCCGCGCCATGCTGGTTAAGAAGGCCCAGACGATTCCTATCGAGTGCATCGTCCGCGGCTATCTGACCGGTTCGGGCAAGAAGACCTACGACGAGAACGGCACCGTCTGCGGCATCCAGCTGCCTGAGGGCCTGACCGAGGCTTCCAAGCTTCCCGAGCCGTTGTTCACGCCGTCCACGAAGGCCGAGATCGGTGGCCACGACGAGAACATCTCGTTCGAGCGTTGCTGCGAGATCGTGGGCGAGGACATCGCCACGCAGATTCGTGACCTTTCCCTCAAGATCTACAAGGCCGCTGCCGAGTACGCCGCGACCCGTGGCATCATCATTGCCGACACCAAGTTCGAGTTTGGTGTCATCGATGGCAAGGTCACGCTGATCGACGAGTGCCTCACGCCCGACTCCAGCCGTTTCTGGCCTGCTGCCAGCTACGAGGAGGGCAAGATCCAGCCTAGCTACGACAAGCAATTCGTCCGCAATTGGCTCAAGGCCAACTGGGATATGACGGGGGAGACCCCGCACCTGCCCGCCGAGGTCATCGATGGCACGTCCGAGCGCTATCGCGAGGCCTTCCAGATCATCACGGGCTCCCAGTTCACAAGCATGAAGGAGAACGCATAAGTGAGTACCCGTAGCGCCACGAACAAGCGCACGCAATCCCACGAAGTTACCGGGGTTGCGCGCAAGTCTGCCGCATCTGCTAAGCCCGCCCGCCAAGCAGCGAGCTCCGTTCGCGTCGTGCCGGCTTCGTCTAAGGCACGCCGCAAAGAGCTCGAGAAGGGCGAGAACCTCGAGGGCCTCTCTAAAGAGGAGAAGCGCGCCCGCAAGGCTAAGCAGCGCGCCAAGGAGGACCGCATCTATACGGTGTCGAATATCCTCCTCAAGCAGGACGAGGACTACACCAAGCGCCGTCGCATCTGGTGGATTGTGCTCGCCATTGGCATGGTGCTCGTCGTGGCAATTTGGGCCTCGCTGTACTTCGCTCCCGCTGGCATGGTGTCCAGCCCTGTCCAGATGGTCGGCATTGTTTTGTCCTACGTCATCATTTTGGGCGACTTTATCTATGACTTCGCTCGTATTCGTCCCTTGCGCAACATGTACCGCGCGCAGGCCGAGGGCATGTCCGAGAACAAGCTCAACGCTCTTATTGAGCGCGCGGCTGCCGAGGAGGACAAGAAGGACTCCAAGAAGAAGTAGCGTTTGCATACATACTTATCGCTAAGATATAAGGCGCGTCGTTTTTGCGGCGCGCCTTTTTACTGTTCTATAGATAGATGGAGTGGCACATGATTCGAGCTGCCCTGACGGTCGAAGAGGCTCTGGAGGGCATGAAGGCCCTGGAGCCCAAGATTAAAAACTACGCGCGCCTGGTCGTCCGCAAGGGCGTAAACGTCAAGCCCGGCCAGGAGGTCGTCGTTCAGTCTCCGGTCGAGTGCGCGCCGTTTGCGCGCGTGGTGGTCGCGGAGGCCTATGCTGCCGGCGCCGGCCACGTGACGGTCATTTGGGCCGATGATGCCGTGACGAGGCTCACGTACGAGCATGTCGAGAAAAGCTATTTTGAGCAGACGCCCGAGTGGAAGCGCATGCAGCTGGATTCCTTGGCCCAGGATGGTGCCTGCTTTGTCTTTATCGAGGGTGCGGATCCTGCGGCCCTCAAGGGCATCGATCCAGCCAAGCCGGCCGCGGCATCAAAGGCGAGGAATACGCAGTGCAAAGTTTTCCGCCGTGGACTGGATTACAACATCAATCCGTGGTGCATCGCCGGCGCTCCGGTCGTGGCTTGGGCGCACGAGGTGTTCCCGGGAGACGCCGATGAGGTTGCAATCTATAAGCTGTGGAATGCGATTCTGCACACCGCGCGCGCCGATGGCCAGGACCCAGAGAGCGACTGGGAACTCCATGACGCCGCATTCGAAAAGAACCTGCGTTTCCTGAACGACAATCGTTTCGACTACCTGCATTACAACGCGGCAAATGGAACCGATCTGACGATTGGCATGACGAAGGGTCACGAGTGGGCCGGCGGCAAGGGCAAGACGCCCGATGGGCACCCCTTCTTCCCCAACATTCCCACCGAGGAAGTCTTCACTTCGCCCGATCGCATGCGCGCCGACGGTATCGTGTACTCGGCCATGCCGCTCATCCATCACGGCAATAAGGTCGAAGATTTTTGGATTAAGTTCGAGGGCGGCCGCGTGGTGGACTACGACGCCCGCGTGGGCAAGGCAACGCTCGCAAGTATCATCGATACTGACGAGGGCGCTGCTCACCTGGGAGAGGTCGCGCTCATTTCCAAGAACACGCCGATCCGCGAAAGTGGTGTTCTGTTCTACGATACGCTCTATGACGAGAACGCTAGCTGCCATCTCGCGCTAGGTGTCGGTTTCCCCGAATGCATCGAGGGTGGGTATGACATGTCCAAGGAGGAGCT
This sequence comes from Collinsella aerofaciens, assembly GCF_040926185.1. Taxonomy (GTDB): domain Bacteria; phylum Actinomycetota; class Coriobacteriia; order Coriobacteriales; family Coriobacteriaceae; genus Collinsella; species Collinsella aerofaciens_BC. Next base: position 45,772 of record NZ_JBCOIQ010000017.1, read on the forward strand.
CCTGGAGCATGGCGTTAACGTCTCGAGCACGCACGTCGATTTTATGATCGGCACGGACGACATCGATATTACGGGCATTACGCCTGATGGACGTGAAGTTGTGATTTTCCAGAACGGCCAATGGAGTTGGGAATAGTCCCAGACCGTGGTACAATGCCACCCGCGGGCCGTTAGCTCAGCTGGCAGAGCAGGGGACTTTTAATCCCAAGGTCCAGGGTTCGAACCCCTGACGGCCCACCCAAAGATTGTTGAGACGGTCAACTTCGGTTGGCCGTCTTTTTTGTTGCCGGTGCACGGGTTCGAACCCGTCGGGGCGCGGAGCTGAGTAAACGCGTGAGCGTTTGCCAGCGCAGCGCGCAAGGCGCGAAAGCGCCGCAGCGGCCGCCTGCGAAGCAGGCTGAACCCCTGACGGCCCACCCAAAGATTGTTGAGACGGTCAACTTCGGTTGGCCGTCTTTTTTGTTGCCGGTGCACGGGTTCGAACCCGTATCTAGCTATATATAAGAACGCTTGGCGAACAAAACCCGCCTTTTACCGATGGGAAACAAATAACTGATGCCTTTGGAGTAAAGTAGCGCTCCAGAGATGACCGATGTCTCAATACACATAAAACAGCTGGTCATCGCCAATATCAGAAGCCAATGCTTCAGTTTTAACCTCAGTGATGCGACTGAGGGACCTATTCATTTGTGAACAAAATATGGAGTGCGCGATTCCCGCCCCCGGGGCCCCTCCGGTCTGGCAATATATCTCCTTGCCGCGCGGCCCGGTGGAACCGGGAACCAGCGCAGGCGTGCACCTTGAGAACCGGATACTGCGAGGATGGACACACCAGTTGTGTCGCATCCGGGCAGACATCGAACCATTTGAAATGGTCTAACTTGGATTTGTTTTTCGCAAGGCCGCCGAGAGGC
>NZ_JBCOIQ010000018.1:0-46415 GCF_040926185.1 Collinsella aerofaciens
TACGCCGCGTTCCCGCTCAAGGACGGCGGGGCATGCGCGCTCGTCAGCGAGTACCTGCCGCAGTGGGTCTCGCGCGATCTCGCCGGCCTGCTTCCCAACCCGCAGAACCTCATGCTCGTCGGCGCCGCGGCGGGAAGCGCGCTCGCGCTTGCGCTCGTGGCGCGCCGCGCGAGCCGCGTGATCTCGCGCAAGATGGCGCCGCTCGCGGAGGCGGCGGGGCGCGTCGGCGCGGGGGAGCTCGACTTCGCGGTCGGCAGCACCAACGTGCGCGAGGTGAACGACGTCCTCGCCGCGATGGACGCCATGCGGGCCTCCCTCGCCGAGTCGCTCGAGGCCCGCTGGGCCGCGGAGCGGGGGCAGCGCGAGCAGGTGGCGTCGCTCGCCCACGATCTCAAGACGCCGCTCACCGTGCTGCGCGCCAACGCCGACTTCGTGGCGGAGGAGCTGGAAGACGAGAAAGACGCCGACCTCGCGGCCGCCGCGCGCGACATAGCCGGCAGTGTCGAAAGGCTCGACGGCTACGTGCGCCTGCTCATCGAGGCCTCGCGCGGGTCCGGCGGGGCGGAGAGGGCCCCCATGCGGCCGGCCGAGCTCTGCGAGCAGGTCCTCGCCGAGGCCGCCCAGATCGCCCGGGCGCGAGGCGTGACGCTCGACGCGGCCACGGGCCCCGCTGTCGTGGGCGCGCCCGAGGCCCCGCTCGACCGAACCGCCCTGGCGCGAGCCGCCGCGAACCTCGTGGTCAACGCCGCCGAGCACGCGCGCTCGCGCGTGGCGGTCTCCTGCGACGTCGCGGGCGGACACCTCGTCATCGAGGTGGCCGACGACGGGCCGGGCTTCTCTCCCGCCGCCCTCGAACGCGGCTGTGAGCGCCTCTTCACAGACGACTCCTCCCGCTCCTCGCGCGACGGAGGCCGCCACTATGGGCTCGGCCTCCACGCCGCCGCCGAGGCCGCGAGCGCCCACGGGGGCTCCGTCTCGCTCGCCAACAGCCCCTCGGGTGGCGCGGTGGCCACCATCGCGGTCCCCCTGTGCGGGGCCTGACGACTCAGGCCCCGCACAGGGGCGTGCCTCGCAACCAAACGCTTCCCGGATAATAATGCCCGTTGCGGGGATCGCCCTGGCTAGTCGCCGCCCATGTGCATGAGCATGTCGGCGATGCGAGTCGCCATCTCGTCCGCCGCTTCACGGATGTTGGCGACCCAGGACGCATGGCCGGCCTGATCGGATGCCTCCGCCTCAAGCACGTCGCAAATGACTGCGGCGACCGCCCCGGGAGCCGCCCGCGGCCGGGCACGCGAGGGAGCCTCGAGACGAAAGGAGCTCGAGGACGACCATGACCAAGAGCATTAGCAGGAGCCAGGTGAGGCTCATCGCATCGACCAACGCGATATTCGGCGCCGACGAGGCGTGCGCGATGCTGCGCATCAGCCGCGACGCCATGTACCGGCTCGCCCCCCTGCACTTACCGTCAGAGCATGCTATAAGGTTATTGGTGGCCCATTGAGCTACTTCCAAGTGCCGGGGGAGTCCCCCGGCTATTTTTTTATCCATTCCATTAGGAATCCCCATTGGCCAAGGAGCTCAACATCTTCGTCGACGAGAGCGGCGACCGCGGCGGCAAAGCTCGCTACTATCTGCTCACACTCGTCTTTCACGACCAGGCAGACAGCATCGCCGAGGCGGTCACGGGCTATGAGACCAAGCTCGCCAGGGCTGACCTCCCCAACATTCCGTTTCACTCCGAGCCTCTCATGAACGGACACAAGGACTTACTGCATGATTCGTGTGTTATAGTTAGATGTCTCTAACTATTTGGGGGCGATAGCAATGCACGAACGCAAGGGCTTCTGGGACAAGAATGCCGGTCGGTACGACCGTTTCATGCGAAAGGACCGGGCGGCGTATGAGAAGATGTATGAGCTGATCAGGCCGGTGGTGAAAGCAAAAACCGTACTGGAGGTTGCCACCGGCACGGGGCTTATCGCAAAGAGCATCGTAAATGCGGCGGCGCACATCGAGGCTACGGACGCTTCTGCAAAGATGATCCTTGAAGCAAAGCGGGACAATCAATCCGCAAAGCTGCACTTTTCCGTACAAGATATGTTCCGCCTGCCCTATGCACAGAAGTTCTTTGATGTGGTGATCGCGTCCAACGCGCTTCACATAGTGCCGCATCCGGAAAAGGCCCTGCAAGAAATCAGGCGGGTGCTGAAGGACGACGGCGTGCTCATCGCGCCAACCTTCACCCACGCGGGGAGCTCGGTTTCCGGCAAGGCAAAAGCTTTTTTCATGAGTATGGTGGGATTCCCCCTCCACAGCAGGTGGACAAGCGAGGAATACCTACGTTTCCTGCGTCAAAACGGCTGGGCAGTGCAGAAAAGCGTGGTGCTGAAGGCCTCATTCCCGTTGACCTATGCGGAATGCACGAAATCGGAGGGGCCAGATGTCGTTCTTTGAAAACACCCGCAAGCCCGTGGGCCTCGGCGGAAAACTTATGGTTGCCATGATGAATCTGGGCCACAGCCCTGTGGCGCGGTGGGGACTTCGATTTCTACGACTTGCACCAAATGCCAAGGTGCTGGATTGCGGCTGCGGCGGCGGGGCGAACATAAAACGGCTGCTGAAAAAATGCCCGCATGGCGTCGTTAAGGGCATCGACTATTCGCCCGTCAGCGTGGAGAGGACTAGAAAGCTCAACCGAGCTGCAATTCAGGAGGGGCGTTGCGCCGTTCTGCAAGGCAGTGTGGCGGATATGGCGTTTGAGAACGCCATGTGAGCATTTTTCATCCATCCTGCACATGGCGATAGGCATGACGGTCATAGTGGCTTTGCTGGCGGCAATTATGACAGTTTTTATTCACTGAGGAAGGAACCTATGAAATGTAAAATTGAGAAAAACACCGTGCAGGAGACGCTGATCCTCCCGCTGTATTCCCGAAAGCTGTGTACGGAGCTATACCCGAACCTTTACAGGGATGAAACAGCGGTTCGTCTGCTCGATCAGATCGACTACGACTTTTCAGAGGCAGAGAAAAACTCCCGCAGCCTGATGCAGCGCTTTGGTGCGCTGGAGGTGGCCATGCGGCAGAGTGATCTTGCTTTCGAGGTGTGGGATTACCTGAAAGGCCACCCCAATGCGGCGGTGGTCAATCTGGGCTGCGGGCTGGACAACACCGGCAGAGCCTGCGACAACGGTAGATGCAAGATCTACAATCTGGACTTCCCGGATGTGATTGCCTTGCGGCAGCAGCTACTGCCCGCCGGGGATCGGGAGCATAATATCCCCTGCGACCTGAAAGACACCGCATGGTTTGGCAAAATCGATGCCTCCGGCGGGGCGGTGTTCTTTGCCTCCGGGGTGTTCTATTACTTTCTGACCCAGCAGGTCCGGGAACTGGTGCGGGGGATGGCGGACGCTTTCCCCGGCAGTGTGCTGGTCTTTGATGCTGCCAATCGGACGGCGGTAAAGATGATCGCAAAAACATGGCTTAAGACTGCAAAAATCAAGGATGTGGGGGCATATTTTGCGGTTTCGGATGCCGCCAAGGAAATCGGCACGTGGGACAGCCGTCTGCAGGTCACAAGTCGCGGCTATATGCTGGGCTACAACGATTTGAAAGACCCTTCTGTCAGCGGCTTTTTCCGGTTTCTCGCAAGGGTCGGTGACAACGGGATGAAAATGCAAATCGTGAAAATAAGATTTTGAGAGGCAAACATAAAGCGCATTCACTTTGACGTTGAAGAAGACGGCTTTTACGGCGCATATTGGGCGTGCAAGGGCACGCGAGGGAGGTCGGAAACGGCCTCCCTCGTTTTTATTCATGGACTTTAGTCCGTGCCGCACGGCACGCGCGGCATAGAAAGCCACCCGCTCAGCGGGTGGAGGCCAATTTCCGCTACGCGACAAAAACCTTCCCCCTAGCATGAGGATTGTTCAGGTCATCATGCTAGGGGGAATGTGATTGCTGTGGCCCAGAAAGCCAACAGCCTCGCGCACACGAAATGGCTATGCAAGTACCGCATCGCACCGAGGTCAAGCTCGTCGCCGCCATCGCCGAGAAGCACCCCAGGGTGCGCTTTGCCGTGAGCTACACCTCGGCCTACGCCGACCTTTACGACCGCATGGAGCAGGCCCTGCGCGAGCGCGTGGCCAACGCGGTGGAGATCGTCCGCTCCGACATCAGCCCCGCGCTTCTTGTCCACACCGGTCCAAACCTCGTGGGTGTGGCGGTCCAGGGACTCTAGCGGAGGAGGGGCGTTCTGCCCAAAAACAAATGCAAAAGACGAGCGCTTCTTGCCGCCCAATTGGCAAGAAGCGCTCGTCTTTTCTTAACGCGTTGTATGGCGGAGAGAGCGCAAGTTACGCGAGCGCCCTTCTTGCCAGCTCGGCCGCGCCGAGGATTCCTTGGTCGCCGCCGCAGCCCGGGGCGCAGATGTAGCTCTCCATGTCCTTAAGCTCGGCGGTCTGGATGTAGCCACCCAGATATTCGAGGGTCTTCTTGCGGACGATGCCGTAGAGCTGCTCCTGGTGCATCACGCCACCGCCGAGGACGATGCGGCGAGGCGAGTACATGAGCACGAGGTTCGCACACATCTGCCCCAGATAATCCCCCTCGAGCATCCACACCTCATCGTTGTCCGCGAGCTCGGCCGCGGGCTTTCCCCAGCGCGCGGCGATGGCGGGGCCGGAGGCGAGGCCCTCGAGGCAGCTCGCGTGGCTCGGGCAGACGCAGCGTCCTTCCTCGGTGGGACGGGTCCTTACCAGCATGTGACCGGCCTCGGGGTGCAGCATGCCGTGAAGGAGCCTGCCCGCGCACATGACGCCCGCGCCCACGCCGGTGCCGATGGTCACGTAGACGGCGTCCTTGAGCCCCTTGCAGCAGCCGAAGACCACTTCGCCGAGGCAGGCAACGTTCACGTCCGTATCGTAGGCCACCGGAATCCCGAGGGCGTCGGCGAACGCGGCGCGAAGACCATAGCCTCGCCACGCGAGCTTGGGCGTTTGGAGGATGGAGCCGTAGCGCTCGTCGGCGGGGTCGACGCAGGTCGGGCCGAAGGCGCCGATGCCCAACGCGTTCACATCACGGGCGGTGAACCACTCGACCATTTGTGGGACGGTCTCGGCGGGCATAAGCGTCGGGGTCTCCATACGGTCGAGGACCTCGCCGTCGCCGGACACCACGGCACAGACCATCTTGGTCCCGCCGGCCTCGAGGGCGCCGAGCCTCATTTGCTTTTCGCTCATGTGATCCTCCTTACAAAGGGACGCCCGCAGTCATGGTCAACCGCGGGCGCCCATAACGTTGGCTTGTTTCGAGGCGACCCTACCTGGGCACGCGGTCCTGCCTTGCGGCAAACGGGGCGAGCACGGCGTGCGGCTCGCTTTGGTACCAGTAGGCGACGGTGGAGATGTCGTCCTCGCGCTCGTAGAGCTTGATGTCGTCGTTGCCGAGGTCCTGGAACGTCACGCGCAGGTCCTCCTTGAACGAGATCGGGTCGGGAAGGTGCCACCTGTAGAGGCCATGCCTGGGCAGCGCGTCGTCGTTGGTCGCGAGCATCGGGTTCGGGTTCGGCTTGCCCGCGCTGAAGCGGTCGCGCGTGGCGTCGCGCGTCGAGCGGTACGGGTAGCCGGCGAACAGCGTGTTGAAGCACTGCGCCTCGGGCAGCGCGTGGGGCGGCCTGTCGAGGAAGGCCCAGGCACCGCCGAAGTAGTCCTCGGCTCCCGTCGAGGTGACCGTGGGGAACTCCTCGTCGCCGTCGAGGAAGAACTTCATCTCGCCCTCGCCCCACCAATAGCGCTCCAGGGCGCACAGGGCCATGTAGGTGCCGACGTAGTAGCCCTTACCGCGCACGCCGTCGAGCACGGTGTAGTCGACGCCCCTGCGGGTGCTGCGCTCGCGGTTAAAACGGGCGTGGAAGTACATGGCGTCGTCCGGCACGTCGGTGAGCGCGTAGTTGAACGTGTAGAAGATGTACTTAATGAACCCGGGGTGCTCGCTCGTAAGCGTGACCTTGGCGTGCTTCCTGAAAGGCATCTCGAAGTAGCAGTTCATGCCGCCCGTCGGGTTCACGCAGATGGGCATCGAGTTGACGATGGCGCGCTCACCGAAGCCGTTGCAGAAGAAGTCGCCGACAGGGCACTCGACCGAGGGGGTCTCCTCGTCGTCCCAGTAGAAGCGCAGCACGAGGTCGCGCATGACGAAGCTGCCGGCGGCGGTCTTGTCGGGGACGGTCATCCAGATGTGGCGGATGATGCCGGGGCCCTCGATGTCCGCGAGCGTGATGGTCTCGCCGGACTCAAGGGGCACGCAGCACGAGCCCTTGCGGCCGACGCCGAGGTGGCTGGCCGACATGGCGGCACGGCCCTTCTCGCCCGTGATGTTCTCGGGGGTGATGGCGCGGCTTTCCTCACCGCCGTGCATCCACACGTCCTTAAGGAACTCTCTCATCGTCGACCTCCTCTATTCGTCGTCTTCGCACTCGGCGGAACTGGCACCGTTCACGTAGACGATCTGCTGGCGCGCCTCGTCGACGAGGGCGTCGAAGTCGAGTTTCTCGTCGGGGCGCGCGAGCGCGACCGTCATGGCGAGCGGGAGGTTGACACCCGCGATCACGTGGATCCGGTCGGAGGCGAAGCGGGAGAAGCGCTGGTTCACGCTGCCGCCGAGCGCGTCGGTGAGGACGACGACCTCGTCAGTGCCCGAAAGAGCCGCCTCGACCGCCGCGTCGAGCCCCTCGCCGTTGTCGTTCACGTAGGCGCACACGGCGTTGACGGCGTCGCTCTTACCCGTAAGGAACTCGAGGGTGTCCTTGAAGCCCTGGGCGAGAAGGGAATGGCTCGCCACAACTATCTTTCTCATTGATTCACCAATCTCTTGGGTCGAAGCTAGGCGAGGATGCCAGCGGCGGAGGCGACCATCGCGAGGACGATCACCACGAGGATGAGGGCCGTCATGCTCGCGTTCTTCTTGGTAAGAAGGTAATACGCGCTTCCCGTGATGGCGGCGGGGATCATGGCAGGCAGGATCTTGTCGAGCAGCGGCTGAATCTCCATCGAGACGTCGCCGAAGCTGAAGCTAATCGGGCAGGTGACGCCGATGACCGAGGCGATGAGGCAGCCGACCACGGTGAGGCCGAGCACGGAGGCGGCGGCAGTGAGGTTGGGAAGCTTCTCGCTGAAGTCGGTGACGAGCTTCACGCCCTGCTTGTAGCCGAACTCGAGGGCGTGCATGCGGACCCAGAAGATGGCCAAGATGAGCGCGAACCAGATGCCGGCTCCCACGGGGTTGCCCTCGATGGCCATGTAGGCGGCGATGGAGCCCATGATGGTCGGGATCATGGTCATGAGCAGGGAGTCGCCGACGCCGGCGAGCGGTCCCATGGTGCCGATCTTCAGGTCTTGGACGGCGTCCGCCGCCGCTAGGCCGTCGCGTTCCTCCATGGCCACGCAGGCGCCAAGGATGATGGCGGCGAGCCAAGGCTGGGTATTGTAGTAGCGGAAGTGGTTGTTGAGCGCTTGCTTATAGTCCTCGTCGTTCGTGTAGATCTTCCTCAGGACCGGCGAGAGGGCGTAGGCGACTGAGGCGCCCTGCTGGGTCTGGTAGTTGAAGGTGCACACGCTCATGAGCCAGCGCCAGTTCGCGTTGCGCAGATCCTTCTTGGTGACCTTGTAGCCGGAGGGCTTGCCCTCGGCGACGGCGGTGATGTTCTCGTTTTCCATGGTTACTCATCCTCTCCGATGAAGGCGTCTGCGGAAGCGTGGGCGGCGAGCTCGGTGTCCCTCTCGGCACGCTGGTAGAACGCGATCGCGAGGGCAACGCCGACGATGGCGGCGCCGATGATGGGCACGTTCAGGAAGGCCGAGAGGAAGAAGCCGACGAGCAGGTACTGGAAGTACTTGCCGGTGGGCATGTAGCGGAGCAGCATGGCGATACCGATGGCCGGGAGCATCTTGCCGGCGAGGGTGAGGCCGGAGAGGAACCACTGAGGCATGACCTCGAGGAGCCAGTTGACGGCGGGCTGGCCGAGCGTCACGGAGACAAAGACGGGCAGGGCGGCGCACAGGCCGAAGAGCGCGGGGCAGACCCACAGGATGGCGTTCATCTGATTGAACTTACCCTCGTTGCAGAACTTCTGGGACTTCTCGACGACGAAGCCGTTGAGGATCTTGACGATGACGTCGAGCTGGATGCCGAGCATGCCGACCGGCAGGCCGATGGCGAGGCCCGTGTCCGCGCCCAGGGTCACGCCGTAGGCGGTGGCGATGATGGCCATCGTGCCGTAGTCGGGAATCGACGAGCCGCCGAAGCCCGCGACGCCGAGCTGCATGAGCTGGATGGTGCCGCCGATGACGAGGCCGGTCTGCCAGTCGCCCATGACGACGCCGGTGATAAGGCCCCAGAAGACGGCATAGTTGACGAAGATCATCGGGATGCCGTAGTAGTCCACGTGCTTGATGAAGGCCAGCAGGGTCAAAAGGACGACCTGCAGGATAGTGAAGTTGACCATGATCCCTCCTTAGATGAGGTCGGCGACGGAGACGGGCTTGTCGGCGGGCACGAACTGTGCCGTCACCTTGACGCCGCGGGCGATGAGCGCCTTGTAGCTCTGGACGTTCTCGGCGGAGGCATAGGCGCGCTGGGTGAGCTGGACGCCGCCCTCCTTGACGAGCGAGCCGCCGACGATCAGCGACGGGAGCTCGATGCCCGACTCGACCAGGTGAAGGATCGTCTCGGGCTCCTCTGCGATGACAAAGACCTTCTCGCGGTCGTACTTGCCCGCCGCGAAGTTCTTGAGCGCGGTCTGCTCGGAGATGATCGAGACGGCCATGCCCGCGGGGCGCGCCATCCTCATAGTGGACTTCAGGACCTCGTCGCCGGCGACCTTGTCGTCGATGACCATGACTCGGGTCGCGCCCGACACCGGGGCCCACTGCGTCACGATGATGCCGTGAAGCAGGCGATTGTCGATTCGTGCCATAACAACACTCATGTTTGCTCCTATCAAATGAAGTTTTACGTTCGGTACTGCCTCGGCGCTATCCGGATTCGCGCCGGGCAAGGGGTTATCGGATTATTGAGGACGCGCGGTCAGCTTGCGGCGGCGCGGGGAAGGTCACTCGTCGAGCAGGAGGTCCGAGGAGCCGAGGCGCTCTTCTCGCGCCGGGGCGGCGCTCACGCTTATGTAGTCGAAGACATATGCGATCTCGCTTACGGGAACCTCTACGCGATAGCGCGTCGAGATACTCGAGAAGCTCTGCCTGAAGGACTCGATGAAATCGGCACGCTCCTCCTCGAAGCGGTCCTGGCCAACGTAGGTCTCAATGGGGTTTCTGGTAACAAGGCGCTCGACGAGACAGCAGAGGTGGACGTAGAGCCCAATGATGGCGTTGCTGCCGATCTTCTCGCCTGTCCTGCGCTGAAGCTCGTGCACGGCGCTCTCGATCTCGTGGAATAGCCGCTCCGGGTCGAGGATGGTGATGGAGCGGATGACGTTCTGCAGCGTCATGTTCGAGAGCAGCTTCTCGTGGAAAGAAGAGAGCTCGGAAGCGTCAAGCCACCTGCCGAACACGGCATCGACCTTAGAGGCGGACGCCGTCGACATGATGTCCTCGAGGGCGACGAAGGGGATGGAGGCGACCCCGGGGTCTCCCGTGCCGATGACGGCGCAGACGCGGTGCTCGGAGAAAACGGCGTCGTTCGACCCGTTCGCGACGAGCTGCTTGAAGGGCCTCGTGAGCAGGCGCGCGCCTATGGTGCGCGGGAGGCTCTGCGAGACGAGCTGGCGTATCCTCTCCGCGGCGTCGACCCCGGACTCGGAGCAGAAGACGATGGCGTCCTCACGGTTGACGCGCTCGATCACCTTGCAGTGCGTCACGCACGCGGCGGTCGCATCGCCAAGAACCTCGGCGATGGACTTGCCGCCGAGCAGCCCGACCCCGATCTCGAGCGCAAGACCGGTAGAGACGTTGTTCACCACGCCGATAGTGGAGTCGGTAACGTTCTCGAGGGCCTTATAGGCCTCCTCCAAGGAGCCCATGTCGACGAGGAACACGACCCCGGTGCAGTAGGAATGGCGGTCGACGAGGTGCTGGAGCGGACCGACGATGTCCTTCAGCTGCTGGTCGTAGGGCATGTCGACAGCCTCGTACACATGCATGCCGAGCATACGGTTCGCCGCGTCGGCGATGCTCGTCGCCGTTGAGTAGCCGTGGGACAAGATGACGCAGAGCGTCCGAAGGGCCTTCGCATCGCGAGACTCCGATGCGACGCACAGCGTCAGAAGCGTCTTCGTGAAGTGATCGAGCGAGATTCCCAGCGCCCCTTCCACGTCTGCGGCGACCTGATCGGAGACACTCGAGGCAAACGGCAATTCGGAGGTCACGGCACCGAGGAGATGGGAGATTTGCTCCGCACAGGCAGACTTTCGCTTAGCCAGGCCGATACCCGGCCACAACTGCAGGCAAATCTCCTGGGCCAGTAGAAAAGCGACCTTCCTCGAAAGCTCGATGCCATAAGAAGAGCCTGCGTCGGCAAGGACCGCGCCCACGACGCGCTCGAAGGCGCGCGACCTCGAGGAGGCGACGCCGTGGTCGAAGATCAAGTGATCCTCAACGCCGCGCACAGCGGAGACAGCTTGCGAGACGAGCTCGGAGACAGAGAGCTCCCCGGCGCAGAATCGCTCATCGAGGGAGCACAGGGCATCGAGCGCCTGCTCGACCGGCCCTGTGCCCTCGGCGGCATCCAGGGACGCGTCGATCAGAACGCCATCGTCGGGCTGTTGATCGATCTGCGCGGAGGAGAGGAGCCCGCTGGGAAGAAGATACGGGCGAACGACGACGTAGTCGCCCTCGCGATTGAGGAACGCTTTGGCGCAGCAGTTCGTCACGCAGGCGCGCAAGCCGGCGATGTTATCGGAAAAGTCCGCGTTCACGAGGCAACGGTATGCGCCGCGGCTGATCTTCACATCAGAACCGATTCGGCACCCCTCGCTGCGCAGGAAGCTCAAGATGAGATCCTCGCGCTCCTCGGGGGTCCGCTCCTTGAGTGAGGGGACGCGGGCACAGATGGGCATTTTGCTGTAGGCCGAGGAAACCTTCAGGTCATCGGCGGAAAGCGTCGTCGAAAGAACGAGGCGAGCGCGCGGCGCATCCTGGGAGGCATCGAGCCCGAGGGCCGTCGCAAGGCAGTGCTCCATCGCAGAGGGAGAGAGTGCCTCGATGCCGTTGACAAAAACCACACCCCGCGCGATTTCGCGATCGACTCGTCAAGAAGCCCGTTGAACGAGGCGGCATCCGGGACCCCGGCGCAGTCGATGCGCACATAGGAGGAGTCGCGGGACAGCAAGCCCTGGTTCTTGCCGTACTCGTACACAAGGCGAGAAAGGAAAGACTTACCGACACCCACGCCGCCGCTCAAGAGGATGGGCAGGCCAAACGGAGGGTACTGAACCGCAGCCTTGCACTGCTCGACAACGGAGCTGAGGCTCAGGTCAAAGCCCACGGCACGCGCGAAGTCGCGATGATCGGCGATTCCCGTCGCCTGGATGAGGTCGGCGAGCGAGGCGTACTCGCTTGCAGAGAGCTTTACCTGAAAACGCTTCTGGAACGCGCGGCGATGAAAAAAACGGACAGGCCTGCCCGCCACCTTAACCACAAGGCCGGCGCGAACAAGGTCGTTGAGGTACTGGCTCGCCAGGCTCCTGGAGATGATGAGCGTCTCGGCGATGTCGGAGGTGGACAGACGGGCAAGGTCGTCGAGCGAGACGGCAGAGGTGAGGGCCTCGAGATGCTCGAGAATCCTGTCCCTCATGTCGACGGGTTTCTTTGCCAAGCTGTCCTGTGCGGTCTTGTCCATGACTTCTTACCTCCTCGTACAAGGAGTATAAGGGGAGAACAGAGAACGGAAGGGGGCGCGTGGGGGAATCAACAGCTCCGAGGAAAAGTCCACCACTTGAGGGGCAGAAAACAACGGTCATTGAACATTCAGGGCCGACGCTCAACACTTCGGCTCGACACTTCGCTTTGGAAAGGGCCCTGCACGATGGTGCAGCCCTCCATCTCGCAGCACAGGTCGCTGAAGGTCGAGAGGATGCGCTCCTTCTGTTCCGCGGGCGAGACGACTCGGTGGGCAAGGTCCTCTCAAAAGGGGTCGTCCGACGCCGCAAGACCTCGATGACCGACTACCGCCTCGAGCAAGTGGCGGATTACCTCTACACTATCGAACTTGCCTTGGTCAAGTACGAGGCCAAGGAGAACGGTGAGACGTACAACAAGCTCTTCGGAGGTATAGGCTCTTTCAAGAGGAACTGGCTCAAGCAAGCCCGCAACAAGCGGATATAGCTGGTCTCGCGGTTTCGCAAGGAACGGTCAGTTCTCCTCTGGCGAGGAATCCCGGGCGACGTGCTTCGAGCAGCGGAAGCTGAAGCAGAAGCAGCGCGGGCATTGATCGGTGCCGACATGGGCCCAGACGTGAACAGTGCTACGTCCCCTGTTCACGGGGCGCGAAACCGCAAAGGTTGCACAGAGGTTGCAAAATAAGAAGCCCCCGACCTGTTTTCGCAGGTCAGAGGCTTGAAATCAACGAATATCGTTTACTCCCACTCGATGGTCGCGGGCGGCTTGGACGTGATGTCGTAGCAGACGCGGTTGGCGCCGGGGACCTCGGCAACGATGCGGCCGGAGATGCGGGCAAGCACGTCGTAGGGCAGCTTGGCCCAGTCGGCGGTCATGGCATCGCTGGACTCAACGGCACGCAGGATGATCGGGCGCTGGTAGGTGCGCTCGTCGCCCATAACACCGACGGACTTAATGTCGGGCAGGACCGCAAAGTACTGCCAGCAGCTGTGCTCGGAGTTGCGCTCGCCGGTCTGCTCAAACAGACGCTGGTTGTAGGCGTCGAGCTCCTCGCGCACGATGGCGTCGGCGTTCTTGAGGATTTCGAGTTTCTCCTTGTCGACCGCACCAATGATGCGGATGGCAAGACCCGGGCCCGGGAAAGGCTGGCGGAACACGATGTGGCCCGGCAGGCCCAGCGCCAGACCAAGTGCGCGGACCTCGTCCTTAAAGAAGTGGTCGAGCGGCTCAATAAGGTCGAAGTGCACGCCCTCGGGGAACGGGATCAGGTTGTGATGGCTCTTGATGGTGGCCGTCTTGCCGCCCGTCTTGCGAGCGCCGGACTCGATGATGTCGGGGTAGATGGTGCCCTGAGCCAGATACTTGACCGGCTTGCCATCGGTCTCGAGCTGCTGCGCCACGGCGAAGAACTCTTTCCAGAACTGCGTACCGATGATGCGGCGCTTCTCCTCGGGCTCGGTCACGCCGGCCAGAAGCTCGGCATAACGGTCCTCGGCGTGGACGTGGATAAAGTCGACGTCAAACTGCTTGGTGAAGACCTCCTCCACCTGCTCGGGCTCGCCCTTACGAAGCAGACCGTGGTTGATGAACACGCAGGTCATCTGCTTACCTACGGCACGAGCACCCAGCGCAGCCACGACGGAGGAGTCGACGCCGCCGGACAGGGCCAGAATCACGCGGTCGTTGCCGACCTTCTCGCGGAACTCGGCCGTCATGGTCTCGACCAGGTTGTCCATGCTCCAGTTGGGCTCCAGGCCGCAGATCTCAAACAGGAAGTTGCTCAGCAGCTGCTGACCATACTCGGAGTGCTTGACCTCGGGGTGGAACTGCGTGGTGAAGATCTTGCGCTCGGGGCACTCCATGGCAGCAACCGGGCACACGTCGGTGCTGGCGGTAACGGTAAAGCCCTCGGGCACCTCGGAAACGGCGTCGCGATGGCTCATCCACACGGTCTGCTCCATGGGCGTGGAGTTAAAGAGCTTGGCGCCGGCCGTGCGCGTGATGGTGGCGCGGCCGTACTCGCCCACCTCGGAGTGGCCGACCTTGCCGCCGAGCGTCACGGCCGTGATCTGATGGCCGTAGCAAAAGCCCAGGACGGGAAGGCCCAGGTCAAAGATGGCGGGGTCGATAGACGGAGCGTCCTCGGCATACACAGAGGCCGGGCCGCCGGAAAGGATGAGCGCAGAGGCGTTCATCTCGCGAATCTCGTCGGCCGAGATGTCGCAGGGGACGATCTCGGAATACACGTTGAGGTCGCGGACGCGACGGGCAATGAGCTGACCGTACTGCGCACCAAAGTCGAGTACGAGGACCTTTGCGGAAGCCTTTTGATCCATGGTTCCCCCTCTTGTTGGCGGGGAGCCGGTGCCCACCCGCGTGAATGAACGAAAATAACCTCCATAGTGTACACGTTATATGGGGTTTCTCGCCCCTCGCGGCCATCAGCGCACGGCAAACGCACGACCTGGGCCCCTATTTGACGGCAATTGAAGTGTTTTCAAACGTTACAGATGATGTAATACGTTTGAACATTGGACGCCCTGTGCCACAATACTGCCGAACGACTCCGCCTCTGCGGCGGCAAATACGATAGGAATACCAGCATGAAGCGCATCCTTCTCATCGCCACGGGCGGCACCATCGCATCGACCGAGGACGGCAACGGCCTCTCCCCCGCCCTGACCGGTGAGGAGCTCGCCCAGAGCGTCCCCGAGATCTCGGGGCTCTGCGAGCTCGACGTCGTGCAGCCCATGAACATCGACAGCACCAACATGCGCCCGAGCGACTGGATGCGTATCCGCGACGTCATCGTCGAGGGTTATGCCGACCACGACGGCTTCGTGATTCTGCACGGCACTGACACCATGAGCTACACCGCGGCAGCGCTTTCCTACCTGATTCAGGACAGCCCCAAGCCCATCGTGCTCACCGGCTCGCAAAAGCCCATGGGCAACCCCTTTACCGACGCCAAGCTCAACCTGTACCAGAGCCTGCTCTATGCGCTCGACGAACACTCGCACGACGTCTCAATCGTGTTTGGCGGCGTCGCCATTGCCGGCACGCGCGCCCGCAAACAGCGCACCATGAGCTTTAACGCGTTCATTAGCGTCAACTATCCGCCCATCGCCTATATCCGCAACGACCGCATCGTGCGCAACGGGCTTCACGGCACGCATCAGGGCGAAAACCCGGTGCGTTTCTACGACAGCATCGACCCGCGCGTATTTGTACTCAAGCTTACGCCCGGCGTAAACCCGGGCATCCTCGACGCCCTTGCCGATAGCTACGACGCCGTGATTTTGGAGACCTTTGGCATTGGCGGTATCCCCGAGTTTGGTGAGTCGGGCGAGTCGTTCCAAGAAGCAATTTTCCGCTGGGTCGATTCGGGCCGCACCGTCGTTATGACCACGCAGGTCCCCGAAGAGGGCCTCGATCTGGGCGTTTATGAGGTCGGCCGTGCTTACGCCGATCATCCGGGCATTCTGCGCGGCGACGACATGACCACCGAGACGCTCGTGGCCAAGACCATGTGGGCACTCGGCCAGTCACGTGATGCGTCAGAAATTCAGCGCCTGTTCTACAGCCAAGTCAACCACGACCGTATCCCGATGGCGTAATTCAGCTGTCGGCGGGTATCCCCTATTCGATACCCTCAAGAAGCTCTGACACCGTCATACCGAGTGCGGGTGCGATCTTAAATAGAACCTTGAGCGTGAAATTTGCCGTTCCATCTTCGATTCGGTCGAGGTAGGGTCGGCTGATTCCTGTTGCCACACAAAAATCAACCTTGGAGATACCAAGGTCCCTGCGTGTCTCTTCGACCCGCCTGCCAAGAATCTGTTTCGCACGTTCGTCCATGCAGCCGAGTTTGAAATGGAGCCGAACATAAACGTAAACTATAGTTTACGTTTTGCCGAATACACAGGAGTTTTCTATGTCGGGTTCTTCGGTCCGCATGTACCGAGCCACGCTTCGCACAAACAGCGCGCCGCCCAAGCTCGTCATCGTTGAAGCTGCATGCCTTTCGCCCGATGAGCGCACGGCATTTGCATTGCTATCAAGTCGCGTCGCCGCTGTTCTGGTCCCTTGCCCGGCGCAAGGCGAACTTGCCATCCACTGCCAGACGCACAGTTGCTCGCTCAATCAGGCTGCCGTAATTGCAACCAGCCAACGCGGCCTGCCCCTTCTCTTGGAAGCCGGTATCGCGCTCGCCCTTCGCGGTGCCGGATACGAAAACGAGGCCGCCGCCGACATGGTCTTTAAACCACGATCGAGCGGCGGCCTCGCAGCAGCCATCGAATTTGCTTGTAGGCTCGTTGCCTAAAAGGACAAGCTAGAAACCAAAGCCAAAGCCCGTTCCGGTAATCGCCGAGTACATAAAGTAAACGTTGATCACGTTGAGGAACACACCCGTGATGCAACCGTTGCGCAGGTAGCGTTCGCACACGATGCGCGCCATGGCGGCGGAGTCATCATTGTTTTTAGCTTGACGTCCCGCCGTAAAGTACGTCGCCACGCTCAGCAGCAGGTTGAGCACCGGAAGCGCCAACAGCTCGTAACTCTTGCCCCAGCGCATCACCTCACCGGCGGCATTAAACTTCGTTGCCACCTCGGGGCCAATGTTGGGGATAACACACGCTGCGACCACCAGCGGAAGCACCGCAAGCACCAGCAGCGCGATGCCCATGTAGCCGGCTTTTTTGCCGTATTTAAACATATGCGTCGTCCTTACACGTTAAAGCGGAAGTGCACGACGTCGCCGTCGGCCATGATGTACTCTTTGCCCTCGATGCGCAGCTTGCCGGCAGCCTTGGCGCCCTGCTCGCCGCCGAGCTCGATGTAGTCGTCGTAGCCAATGACCTCGGCCTTAATAAAGCCGCGCTCAAAGTCGGTGTGGATGACACCGGCTGCCTGCGGAGCAGTCGCACCCTGACGCACCGTCCAGGCCTTGACCTCCATCTCGCCAGCCGTAAAAAACGACTGCAGACCGAGCAGTTTGTAGGCAGCCTGAGCGAGCACGTCAAGACCAGGCTGCTCCAGGCCCAGGCTCTCCAGGTAGTCGGCGGCATCCTCGGGATCGAGCTCAGAAAGCTCGGCCTCGATCTTGGCGCAAATGGGCAGCGGCTTAACGCCATCGATGGGCGCCAGGTCGTCGTTGAGCATGTCCTCGTCCACGTTGGCCACATACAAGATGGGCTTCATGGTGAGCAGGAACAGACCCTTGGCAGCGGCACGTTCCTCGTCAGTCATCTCCATGGACGCGGCTCGCTTGCCCTCGTTGAGCCAAGCGAGCAGGCGCTTGGCAACCTCAAACTTGGGCATGAGCTCCTTGTCGCGCTTGGCCTCCTTCTCGAGCTTGGGCAGCTGCTTCTCGAGCGTTCCCATGTCGGCCAGGATAAGCTCGGTCATAATGGTATCGGCATCGCCGGCGGGGTCGACGAACTCGCCCGTGCGACCAACCTCGCGCATGACATTGGGATCCTTAAAGTAGCGCACGACCTCGCAGATGGCGTCGGTCTCGCGAATGTTGGCCAGGAACTGGTTGCCCAGGCCCTCGCCCTCGTTAGCGCCCTTCACCAGACCTGCGATGTCGACGAACTCGACCGTCGCCGGCACAATACGACCCGGGTTAACGATGTCGGCAAGCTTTTGCAAGCGGCTATCGGGCACGTCGACGATACCCACGTTGGGGTCGATCGTGGCAAACGGGTAGTTGGCGGCAAGGCCGGTCTTTTTGGTAAGCGCGGTGAACAGCGTCGACTTGCCCACGTTGGGCAGGCCCACGATACCGATGGAAAGGGACACGACAGCTCCTTTTGATACAGGTACTTCAAACTGCATAAGTATAGCGCCGCCGCAGCATCCGGGCGAATCCGGACACCGCGGCGGCGCAAATGAAGCAGAGATAGAGCTCGCTGACTAGTCCGCGAGCTTCTCCACCTGATCGAGCATCTTGTCAAGCTTGGCCTTTGCCTCGGCCTTGGCCTTCTGGGCCTCTTCGTGGGCCTTGGCCTTCTGAGCGGCCTTTTCCTCGGCCTCGGGGTCGACAACGACCAGATTGGACGCATCGTGCTCGACCAGCTTGAGCGCATGTTCGGGACAAACCTTGGCACAGGCCCCGCAGCCTAAACAATACGTGGACTCCAACGCAAAGCGACCGCTTCCCACCAAATCGCAGGCAAACGTGGGGCACACGTTGACGCACTCGCCGCACGACGTGCACTTGTCAAAATCGCACTCCGGCGTGCTCACCTGCATGTTCTGGGCAAGCTCGGGATGGTTCTGCAGCGTCGAGAGCACCAGCTGCCGCCCGTGCGTGAGCGAACGGCGACGCTTGGTCGTCGTGGTGCCGCACATG
Source organism: Collinsella aerofaciens (assembly GCF_040926185.1). Taxonomy (GTDB): domain Bacteria; phylum Actinomycetota; class Coriobacteriia; order Coriobacteriales; family Coriobacteriaceae; genus Collinsella; species Collinsella aerofaciens_BC. The sequence goes on from NZ_JBCOIQ010000018.1 coordinate 18,213, forward strand.
GTGTTGAGCGTGCGCTCCAGCTGGGTAATCTGATGGCGATGGACCTTGAGCTTTTGCGTCACCGAAGCCAGCGCCGCCGTCGCCGGGTTGAGCTTGGTCACTGTCAGGCCCGTCGTGCGGGCGATCTTTTCCATGTACTCCTTGCGCTCGTACTCGCGAAGCTTATGGCACTTGAGGCTCTTGGGGTCGACCTCCAGACCCATACCCGTGCCAGACCACTCCTCGGCCTTCGCAATCGCCTCGCCCAGAATGTCCTCACCGCCGGTGTTGCGGCATTTATCGCACACGCCCAACGGCAGGTAGACGCTCACGTTGGGATAGTCGGCCAGCACCGAGAACCAGGTCTCGGCAGTAATATCGCCCACGCAGGCGACGACGACCTCGTTCTCGCGCGGCATGCGCTTGAGGGCGCGCGTGCAGGTGACGTAGGCGGTCTCGTGGCTCGTAGCAGCAGAGACGATATCGTCATACAGGTTTTTGGGCGCCAGGCGCGGCGAGATGATCGCCTCGGTCGGACAGGCAGCGGCGCACAGGCCGCACTTGCGACAGGAGTCGAGGATCTCGATGGCGTCTTCCTCGACCTCGATAGCGTTGACCGGGCACACGTCCATGCACGCGGTGCAACCGCTCTTTTCGTTTTTGCAGGTCAGGCACGGAATGGTGTTGCCGCGCGGGCGCTCCTTGTAGTCGGCAGGATTCCACTGCGGCGCCGATGGATCGAGTGCATCGGTCACGCCGCCAAGCGGGTTTTTAAGAAAGTCGAAACCCTTGCTGATCTCGATAATGTCATCAAACAGATCGTGTTCCTGCGCCATGCGCGGCCCCTCCCTGAGCAGTGCAAACAAGCAAGAGATAATGATACGCCATCGGCCCACGACTCGGGCAAATTACACGCGGAGCACCTTTGAGGCAAATAGCCTATGCCTATCGCCGCCTCGATTGCACAAGGTCGATCAAGCGCCTAGCTATGCCTCGCGCATGAGCTGCACGAGCTTTTGTCTGGTCACCTTGGCCTGTTCGTTAGCCATATTGCGTTCGTTTCTAAAGGCCGCATCTGCAACGCTCATCAGGTCGGCATCGGAAATCTCGTCAAGGCCCAGCTCCTCGAGCGTCGTCGGCAGACCGACGCGCTGGCAAAACTCGAGCACCTGATTAAGCTCGGGCGCACGCTCCAGGCGCAGCTGCACCACCAGGCCAAATGCCACGGCCTCACCATGCATGGCCTTGCACTCGGGCAGAATCGTCAGGCCGTTGGCTATGGCATGGGCAAGCGCTAGGCCACCACTCTCAAAGCCAACACCCGAGAGCAGAATACTGCACTCGATCAGGCGCTCAACCGCTGGCGATGTACGGCCCTTTTTGAGATCGCGCTTGGCAGCGACGCCGCACTCCATGAGTGTGTCATAGCAGGCACGAGCCGCAACCAAGGCCAAGTGTCCCGGCGCGCCACCGTGCTCGTTAGCGCCGTGCGCCGCGGCGCACGAACGCGCCTCGAAATACGTTGCCAGCGCATCGCCCATACCAGCGACCGTCATACGCAGCGGAGCCGCCGAGACCACGTTGGTATCGACCACGACCAGGTCTGGATTCTTCTCGAGCATCAGGTAGCGGTCGAACGACCCATCCTCGTGATACAGCACCGAAATCGCACTGCACGGACCGTCCATCGAAGCCGCCGTGGGGCATACGCACAACGGCAACTCGGCATAAAACGCAACGGCCTTGGCGATATCCAGCATCTTGCCGCCGCCAATACCCACCACCATGTCGCAATACTCGGCCTGGGCTTCCTTAGCCATTTTTACAACGGCTTCTTCCGTACACGGACCGTTATAGATCTTAAAGAATGGCTCGCTTAGGTCTTCGTCCAGAAATCCATCGACGATCTGCTTGCACAGCCGATCCTCGGTGCCCTGGTCAAACAAGACATAGGCAGCGCAGCCCAACCATGACAAATACCTGCCCTGACGCGAAAGTTCGCCCGGCCCCTGAACATACCGGCCAGGACCGCCATAAACCATGGGAAGCGCCATACGAGAATCCGCCCTTCATCAAACAACGATTGGTGCAAAGCAACCTGACCCCTTTGCACCATAGCAAAAAGGGGCCTCGTGCATAGAGCACGAGACCCCTTGCAAGACAGCGAGAGTCGATTAGAAATCGATGTCGGTGTCGTAGTAGCAGGCCTTGAGAATCTTCTCGAAGTCGGCAGCCTTGGTCTCACGCGGGTTCTCGGGCGTGCAAGCGTCCTGCTCGGCGTTCGCGGCGATCTCGGGCAGCTTGGCGAGGAACTCCTCCTCGGAAACCATCTGCGGGTTCTCGGCGTCGACCTTCACGCCACCATTCGCGTAATCCTTGATGGACTGCGGAATGTTGAGCTGGTCGTTGAGGTCGCGAATCTTCTGGACGAGCGCAGCGATGAGCTCCTCGTTGGTCTCGCCGGGAAGGTGCAGGATCTCCTTGGCCACGTATGCATAACGCTCGGCAGCACGCGGGTCCTTGGAGTTCCACTGGATGACCTTGCCCAGGTACATGGCGTTAGCAGCACCGTGGATGATGTGACCGTTCTCAAAGGCTGCACCGGTCTTGTGAGCCATGGAGTGAACGATGCCGAGCAGGCCCGAGGAGAAGGCGATACCGGCGATGCACTGGGCCTCGTGCATGTGCTGACGGGCCTCATGGTCGCCAGCATAGGACTTGGGCAGCCACTCGACGATCTCGCGGATGCCGTGCAGGGCGTTGGCGTCGGTGAACATAGAGGCGCAGGTGGAAACGTAGGCCTCCATGCAGTGGGTCAGAGCGTCCATGCCGGTATGAGCGCACAGCTTGGCGGGCATGGTGTAGGTGAGCTCGGGGTCGACGATGGCGACATCAGGGGTGATGTTGAAGTCGGCCAGCGGGTACTTGATGCCCTTGGCGTAGTCGGTAATGACGGAGAAGGCAGTAACCTCGGTAGCGGTACCGGAGGTGGAGGAAATGGCGCAGAAGTGAGCCTTCTGACGCAGCTCGGGGAAGCTGAACGGCTGGATGATGTTATCGAAGGACTCCTCGGGATACTCGTAGAAGACCCACATGGCCTTAGCGGCATCGATGGGCGAGCCGCCGCCGATGGCGATAATCCAGTCGGGCTCGAACTCGCGCATGGCCTCGGCGCCCTTCATGACCGTCTCGATGGACGGGTCGGACTCGACGCCCTCGAACAGCTTGACCTCGAAACCGCCTTCCTTAAGGTCGGCCTCAACGTCCTGCAGGAACCCGCCGCGGCGCATAGAGCTGCCGCCAGAAACGATGATGGCCTTCTTGCCCTTGAGGTTCTTCACCTCGTGGCGAGCGCCCTCACCAAAGTACAGATCGCGAGGATTGGTAAAACGTCCCATACTGTGCCTCCTAAACAAGCCCCTCTTAGACTTGCGTATATAACGGAGCACCCGATTGGCTCCGTTAGGACCGTTTTGCGCGTTGCCGGCGATGACAATGCGCGATGTCTGAACGTCTCAACGCTCAGACAAACACTATTTTACCGTTCTGGTTGGTCAGTTATTCACCTAAAGCCAACAATGATGAAACGTTTTTTCTATCCCTGAAGACCCTTGTGGGACATTCATACTCCCAAGCTGGGCAAACGTTTTATCAGGGTTGACCACATATCCCGGACAGGGCTGTGCCCCTCCAAAATGTGCCCCGTTCGCCGCCAAAAATCGACCGTTTACGGCACTGTGATACCACTCGGTCGTCCAAGGTGCCGACATTTGTGCGACATCCGTCTTCGTGGTGCAAAGGTGCAAGTCCAAGTGCGGCACCCCCGGTGTGCCACATGCGGGTAAACTAGAACCTTATATAAAGATATTTGAACCCTAACTGCAGCAAAGGAGGCCCCATGGCATTCGATCCCATTCAAGAGGATTGCCATCGCCTCGTTCTTGAGGCCTTGCGCCGCGACAATATCCCGCTCACTGACGGCCCCGCCGTCGAGCGTCTAATGGAGCAATTCACCCGCAACCCCGCGCCGCTCATCGTGCACGACCGCGACCGAGCTGGGCATCTGATCGCCAAGGTCGTCGAGGCTGTCGACTACCGCATCCCCTTTATCCCCGACGACGCCCAGGCAGAGCAAGAAGAGGCCGCTGCCGAGAACATGCTCCGCGAGGCAGCCGCGCTCGATCCGGCAAACTGGGATGCCCAGCGCATGCTGACGGCGCTCACCGCCGAATCCAACGAGGAATACGTACAGTATCTGGTGTCCAAGTGCGACGAGGTGGAGCACGATCTGGCGCTCAAGATTGCCTCGGCGCAGGACCCCTACGAGCGTGAGGCCGCAGGCGACCTGACCCGCCGTCCCTACCTGCGCTGGCTTGCCGCCTTGGCATCGCGCGCGCTCATTAGCGGCCGCTACCGCATGTCGCTGGATGCCGCGAATCGCAGCCTGGACTTTGCGCCCAACGACCCCGCCGGCGTCCGCCATACTGCGATGCTTGCCATGGCAAAGCTTGAATACCCTGCCGAGGAGCTCAAGCGATTTCGTTCTGCCCACTCCGTACCCTATCTTGCCAACACGCCGCTGCGCCGCCGTCCCAAGGACGCAGAGCGCGACCTGGACCCGTGGACGCTCATCGCGCTGATGAGCGCTGCTTGGCGCGAGCTGGATTACGAGGGCGCCGAGCACTACCTGCGCATCCTTGCGCGCTCGTGTCCGCACGCGGCCGAGGCGCTCTACTTCCAAACCGAGTTTCCCGATGGCGTCTATGCCCGCGTCAACGTAGGTCCGGGCTCCACCGATGAGCTTGTCCTTGCCCTGTCCGAGGCGACGCCGGTGCTGCAGGAGGGCCTAGGCGCGCCCGACAACGCCAGCTTTGCCGCCTGGGTCGCCACCAACGACATCGTGCGCTCCCAGATCGACGAACGAATCCTGCGCGCGGCCGAACAGGGATTGCCGTTTAAGGGAGGAGACCTCTAATGGATCCGAGCGTCTACATCCCCGCCTATCTGGAGCGCACCTATCTGGCATCGCACCCCGAACTCACCGATGCAGCACGCGAGCTTGTCCATAACGACATCAGCGCAAACCCTCACAAGTATGCGCAGACCGAGCATGCCCAAGCGCTGCTGTCCTATGCCGGCGTTCATCGTCATTTGCTTGACGAGCTTCGCCGCATCGAGGACATGGGCAGCGACGAGGAGTTTGAGCAGACGCGCAACCGCCTGTTCGACGACATGCGCGATGAGCTGCTCAAGATTGTTCGCGTCGATGCGCATGTCCTCGATGCCCAGCTGCTCGCCATCATCCTGGCCGACACGCCCGTCGATGCCTGCCTGGGCGACTTGATGAAGCTCGAGGCGAGCACGGCCGACTACCTGCAACAGAGCGTGCCCGGGTTTGATATGGAGGCCCCGCACTACTGGGCCAATAATGTTTTGGCCGACGGTGTCACCGCAGCAGACCTTACCGTGAGCGAGCCGGCGCTTATCGGCTGGCTTCACACGCTCGAGGCCATCTCGCAGCTGTGCATGGCGAGCGCTCGTTACCGCGCCGCCGCCAACTACTCTCGCCGTGTTCTTAAGGCGGAGGGCTATCCCACCCGGGCCGCCGGCACCGTGTTGCTCGCCCTCGCTCGCCTGGAAGACGAGGACGGCTTTTTTGCCCTGGCCCACCAGCTCGAGGAGCAGATGGGGGCCGATGCCCTCGAGAACTCCCCCTGGTACCTACTCGCCCGCACGATCCTGCTGTTCAAAACGAACAAGATGCGCCCGGCGACACGCGCGCTGCGCGAGTTTGCCAACCGCTGCGAGGGCGGCGCGTTCTTTTTGCTGAACCCCATGTATCAGACGCCGTACCTTCCCTGCCGGCCCGAACCGCACGACCCCTGGGACCTTTCGCATCAGGCAGTTTGGGAGGCCGACGGCATCATCTCGGATACTCCCGACTTTGCTCCCTGGGCCAACGCTTGCGAAGACGTATCGCAGCTTGCCCAGGAATTTGCGCGCCGTTACGGTTTTTAACGGCGCAAACGCCACGACCATGTCATTCACGTTAGGAACGGCTTCATGAACTTCCGCTCATCTCTCGCCTGCACCTCGAGCGATATCGCCCGCTGGGGGCTGCGCTCCATCCTTAAGCGCCAGGGCGGCGTACTCCCCGGCCGCATCGCCATGAAGATCGACCCCGAGCTGCTAAGCGACCTCGCGGGCCTTGTCGACCGCAGCGTGGTGATCACCGGCACCAACGGTAAGACCACCACCTCCAACCTCATCGCCGACGCCGTTGCCGTCAGCGGCGCCACCGTGGTATGCAACCGCGCTGGCAACAACATGGAGCCGGGCGTGGTGGGCGCGTTGCTCGAGGCGCGCGGCAACCTTAAGCGAACCGCCAGCAGCAAGCGCGTAGGCGTCTTTGAGTGCGACGAGCTCTACACGGTGCGCGTCCTGCCCAAGCTCAAGCCGACGTACTTTGTGCTGCTCAACCTGTTCCGCGACCAGCTGGACCGTTACGGCGAGATCGACCATACCCAAGACGTCATCGCCCACGCGCTGGAGCTTTCACCGGCAACGACGCTCATCTACAACGCAGACGACCCGCTGTGTGCCGCGATCGCCGCGCGCGTTCCCAATGCAAGCATCGCCTTTGGCATCGACGGCGCCACCAACACTGAGTTCGACCGCATTAGCGACTCGCGTTTTTGCTCACAGTGCAACGCACCGTTGGAGTACGACTATGTGCAGTACGGCCAGCTTGGCGCATACCATTGCCCCTCGTGCGGCTGGACCCGCCCCGGGCTTGTCCGTCGCGTGACGGGCGTGGAGCTCGGCTGCGACGGCTACGTCTTTGACCTGGTCTTTGGGCCTGCGCCCGACGCGGCTGCCGTACACATCGCCACACGCTACAACGGCCTGTACATGGTCTACAACGTTGCCGCCGCCTTCTTTGCGGCGCGCGAGCTGGGCGTGGACGCGGCGCATCTGCAGCCCACGCTCGACGCCTACGTGCCAGCAGGTGGTCGCATGGGCCGTTGGAATATCGCCGGCCGTACCGTCGAGGCCAATCTGGCCAAAAATCCCGTAGGCTTCGATCGTCAGATCCAGTCCATTAAAACAGCAGGTGGCAGGCTCTGCGCCTTTTTCCTGAACGACAACGATGCCGATGGCCACGATGTCTCGTGGATCTACGATGTCGACTTTGAGCGCATCGCCGACACAACGGGACTTGTCGCCTTTGCCGGCGGCACGCGCGCGCGCGACATGCAGGTGCGCCTCAAGTACGCCGGCATCGATGCCACGATTATCTCGAATATCGAGCAGGCGATCGGTGCCGTTGCGGATGAAGCCGCCGGCGACACTTTCTATGCCGTCGCCAACTACACGGCCTTTCCGCCGCTGGTCAAGGAGCTCGACGAGCTTAAAGGCACCGATGCGGCTACGGTTGCCGCCCACGCTGCAACGTGCGCCGATGGCAGTGCCGTCCCCGTCGGCGTCGCGCCGACCGAGCTTTCGCGCCCCCTGCGCATCGTCTATCTGTACCCCGATGCCCTCAACCTCTACGGCGACGGCGGCAATGTCATCGCCCTCGAGCGCCGCTGCGCCTGGCGCGGCATCCCCGTTCGCGTGGACGAGGTCCGCATGGGCGAGGCGCTCGATCTCACCGACGCCGATATCGTCATGATGGGCGGCGGCTCCGATCGCGACCAGCTGGCCGTGGCGCACGAGCTGCTCGCTCAAAAAGACAAGGTTGCGGCCTATGTTGAGGACGGCGGCTCGTTGCTTGCTATCTGCGGCAGCTATCAGCTGCTCGGCCGTTCGTACTACATGGGTGAAGATCGCATCGAGGGCTTGGGCGTCATTGCCGCCGAAACTGTACGCGGCTCCGACCGACTGATCGGCAACGTCGCCGTCAAGACCGACCTGGCACCCGAGCCCTTTGTAGGATTCGAGAACCACGGCGGCCGCACTCTGCTCGACGCAGATGCCACGCCACTCGGAACGTCCGTCGTCACGGGCACCGGCAACAACGGCGAAGACGGCTTTGAGGGCCTGATCTACAAGGGCGTCATCGGCACGTACCTGCACGGACCGGCGCTACCCAAGAATCCCAAACTCGCCGACTGGCTCATTACCCACGCCCTCGAGCGCCGCGGCGATGCGCAGGCCACAGCCCTGCTGCCGCTCAAGTCCCTCGACGACACCTACGAACACGCCGCCCACGACGCCGCCATGAAGCTGCTCCCCTAGCACCTCACCACCACAAAGGGACAGGCACCTTTGTGGTGGTTTTCCAGTTTGCCAACGATATACGCGCCGGCAAAAAAGTCTGCTATACTCTTTCCCGCTGTCCCCATCGTCTAGCGGCCAAGGACGCCACCCTTTCAAGGTGGATATCGCGGGTTCGAATCCCGCTGGGGGCACCATTTGAAACGAGAAGCCCGTTACCCCCGCGGTGACGGGCTTTTTTCTACCCCAACGCCGGGATTCGAACCCGACAGGGTGCGAATCCCGGCAAATCGGCGGCAAAACGGACTCCAAAGCGTCCTTCGCAAACAAAAAGCCGGGGCCCGCGCGATGCGGACCCCGGCTCAATACCGTGACGATATGTCAGTTACGTTCTACACGTAGAACAGGATGTCGTCGTAGGTCGGGACCGGCCAGTAGTCGGCGGCAACGATCTCCTCCATGGCGTCCACGGCGGCGCGCAGCGTATCCATAGCGGGAACGACCTCGTGTGCATACACATTGGCCTGCTCCTGGCCATCGAGGGCCTCGGCCTTCTGATGCACGGCGTCGAGCGCCTTGATGGAGTCGTTAATGGTGGTGATACCGTTGCAGAGCTTGTTGAGCGTGTTCTGCTCGCACTGCATGGCGGCCTCGGCACCGGCGGCACGAATAGTCTCAAGACCCTTAGCGACCTTGGTGGCATATGCGGTAATGACCGGGCGATAGGTACGACGCGCCTCGCGAACCATCGTGGTGGCCTCGATGTTCATGAGCTTGTTGTACTTCTCGAGCTTGCAGTCGTAGCGGCACTGGGCCTCGGCCTTGGTCAGGACACCCGTCTCCTCAAAGAGCGCAATGGCCTTATCGGAAACAAAGGCGGGCAGGGCGTCGGCCGTGGTCTTGTTGTTGGCAAGGCCGCGCTTCTCGGCCTCGACGGGCCACTCGTCGGAGTAGCCATCGCCGGAGAAGAGGATGCGCTGGTGGTCGGTCAGCACCTTCTTGCAGTACTCGAGCGCGGCGTCCTGGAACTCATCCTCGGGCGTACCCTCGAGTGCGTCGGCGAAGGACTTGAGTGACTTGGCCACGGCGGCATCGAGCACCAGGTTGGAGTCGGAGACGTTCTGCTCGGAGCCGCAGGCACGGAACTCGAACTTGTTGCCGGTGAAGGCAAACGGGGAGGTGCGGTTGCGGTCGGTGTTGTCCTGCATCAGCTTGGGCAGGGTATCGGCGCCCAGGTCGAGCACGCCGCGCGTGGCATGGACGGAAGCCTTGCCATCGATGATCTTCTCGACGACCTCGGTAAGCTGGTCGCCCAGGAAGATGGACATAATCGCCGGAGGAGCCTCGTTGGCGCCCAGACGATGGTCGTTGCCGGCCGAGGCAACGGAGGCACGCAGGAGCTCCTGATAGTTATCGACGGCCTCGATCACCGCGGTGAGGAAGACGATGAACTGCAGGTTGTCGAGCGGGGTGTCGCCCGGATCGAGCAGATTCTCGGACTCGGTGCCAAGCGACCAGTTGTTGTGCTTGCCCGAACCATTGATGCCCTCGAAGGGCTTCTCGTGCAGCAGGCAGACCAAGTCGTGGCGGGAGGCGATGAGCTTCATCTTCTCCATCATGACCAGATTCTGGTCGATGGCCTCGTTGACCTCGCCATAGACCGGTGCGAGCTCATGCTGGCAGGGAGCGACCTCGTTGTGCTTGGTCTTGGCGGGAATGCCAAGCGCCCACAGTTCATCGTCCAGGTCCTTCATATAGGCCGAGACGGTGGGGCGGATAGCGCCAAAGTAGTGCTCCTCGAGCTCCTGGCCCTTGCAGGGAGCAGCACCAAAGAGGGTGCGGCCGGTGATGACCAGGTCCTTGCGCTTGCGGTAGGCGTCCTTCTTGATCAGGAAGTACTCCTGCTCGTCGCCCACGGAAGGAACGACCTTCTTGGGGGTCTTGCCAAACAGTGCCAAAACGCGCTTGGACTCACGCGAGAGCGCGGTCATGGAGCGCAGCAGCGGGGTCTTCTTGTCCAGGGCCTCACCCGTGTAGGAGCAGAAAGCCGTGGGGATGCATAGGACATCGTCCTTGATAAAGGCGGGGCTGGTGGGATCCCAAGCGGTGTAGCCACGGGCCTCGAAGGTGGCACGCAGGCCGCCGTTGGGGAAGCTGGAGGCATCGGGCTCGCCCTGGATGAGGTTCTTGCCCGTAAACTTGGTAATGGCGGTGCCGTCGTGGTTGGGCTCCAGGAAGCTGTCGTGCTTCTCGGAAGTAATGCCCGAAAGCGGCTGGAACCAGTGCGCGTAGTGCGTCGCGCCCTTGGAGATGGCCCAGACCTTCATGGCATGGGCAACGGCGTTGGCCACATCCAGGTCGAGCGGCTCACCGCCCTCGAGGGTTGCAGCAAGGCGCTTCCAAATGTCCTTGGGGAGGTAGTCCTTCATGACTTCCTCAGAGAACACCATGGTCCCGAAGCGGTCAGTAAGTTCGGCCATACGGAACTCCCTTCGTATCGGCACCGCGTGAGAAGCGGTGTTGATTACTAACGAACGAGTCATAGCTTAGACTCGCCGTGTTTCCGCGACATTACCGTTATGTTGCTGTCGCGAAACCAATCAATGAGGTTACCCTATCGAGGCGGCGTTGCCACCCTCAACAGCCAATCAACTGCATAAATTGCAGACCTCTCCCCATGGTTTAAGGGTAGTCAATTTGGGATGGGGCTCTATTAACTGGTATTTCGCATCAAATACCATTCAATATAGCCCCATCCTAGATTGACCGCTCTGTTATAGGAAATGCCGATAGCAAAGCATTTTCGATTGGTATCCCCAAATAGCGAGTGAAACTCCACCGTGACACAGTGGTGCTGTAGAATCCTTAAAACACATCACACTATTGCGTATCTAAAGGAGCACGATATGCGCGTCGACGAGGTTTTTAAGCAGGCAGCATCCCAGGGCACCGCACCCGTTTCGTTTGAGATGTTCCCGCCCAAGGGCGAGCTTACCCTCGACACGGCTCACGAGGTGGCAGGCAATCTGTGCAAGCTTTCGCCGAGCTTTGTCTCGGTCACCTGCTCTGCCGGCGGCTCGGGCAACGGCGCCACCACCGCCCCCATCGCACATATGATTACGAGCGAATTCGATACACCCTCGGTGGCACACCTTACCTGTGTGGGCCGCTCGCACGCCGATATCGCCGCCAAGATCGACGAGTATCGCACCGCCGGCGTTGAAAACATCCTGGCCCTACGTGGTGATCTTCCCGCTGGCGCGACCGAGGACGACAAGCCCGCCTCTGACTACGCCTACGCCCGCGACCTCATCCCCGAGCTCGTCGACGCCGGCTTTTGCGTGGGCGCCGCAGCCTACCCCGAAGGCCACATTGCCTGCGAGGATCTCAACCTCTCGGTCGAGCACCTCAAGCAAAAGCAAGACGCCGGCGCGAGCTTCTTTGTGACACAGCTCTTCTTTGATAACGAGTGCTTCTATCGCTTCCGCGAGCTTGCCGACAAAGCCGGCATCACCGTGCCTATCACCGCGGGCATCATGCCGTTTATGGGCAAGTCGCAAATCAGCCGCATGGTCTTTATGTGCGGCGCATCGCTACCCTCCCCCGTCATCAAGATTCTCGCCAAGTACGAGAACGACCCCGAGAGCCTGCAGGCAGCCGGTGTAGATTATGCTGCTCGTCAGCTTTGCGACCTTAAGGAGCACGGTGCCGACGGTCTGCACCTGTACACTATGAACCGTCCTGCAATCGCCGCGACCATTATGGAGCGCCTGGGGTAATGGAAAAACCGCACGTCGATACAACCGTTGTTGAAGTGCCGGCCGACCTTGCGTCGCCGGCGCTTTACCGTATCGACGCTGCCCACCGCCCTCGTGTCGACCGTGCCGAGATGCTGCGGTATCTGGGCTACGGCGGCCAGCAGATTGAGCCCGAACTGTCGCAGCGTATTGAGCTTGTCGTTGAGCGTCTGGAACTGGACATTGAGCCCCGTGGCGTGCGCCGTGTGTTTGCCGTCGATGCCGCAGGCGTCGACGAGCAGGGCGAGCCCTGCATCCGCTTGGTTGGCACCAATGTTGAACTGCGGGGTCGTGATATCTATCGCCACCTTAAGGACGCCCGCTTTGCCGCGCTCATGGCATGTACCCTCGGCATGGAAGCCGAGCGTCGCCTGCGCACCACGGGAGCCCAGCAACCCCTGGAAGGCGCCGTGCTCGACGCCGCATGCTCTGCCTATGTGGAAGCCGCCGTCGAGCAGATGGACCAGCAGGTCAAGGCTGCGGCCGCTGCACACGGACTCGCCGGTAACTGGCGCTTCAGTCCCGGCTATGGCGACTGCCCGCTCACGGCACAGCGCTCAATCGTGGATGCACTCAACGCCACGCGCCTCATTGGACTTACCGTCACTCCCACCAGCCTGCTCATGCCCACCAAGAGCGTGACCGCAGTGATCGGTCTGTTCGACGGCGAGGTCCACGACGCCCAGAGCCGCCCCACCTGCAATATCTGCCGCATGCGCGAGCACTGCCGCTTCCGCGCCGCCCACACCACCTGCTATTCCAGCCATTAGGAGCCATCGATGTTTACTCCGCTTATCACTCATGATCTGGACGGCGCCGCGCTGGCGGCACCCGTTGATGCCGCACGCCGTAATGGCGCTGCATACAAGACGCGCACGATCGACGACCTTCGCATTAAGGATGACCGCCTGCGTGCCGCCATCGAGGGCACGGGACACCTGCTGTTCGACGGCGGCATGGGCACCATGTTGCAGGCCGCCGGCATGAAGGCAGGCGCCCTGCCCGAGCTGCTCAACTTTGAGGAACCCCAGGTCATCACCGATATCCAGCGTCAGTACGTCAAGGCCGGCTGTGACGTGATCACCGCCAACACCTTTGGCGCCAACGCCCACAAGCTCGACGGCGCCGCCACCGTGGCAGACGTCTTTGCCGCGGCAGTCACCTGCGCCCGCGAGGCCGGCGCCCGCTACGTCGCCGGCGACATCGGCCCCATCGGCGCCCTGCTGCGCCCCCTGGGCACCCTCAGCTTTGACGAGGCCTACGACCTCTTTGCCGAGGAGGTGCGCGCCGGCGTCGCTGCGGACGTCGACCTCTTTATTATCGAGACTATGACCGACCTGGCCGAGATCAAGGCGGCGGTCCTCGCCTGCCGCGAGAACTCCAACCTGCCCGTCTTTGCCACCATGACCTTTGAGGAAGACGGCCGCACCTTCTTGGGCACGAGCCCCGAGGTCGCCGCCATCACTCTCGACGCCATCGGCGCCGACGTCCTTGGCATCAACTGCAGCCAGGGCCCGGCCGAGCTCCGAGGACTCGCTGCGCGTATGCTCACCGTTACCGACAAGCCCGTTATGGTGCAGGCCAATGCGGGACTGCCCCACGTGGACGATGACGGCAATACCGTCTTTGATATCCAGGCGCCCGAGTACGCCGAGGCCGTCGCCGGCATGATCGAGGACGGCGTGAGCGTCGTCGGCGGATGCTGCGGAACCACGCCGGCGCACATGGCGGCACTTCGTACCCTCATCGACAACCACACGCCCAGCCCGCGTCACCGCAAGCCCAGCATGTCGGTCACGAGCGCCCAGACGGTCGTGGACCTCCCCTGCGACGGCCACAAGATCGCCGTCATCGGCGAGCGCATCAACCCCACCGGCAAAAAGCGCCTGCAGCAGGCCCTACGCGACGGCGACCTGGACTACGTCGTGAGCCAGGGCATCAGCCAACAGGAGCAGGGCGCCGACATCCTGGACGTCAACGTGGGCCTGCCCGAGATCGACGAGGTCAAGGTCATCCAGCAAGCGACCGAGCAGCTCCAAGGTTCCACGCTGCTGCCGCTGCAGATCGACTCCACCGACCCCGCCGCCGTCGAGGCCGCCGTGCGTCGCTACGCCGGCAAGCCCATCATCAACTCGGTCAATGGCAAACAGCAGATCATGGACGAGATCTTCCCGCTGGTCGCCCACTACGGCACCAACGTCGTCGGCCTCACGCTCGACGAGGGCGGCATCCCGGATACCGCCGAGGCTCGCTTCGCCATCGCCGAGCGCATCGTGGCCGAAGCCGCCCGTTACGGCATTGGCCCGGACCGCATCCTCATCGACTGTCTGGTCATGACCGCCTCGACCAACCAGCGCCAGGCTGAGCAGATCCTGCGCGCCATGTCTATGTGCAAGGAGCGCCTGGGCGTCAAGTGCGCACTCGGCGTATCGAACATCAGCTTTGGCCTGCCCGCGCGCCCGCTGCTGGGCTCGGTCTTTTTGGCCGCCGCCTTTGGTGCAGGTCTGGACGCCCCCATCATGAACCCGGGTTCCAAGCGCTTTATGGACACTGTCTACAGCTATCGCGTGCTGAGCGTTGAGGACGAGGGCTCGACCGGATACATCGAGCGCTACGCCGACTGGACCGACCCGTATAAGATCGCCGCGAACCCGGCGGCCGCCCAGTCAGCATCGAGCGATGCCGCGCCTGCCGCGAGCGCCACCGCAAGCGCCGATGACGACCCCATCCGCCACATGGTCGTCTCGGGTCGCAAGGGCGAAATCGCGGCCGAGACCGAGCGCCTGCTGGCCGACCACGACGCCATGGACCTCATCAACAACCACTTTATCCCCGCCCTCGATGAGGTCGGAGTCCTCTTTGACCAGGGAAAGTTCTTCTTGCCGCAGCTCATGGCCTCGGCCGAGGCCGCGCGCGTGGGCTTCGATACCATCAAACGCCTGATGCCCGCCGGCGAGATTGCCGACAAGGGCAAGATCTGCGTGGCCACCGTCAAGGGCGATATCCACGACATCGGTAAGAACATCGTCAAGATGCTGCTCGACAACTACGGCTATACCGTCTT
The DNA here is from genome assembly GCF_040926185.1 of Collinsella aerofaciens. Classification (GTDB taxonomy): domain Bacteria; phylum Actinomycetota; class Coriobacteriia; order Coriobacteriales; family Coriobacteriaceae; genus Collinsella; species Collinsella aerofaciens_BC. The sequence continues at coordinate 33,273 of NZ_JBCOIQ010000018.1, forward strand.
TGATCTGGGTCGCGACGTCGATCCGCAGGAGGTGCTCAAGACCGTCAAGGAGCGCGACATTAAGCTCGTCGGTCTCTCGGCGCTTATGACCACCACGGTCGTCGCCATGGAGGAGACCATCAAGCTGCTTCATGCCGAGGTGCCGGGCGTCAAGATCATCGTAGGCGGCGCCGTACTCACCCCCGAATACGCCAAGCAGATTGGCGCGGACTACTACGCCAAGGACGCCGCCGAAAGCGCGCGCATCGCCGAAGAGGTCTTTGGGCAGTAACACAACGGAAACAACCGAGCACCAAAACGTGCCGCATGCGCCACTTGGCACGTGCGGCACGTTAGAATAGATAAGACTATGCTCGTTTTGGCAGATAGGAGCGCAAGGATGGCGATCACGCCCGCAGAAATCGCGGAAACCCGCGGCATGGTTGAGGAGCAGAACCTCGACATCAGGACCATCACCATGGGTGTTTCGCTCATGGGTTGCGGCGACGAGAACCTCGACCGCATGTGCACGAAGATCTACGACCACGTGACGCACACGGCTGAGCACTTGGTCGAAACCGCCGAGAACCTCGAGCGCGAGTACGGCATCCCCATCGTCAACAAGCGCGTCTCCGTCACCCCGGTGGCGCAGATCGCCGCTTGCTGCAAGGATGAGGACCTCACCCCCATCGCGCATGCCCTCGACCGTGCGGCCGAGACCCTCGGCATCGACTACCTGGGCGGCTTCTCCGCGCTCGTCCAGAAGGGCATCGGCGACGCCGACCGCCGCGTCATCCAGTCCATCCCGCAGGCGCTCGCCACCACGAGTCGCGTCTGCTCCAGCGTCAACGTCGCCAGCCTGCGCGCCGGCATCAACATGGACGCCGTGCTCATGGCTGCGCAGACCATCATCGACGCCGCTAAGCTCACGGCCGACCAGGACTCCGTCGGCGCTTCCAAGTTTGTCTGCTTTGCCAACATGGTCGAGGACTCCCCGTTCATGGCGGGCGCTGTCCACGGCGGCGGCGAGGCCGACGCCGTCATCAACGTAGGCGTCTCGGGCCCCGGCGTTATGGCCGCAGCCCTGGAGACGCTGCCCGATTCCGCATCGATGATGGAGGTCGCCGAGAAGATCAAGCAGACCGCCTTTAAGATCACCCGCGCCGGCGAGCTCATGAGCCGCGAGGCCGCCCATCGCTTGGGTGTCGAGAAGGGCATTGTCGACCTGTCGCTGGCACCTACGCCCGCCATCGGCGACTCCGTCGCACGCATCCTCGAGATCATCGGCGTGGGCACCTGCGGTGGCCCCGGCACGACCTGCGCGCTCGCCATGCTCAACGATGCCGTCAAGAAGGGCGGCGTCATGGCCAGCTCCAGCGTGGGCGGCCTCTCGGGCGCTTTTATCCCCGTGTCCGAGGACGCCGGCATGATCGCCGCCGTCGAGGCCGGCGCGCTTTCGCTCGAGAAACTCGAGGCCATGACCTGCGTGTGCTCCGTTGGCCTGGACATGATCGCCATCCCCGGTGACACCCCGGTCGAGACCATCGCCGGCATCATCGCTGACGAGATGGCTATCGGCGTCATCAACAACAAGACCACGGCCGTCCGCGTGATTCCCGCCATTGGCAAGGGCGTGGGTGACTGCGTCGAGTACGGCGGCCTGTTCGGCCGTGCGCCCATCATGCCGGTGAACCCCAACGCCTGCACCGTGCTTGCCCACCGTGGTGGACGCTTCCCGGCACCGCTGAACTCGCTGAAGAACTAGCTGAGGGGTTCGGGCGAGGAGCCCCGGGGAGGGCAAATATATAAGGTCGCCTGCTCGGACAGTCCTGACTCGCACGGAGAGCACATTAAGTGCTCTCCGGCTCGTGCGGAACTCGCGATCGACCTTATATATTTGCCCTCCCCGGGGCTCCCGCACAACGGGACCTCGGTTGAGTTCTATCCCGGTTGCAGTTGCTTCGCTCCTGCACTACATGGTCGATGCGACGGTTTGGCGTTGGATCGGTTCTTTCTGATATATGCTGGTTGCGGCTCTTCTTTTGGGAGGAGTCGCTTTTTTGTTGCTAGGAGGTTGACCCGTGGTTGATGGGGATGCTCGCTCTGAGCTGCTTTCCACAGATTGGAACCAGGAATGGATGCGTCTGCAAGCTAATCGGCGGCGGGCTGATGACTCTTTTGAGTGGGACAAAAGGGCTCGGCATTTTCGGCCGCTTGAAACCGCTCCGTATGCCCGGGACTTTATGAAGCTGCTGGCGTTAAAGCCTGGCGAATCCGTGCTGGATATGGGGTGTGGGGCTGGGTCGATTGCTATTCCGCTTGCTCAGGCTGGGCATCCCGTGATTGCTGCTGACTTTTCCCCTGCTATGTTGGGCACACTTGATGCTGGCATTGAGTACTATGGGCTCGAGGATCGCATTACACCGCTTGAGCTTGCTTGGGATGATGACTGGGATTTGGTTGGACCGGTCGCGAAAGCGGTAGATGCTGCCTTTGCCAGTCGCTCTGTCACCACGACCAACCTAAAAGGCGCGCTTGCCAAGCTTGATCGAACGGCTCGTCGGCGTTGTGCTGTCACGATGGTCGCCAACTCCAGCCCGCGCTATGACCTGCACCTGATGAACGCCATCGGTGCCTCGGTTACCTGCAGTAATGGCTTTGTGTATGCCTTCAATATCCTCATTCAGATGGGTGCCCTGCCGCAGGTTACGTACTTTGAATCGCCTCGTCGCGATACCTTCGATAGCCTTGAGGCAGGAGTGGCGGACTTCTCCCGCATGCTCGAGCACGGTAATGAGGATAAGATCGACCGTCTGCGCGACTACGTCGCTCAGCATATGATTGAGAATCCCCATGCCGGCGAGCCAGGGTCCAAGGGCGTACCGCAGGGACGCTACATGCTCGACCACGTCCGCAAGGTTCGGTGGGCGTTTATTGCATGGGAGCCGGTCCCTTCGGGCAGTCCATAGACCGCTTTCGGCCGCCGTACACGTCCGTCTGTAACCCGCGCTGTTCTCCCGCTCGGCATCCGCATTCTTTTTGAACTGGGTAAACACGCCCCACACCGCGCCGTTCCTGCGCTATCGTGGGACAGCTCACGTAGATTAAGGCCCCATCGCGGGGCGCCCCATAACATAGAAAGCGAGAACCCATGGCACTGACAGGAGCCCAGGTCAAGCAGCTTCGCAGCATGGCCCATCACCTCAACCCCGCCATCATCATCGGCAAGTCCGACATCAACGAGGGCACCGTCGAGCAGACGGTCGCCTACCTGGAGAAGCACGAGCTCGTTAAGTGCTCCGTACTCGATGGTTCCAGCCTTTCTGCCCGCGAGGCCGCCGAAGAGCTCGCCGATCGCTGCCATGCCGAGGTCGTCCAGGTTATCGGCCGCAAGTTCTCGCTGTATCGCGAGTCCTCGCGCAAGGACATCGAGAAGATTAAGCTCGTCTAAGCGCCAACGATCCGGCGAGCCAACACACATCAAGCTAGCGAGCGTCCGAGCAATTCGGACGCTCATTTTTTATCGCTCGACGAGCACGCGGCTAAGCCTGCCCTCCACCAAGCGCTCGTACAGACGCCGCGTCTCGGGCTCGGGCACGCCATTGACCTGCTCCCTCAGGTGATGCATATGCCCACTGTACAGCTCGACGATATCGCGTCGTCGCCCTGCCGCACCGTAGACGCGCATAGCGCAACGCACCATGTCCTCGCGCGCCGTCTCTTGCCGCAGCCCCGACTCCACCAGCCATACCGCCGACTGCAGGTCGTTTTCTTCTAGGGCGGCATTCGCGCCCCGAATCATGCAGTCGATATATTTCGATTCCATAATTCGCCTCATACGCAAAAAGTAGGTGGGATTACAGCCATTGGGAACATACAACGGGCCGGCGTAGAGCTGCTCGATCTTAAGGCACAGCTCGATCAGATGGGGCCCGCGCGCACCCGTGCGATTTCCCAAAACTTCGCGGCTTATCTGATCAAACAACCGCACGTCGGTCTTGACGTAATCGCCGTTAAGCCCAATGCACTCGTTTTGGATCAGCACACACGACTTGCCGTCCGGTGTCGGCCCCAAGGCCGAACGCAGGCGCGATATCGTCGAGTACAGATTGTTACGAGCGCTATTGAACTCGGCGTGGGGCCACAGCTCCATAGCCAGCGTCTCGCGGTCGACCAGTGCATCCATGCCCAGCGCAAGCCGCTCGGCAAGCGTCGCCGCTTTCTTGCGGCGCCACATCTTATCCGTGATGGGAAACCCGTCGCGCTCGGCGCGAAACGCCCCAAACATGCGGATCTCGATATGGCCAATCACATCGACATCCTCGGCATCGCCGGCCTGGAACAGACGCTCGCCTTCGCCCTCAAAGTCGTCACGCAGCGAATACCGCGACAGCTCGCGCACCGGGAGCTTCTTTCGAATTCTAGCAGCCGGCTCACCCAGACAATGCATTGCAAGACGCGCAAACAGCCGATACGACGGATCCAAAATCCCCGGGCGGTTCATGGACATCCAAGCTGCAAGGTCGCTATCGCGGCCCGCGGAGGCCAAATGCAGCGCCACCATCCAAGCCTCGGCACCACCGACCTGCGTCCGACTCAAATCGAGCAGCTCTGCCTCTTCGCGCACCGATACCATCGATGTATTGCGTAAGTATGCCGCGCGCTCTAGCAGCAGTGCGTTGTCGCGTATGTATCCAATCGATTCCTCGGCAAGCCTGAGCACCTGCACCGCACGGAATTTGGCATTGACCGGACGCCCCTCAGCCAGCGACTGCCAGCCTTCCAATATCAAGCCAAACAACTGGACTTGATTGTCACGCACGCGCACGGCAAAACGGTCGAGCTCATTGAATGCCTGCTCGTCGGTCACCGGCATGCCGGCAAACAGGCGCCGCGCCGATAATACCATGCGCACCCAGATGGCGAGTGCTCGGATTCCACGCGCTTCGAGTGCCTCGAGCGTCTGGGTCATCTCGTCATCACGCTCGTCAGTCCCTGCATACGACCCATCAAACAGCTCCGTCAACATGCGGTCCGCCCGCACAAACGTCCCCGCAATATCGAGCTCACAATCGTAGGCCTTATCTGTTTTGAGCCTCGCGAGGATCTCACCACCCTTCGCCCGCTCGGTCAGCCCATGCTTTATCTCGACATGTGCGGACAGCATGTCGAGTGCGGCACAAGACGCCTCACTTTCCAGCGCTGCATGGCCTGTCGGAAGCCCCAGACCACTATCTCCATAACAGGCGGCCGTAAACGCGTGCGCCACCTTCCACGACACGGGATCGAGCTCGCAAATCGCTTGCTCGCCCGCATGCTCGATAATTGAGGCCATATACCGCGCGAGCTTTGTATTGGAGACGCTCACCGCCGCCAGATAGATGCCGAGCGCCTCGTCAGGCGTCGGCTCCGATGCCCGGCCATCTGCCTCGGTCTTTCCCAGCGCCGCGCGGCAGATATCCCCTCCATGCCCCGTCAGGGCCAGATCGACCCCATACTGCCCGGCAAGCTCCAACACCGCGCTGCGGTCCAAAAACGCGTCGGCGAGGTCCATCGCGGTATCGCAGCGCCCCGCTTTAATCAAAATACGTGCTGCCCGCACAACAAGTTCGGGGCGAATTTCGGCGACCAGCTTGCGCAATCGCAGACGTGCGTTGTCCTCGGTACCCAGGCAGGTAAAGCTCCGGTCTGCCGGATCAACGCCAAAAATGGGATAATCGCGGACAAGATAGGACTGGTCAATCGCCGAAAGCCTAACACCGCAAGCCTCGAGCTCCGAAATATTGCCCTCACCCATTAGGACCATCAAGCATGCCACACTAAACAGGGCGTTGTTCTCAAGCGACGCCAGGTCAACAAGTGCCGCACCGTAGATATTGACAATCTCGTTTTCGAGCATCTGGGCAACGTCTCCCTGCCCGTATAGTCCCGACTGCATAGCCGAGACGAGCTCGGGCACGCCCTGCGTAAGCTGATAGAAGTCGAGCGATGTGCTGATCGAAAACGCCGATGCCCACGCCGAGTACTCATAGGCATGCACCTTGAGCATCTGCGCGTTGACTTTAATCGAATCGCCCAGTCCATGAATCAGCTGGCGATTCGAAGGACGGCAGCTCATAAAGACCCCAATCCCCATAGCACGCAGGCTTCGGATTCGGTCGATCAGCTCCTCGGTCTCGCTCTGGCTGAGGTTAGGCACGTTATCGATTGCAATCAGGGAGTGCGGCTTGTCCTTAAGCTCTTCGGTAACGACCTCGAGCTGCATAAACACCTCGCGCCCAATGGCGCGGTCTGCCTCGATGATCCGCACGGGACCTCGCGTCGGATCGCTTTTGACCTCTTGGGTATACTGCAGCAGCACCGAGGTTTTCCCAAAGCCATCAGGCGCGTAGAGGACTACGATGCCGGCCTTTCGGCCCTTGGCGATAAGTTCGTTCATCAAGCGATCGCGCCGTACCGTATAACTACTGCCCAGCGGCATAAGCTCGAGGTCGTCCGTATTGCCCAAATCGTTAACCATGCCCGCTCCTCAACTCGACCACATGGACACCGTAACGCTAGACCATATGTATCGCTAGATGAATAGAGCGATGCTACGGTTTAGGATGTTTGTTGGTACGCAAATGGCAAGTTTTTGTTCAGCGTGGTCCGATTGAAACTTATCCCCCAACCAATCAGTCTTTGCGCAGGTCAATGCGCTTGCCAGCTTGTCCCATCCTTTGGCAGTGTACCTCAAATGAGCGCTGTTCAATTGTGTTGCGCAACTCACCTAACGCCAGCTACCGTCTGCGACCTTTTCATAGCATTTATGCATAGTATCTGTTATGGAATGAATCATGCTGCACCAGACGCACCCGTCCAGTTCGCAGCCAGATTTTCGTCAAGCACACGGCGCACGCTCAGCAAAAAGGCCCCCGCAAAGCGGGGGCCTTCGGCAAAGCTATGTCGAGGTGATAGGCTTTCGCTACTTGCAGAGCGAAAGGGCGGCCTCGTCGGCAACGACAACGCAGTTGGTGTGCAGTTGCAGGATCGAGGCAGGGCACTCGGGGGTAACCGGACCATAGCACATGTCATGCACGGCCTGTGCCTTGGCCTCGCCGTTGGCGACAACCAGGATCATGCGGGCATACATGATGGTCTGGGTGCCCATGGTGTAGGCCTGACGGGGCACGTCGTCGATGCTGTCGAACAGGCGGCTGTTGGCCTGAATAGTGCTCTCGGTAAGGTCGACGCAGTGCGTACCCTTGGAGAAGTGGTCATCGGGCTCGTTGAAGCCAATGTGACCGTTGTTACCGATGCCGAGCAGCTGCAGATCAGGGTAACCGGCAGCAGCGACGATCTTGTCGTACTCAGAGCAGGCAGCGGCAGCGTCGGGATTGGAGCCATCGGGCACATGCGTGTTGTTCAGGTCGATGTTAATGTGATCGAAGAAGTTCTCACGCATAAAGTAGTGGTAGCTCTGGGGATCGTCGTGCGAAAGGCCACGATACTCGTCGAGGTTGTAGGTGCTGACCTCGGCAAAGTCGACGTCACCCTTCTCGTACCAAGCGGCGAGCTGCTTGTAGGCGCCAATCGGGGTGGAGCCGGTGGCAAGACCCAGCACGCAATCGGGCTTGAGGATAACCTGGGCCGAGATGATATTGGCGGCCTTGCGGCTCATATCCTCGTAGTCTTTAGCTTTAATGATCTTCATTACGCGTCCTTTCTCATACAAGAGAGGCAAGGCTCTCCTTACAAGCACTTGCCCGCGGCCCGCGTCGGCCGCAACCAACGTGTGCGGCCACCAGGGCGAGGTCGCGTAATGTATGTGTCTCGTGTCTAGCCGCGTCGAGGCCCCTGCCCGTCCACGGTGACCCAAAGCTGTTTAGCTTCGGACAAATCCCATCTTGCCACGGAGGGCGTCCTCTTTCAAGGGCGCCCTCCGTAAACGTGTTCGAATTGTAGGCTAAAGGCCGAGCGCGCTCACTAGCGCTCGCGAGCGACGATGAGTTGGTCCATCTCCTCGACATGCTCGCCAACGGAACCCTTGATGCTCGAGAACTCAACGGAGTTGCACACCAAGATGGGAACCGTCACATCGTAGCCCTCGGCAGCAATTGCCTCGCGATCGAACTCGATGAGTACATCGCCCTTATGGACGATGTCACCCACTTGCGCATGTACGGTAAAGTGCTTGCCCTCGAGCTGAACAGTGTCCAAACCAACGTGGATGAGCACGTCCAGACCATCGACTGTGTTAAGCGCAACGGCGTGTCCCGTGGGAAAAATGGCCTCGACCTTGGCGTCTGCCGACGCAATCACGCGCGTGCCGGTAGGCTGAATCGCCACGCCCTGACCCAAAAGGCCGGTGGCAAACGTCTGATCGTTTACCTCGGAGAGCGGAATGACGTCGCCCGAGATGGGAGCATCCAGCGTAAGGACTCGACCACGCATACCAAATGACCTCAGGACTTTAGTGAACATGCTCCCCCTCGGACATACCAATCAATCAAAATAACCTTGTCAGTTTACCACTTGGCACCCGTTTTTGGCCATTAGGGAAGTTCGCGCTTGACAACCTCGACGATATCGTCAACAACACGCTGGGTCAGCTCGTGCGTCTCCGCCTCGGCCATAACGCGAACCAGCGGCTCGGTACCGCTCGGGCGCACCAAGATGCGGCCGCGACCGTTGAGCTCCTTCTCGGCGGCAGCGACGGCGTCCCAAATGGGCTGGCAATCGTCCAGGCCGGCCTTGTTGTCCGAATGCACGTTGACGAGCACCTGCGGGTACTTCTTCATGATGCCGGCAAGGTCGGTGAGGGTGCGGCCGGTGCGCTTGAGCACGGCCAGCAACTGCAGGGCCGTCACCAAGCCGTCGCCGGTGGTGTTGTGCTCCAGGAAGATGATGTGGCCGGACTGCTCGCCGCCGATGACGGCACCGTCCTCGAGCATACGCTCAAGAACATAACGGTCGCCCACGGCGGTCTGGACCATCTCAAATCCCTGCTCCTTCATGGCGATGGAGAAACCGAGGTTGCACATAACGGTCGAGACGATCTCAGAGTTGGCGAGCTTGCCGCGAGCAGCAAGGTCGGAGCCACAGATGGCAAGAATGTAGTCGCCATCGATCTCGTTGCCCTCGCTGTCCACGAACAGCACACGATCGGCGTCGCCGTCGTGGGCAAGGCCGATATCGGCGTGGGTGCGCAGCACGAGCTCGCGCAGGGGCTCAAGGTGCGTGGAGCCACACTCAACGTTAATGTCGGTGCCGCAGTAATCGGTGTTGATGGCATGGACCGTGGCGCCCAGGCGCTGGAGCGCGGCAGGCGTGGTCTGGCACGAAGCACCGTGGCCGCAGTCGACGGCAACAACCAGTCCGTCGAGCTTAAGGCCGTCGAGCGTGCTGATGGCATGATCGACATAGGCCTTGCGGGCGTCCTTCATCTTGATGATGTGGCCCACGCCGGCACCGGTCGGCAACGTGTCGGCAGCCATGGCCTCCTCGGACATGACCCAGGCGCTGATCTCTTCCTCGACAGCATCGGGAAGCTTCATGCCCTTGCGGCTAAAGAACTTGATGCCGTTGAACTCCGGAGGATTGTGCGAAGCGGAGATGACGATGCCGCCGTCAAGCTCGTTTTGGACGGTGAGCAGCGCCACGGCCGGCGTAGGGATAACGCCGCAGCAGTGCGGACGGCCGCCCTCGGCCATGATACCGGCGGTCAGAGCACTCTCGAGCATGGTGCCCGAAAGACGCGTATCGCGGCCGATGCAGATGTCCGGACCAAGGAACTTGGTCGCCGCACGGCCCAGGCGAAACGCGAGGTCGCACGAGAGGTCGGCATTGGCGACGCCACGGACGCCGTCGGTACCGAAGATGTTCTGGGGCATAGGATCGCTCCTTCCCAAGCAGGCGATATGCAACCGCCCACCCTAGTCGAAAAAGAAAAGCGGGACCCGCCGAGGAATCGGCAGGCCCCGCTTGTACATTGTATCTCGAAAGGAGATAAAACCTTAGCGCTTGGAGAACTGGGGAGCGCGGCGGGCCTTCTTGAGGCCGTACTTCTTGCGCTCGACCACGCGAGCATCGCGCGTAAGGAAACCGGCCTTCTTGAGGTCAGCACGGTAGTCGCCAGCGTTCAGAAGAGCGCGAGCGATGCCCAGGCGCAGAGCGCCGGACTGACCGGAGATGCCGCCGCCATCGCACAGAGCGATAACGTCGAACTGACCGGCGGTGTCGGTCACCTTGAAGGGAGCAAGGGCGTTCTCAACGAGCTGATGACGGCCGAAATACTGCTCGGCGTCACGCTTGTTGATGGTCACCTTGCCGGTGCCGGGGACGAGACGGACGCGGGCGACGGCGTTCTTACGACGGCCGGTACCCTGGTAGACAACGGTGTTCTCAGCCATCTTTAAGCCTCCAGCTCAATCTTCGTGGGGTTCTGGGCAGCGTGCGGATGCTCGGCACCAGCGTAGACCTTAAGCTTGGTCATCTGGGCACGGCCGAGGGTGGTCTTGGGCAGCATGCCGCGAACGGCGCGCTCGATGACCTTCTCCGGGTGCTTCTCCATAGCCTGGCGGAAGCTCTCAGCCTTGAGGCCGCCGTTGTAGCCGCTGTGGCGATAATAGGTCTTCGTGTCGGCCTTGTTACCGGTAAGCTGGACCTTATCGGCGTTGATGACGACAACGAAGTCGCCGCAGTCGCTGTTGGGCGTGAACTGGGGCTTGTTCTTACCGCGCAGGATCATTGCGATCTGGGTGGCAAGACGGCCCAGGACAGCACCATCGGCGTCGACGAGAACCCAGTTGCGCTGGACCTCGCCCTGCTTGGCGTAGTGAGTCGATTTCGAAATCACTTAGACTCCTCCATGTACAGTACGTGTTGTTACAGAGATTCACGGGGCTCTGCAAGTAACCCGTCCATATTACCCCGCTCGCCGCCCGAGTCAACAGGTATTTTGGCTTCGACCAGAGTTTCTGCACATGTCGTCCATGGGTCATGACGTCGCGACGCTAGCGCTCGACAAACGCCTCGATATCTCCCAGCAAGCGCTTTGCCTCCTGGCGACCCTGAATATACAGGTCGAGGAGCTTTGCCGGATCGTGCTCAACGTGACCGACCTCGACCGGCTTTTGCGGAGCGACGACCAACGCACGGCCCTCGCGCTCATACTTCCACAGGTGCATGCGCTGGATGTTATAGCGGTCGTGGCGCGTCTCGATAGCCTCGAGCAGGTAGGGGTAGTCGGCATAGCGAGCGCGCGCGGCTGGCATAAACTCGTAGGGCTTCTTCTCGTATGAACGGTCCTGCGTGACAATAACAACCGCGCGATCGAAGCCCGCCTCCTCCAGCACGTGCTCGATGGGGACCGAATCGGCTACGCCGCCGTCGACGTATTTGTGCCCGTCAATCTCGACCGGCGGCGTCACCAGCGGCAGCGAGGTCGAGGCGCGCACGGCGTCGAGGTCAAGTACGGCGCTTTTGACCGGCAGGTACGTGGCGGTTCCAAAGAGCATGTCCGTCGCGACGGCGTACATCTCGATGGGGCTCGCGTCGAACGTTTCATTGTCAAAGGGGTCCAGGCGGTCCTGGACATCGTTGAAGATAAAGTCGTAACCCACAATAGAGCCCGTGGATGCAAACGATGCGGCGCCCATGTAGCGGCTGTCGTTGCAGAAAGCCAGGTTGATGCGGTTGGCACGGCCGATCTGGTGCGACTTGTAGTTCACGCCGTTGAGAGCACCTGCCGATACACCGTAGACAGCTGGAATCTCGACGCCAGCCTCCATGAGGACGTCGAGCACACCCGCGGTAAACTGTCCGCGGAAGCTGCCACCCTCCAAGACGAGCGCGACCTTGCCGGCGTTCTTTGCCTTATCTTCTGCAGTCATATTGACCTCCTGCGATTGCGTTTTGGCTTTCTTCTACCCAGTTTTGGAATGGAGGGCGCATAGGTTTTGGAGTTGAGGAGATGGAGCGGAAAGCGCGTCCCAGTTTGAGGCGGAATTCCGGGATGCGCTTTCCGCTTGGACTGCCGTTGGGAAAGCGCGTCCCGTTCTGAGCGCGGATTCCGGGATGAGCTTTCCGCCAACAGCCCATCCGGAAAATGCATCCCATTCCGAATGAGGATTCCGGGATGCGGTTTCCACTTGATGTGCCATCCGGAAACCACGTCCCAGTCTGAGTGCGGACTCCGGGACGCACTTTCCGCCTGGGCCGCCATTGGGAAAGCGCGTCCCACCCTGCGTTGCCGTAGCGTTTTCTTTACGCCCGCGCCCTGCACAGAGTTCGATTCTCCGCGGGTTTGGGGTTCCGTTGATGCGGCGCATGGCAGGCTGAGATTCGATAACATCGCATCCGTTTTGAGTCGGAAGTTTGCGCGGAGAATCCGCGTATTTGCTTCGCAAATCCGCACCGGCTTCGGCCGCCTGCCGGCGTCCTCGCCCGCGGGCTAAAAACGGTTACGCGTTTTCTTTACGCCCGCGCCCTGCATAGAGTTCGATTCTCCGCGGTACGAACAAGAAAAAAATAGCAGGTAGATATGGGTATCTACCTGCCTGTTACTTATGGTGGAGGCGCGGAGAATCGAACTCCGGTCCACGAAAGCCCCCTGATTGGCATCTCCAAGCTCAGTCGCTGGTTTTGTCTCGGACGCTTTGCGCGCAGCGACACGCTCGCGGTGTCCTAACCGGTTCGGTCTTAGCCTGCGCCATACCGATTACGTTCGCAGGAGCATTCCCCTAAAATGACGTCGCGCCGGTGTCGGGGAAATCACCGGGTTGACGCGCCGCTATAAACTAAGCAGCGAGAGCCATAGGCTCAAAAGAAGAGTTGTTGTCAATTCAATTTGACGGTACCCCTGTTTAACGAGGCGAGGAGACCTCGGCTTGCTTCCTCTCTCAGAGCTATCGTGTCGAAACCAGTCGCCCCCAAATGTCGGAAAGTCTGGATGGCATCGGGCCTGCAAGCACCCAACAGCCGTCGACTTTTCAAGGAACATGCGGGGCGAGCCCCGCTTGTGGAGTGTTATCTTACCACGTTCTGAAAGCGGACAGCTGTTCTATGCACGAGCTGTGAAGACCTCAATGTGCGCCCTTGATTATCGACTTCATCCGAACACTTCCCACATTCATCCGCACATGTGCGGATGAATGTGGGAACCCGATACCCTGAGGGCCGGAC
>NZ_JBCOIQ010000019.1:0-45643 GCF_040926185.1 Collinsella aerofaciens
CTGCGACGCGGAAATCGCGCGCTGTTGACGCGCCCCCGCAGTGCCCGCTTCCCCCAAGGACAATTATCAGTGCAGGTCACAGAGGTGACAGTTTTTGGTGTGCTCGACAGGTCACGAAAAGTCTACTCACTTAGATTTGCGGTACTGGATATTCTGAGCAGGAACAGTTGAGCTTGGACGGCGCGTATTGCCAGGCGATGTTGGCATTTGTGCCATGCTGGCTTGAGATTTAATAAAACCGCAGGTAAAACGTTCATCAGGTACAGTTTGCCTCGTTTGGTGCGCTAGCCGATGGGTTCGGTGTATTTGGCGCGGTCGGTGCGTTGGATGCGCTTGGAGACATGGAGCGGGCGGCCGTCGGTGTCGTAGACGTAGTCGGTGATCAGGATCAGCGCCTGCCCACGCTCAACGTTGAGCAAAAACGCCTCGTTTTGCGAGGCATAGCACACCTCAAAGGTCTTGTGCCCCTGTGCCGGCGCGCGATGGAATTCTTGGCGCAGCGTGGCGTAGAGCGAACCGTTGATATCGCGGTCGATGAGTGCCTCGAAGCTTGGTGGCAGATAGGTGGTCTCCAGGCACAGCGGCGCATCGTCCAGATAACGCAGACGGACAAGTTTGACGAGCTTGCTGCCCACGGCGGCGTCAAAGAACTTAGCTATGCTGCCGGCCGCCTTGGCAAAGCCCGAGTCCACGGTGCGCGTGGTGGGCTTCATGCCCTGGCCTTCGACCTGTTTGGTATAGCTCGAAAACACCAGGTTGTTCTCGTGGAGCGCCGGCGTGTCGGCCACAAAGGCGCCGCGCCCGCGCTCGGTTCGAACCAGACCCTCATCAACGAGCACCTTAAGGGCATGGCGCACGGTGCTGCGCGACAGCCCCGATTCGTCCATGAGTTCCATCTCGGACGGCAGCTTGTCTTCGCGCGCGTAGACGCCGGCGGCGATGCGGTCACGCAGCATGCCCGCCAAGCGCTCGTATTGGGCCAGTTTCTTTTTAGACGAAGCGTTCATGCGATCAACCTGTATCTAACTTGTATGTGAGTCTAATCAAGCATGTATTCAATACAACAACAAAACAGCTGGTAGCTAGTAATCGAAAACCACATCAGCAAAATTTCTAAGACAAATATAGCATACAACTAGTCGACATAGCCAAAACATGTATGTAACTTGTATGCCATCGAGAGCATCAAACGAGAAGAAAGGCTGATGCACGATGACTACTCAGGAACAGGTTAAGGATGTCGTTTCCCAGGTTTTGGCTGACAAGGCAGACAAGGGCGGCATCAAGCGCGTCGTGTGGATTGGCGCCGGCGGATCCAACGGCGGCAACTATCCTGCTCAGTACTTTATGGAGCACGAGGCCACGCAGGTCGTGAGCTCCAGCTACACCAGCAACGAGTTCGTGCACGCAACCCCCGCCTACGTTAACGAGAACACCCTGGCCGTCGTCGTGTCCATGCGCGGCACCAAGGAGACCATCGTCGCCGCCCAGGTCGCCAAGGACCACGGCGCCAGCACCATCGCCATCTATGTCGACGAGTCCGGCCTCACCGAGGTCTGCGACTACAAGATTCAGTATGACAGCCTGGCCGTCGACGAGTCTTGCATGGGCCGTACCAACTCCGCCGTCGTGACCATGATCGCCATGGAGCTTACGCAGCAGACCGAGGGCTATGCCGAGTACGAGACCGCTATGGCTGCGTTCGACTTGGTTGACCCCATCTATCGTAAGGCCGTCGAGTACACCCGTCCGCTCGCTGCCAAGTGGGCCGAGCAGAACGCCGACAAGCCCTGCATCAACGTGATGGCTCAGGGTCCGCTCTTTGGTGCCGCCTACGTCTTTAGCATCTGCAACGTGCAGGAGATGCTGCAGATTGACTCCTGCACCATCAACACCTGCGACTTCTTCCACGGTCCCTTCGAGATCCTGGACAAGCGCACCTCGCTGTTCCAGCTCATCAGCGTCGGCCGCAGCCGCTGCAACGACGAGCGCGGTATCCGCTTCGTCAATCAGTACGGTGGCGAGCGCGTCTATCAGCTCGACGCCAAGGAGCTCGGCCTCAACGACATCAAGGACAGCGTGAGCGAGTACTTCAACCACCTGATCTTTGCCCCGGTCCTCAACAACGTGTACATGCGTGCGCTCTCTGCTGTCACCCACAAGGACTACATGACGCGCCGCTACATGTGGAAGCTGGACTACTAAGAGTTACGCGGTTTTACCAAACCGCGTAACGGGCCGACGCTGCGCGGGCCGCATTTGGACAATCTGACGTTCAACTTCAAGGGCGCGACCAGAAGGTCAGCGCCCTTTCGTTTCACGTCACCTTGTCTCAAATGCGACCCGCTCGCTGATTTATGCTCAACCAGCGGCGCTTTAGTCGTTGGGGACGTACTTAAACGACTAGGCATTCAGGAACGTCCCCAACGACAGTTCATTTAAGAACATCCCCAATGAGTATGCTGGGAAGCAGATTTTTCCGTTCGGCGATTTGTGTCTTGAAAAATGTATATAACGACTATAACGTAGTGTGAAACATATTGGAAACAATACCGAGGAGGCTGCGTTGAAGAAAAGCAATCTGGGCTATGTGCTGGTGCTGGTCGCCGCGCTTATGTGGGGCAGCATCGGAATCTTTGTAAACGGCATCTCGGCCATGGGCGTTTCGTCCCAGAGCATGGCTGCCTTTCGCTTGTTGGTCGGAGCGCTTATCTTGGCGCCGGTCCTGATGTTTATGGGCTGCCGTCCGGGTGAGGGGTCTACCGTGGCTCAGGGTCCGCTGGCCCTGTTCAAGGCAAGCCCTAAAGAGCTTGTTCCCTGTGCGCTTGTCGGCATCGTCGGTTTGGCCGCCGCCAACACCTGCTATTACGAGTGCATGGGCGAGGTGGGCATGTCCACGGCCTCGGTGCTGCTCTACACCTCGCCGGTGTTTGGCGTCATGCTCGGCCGCGTGCTTTATCGCGAGGACGTGACCCCCAACAAGCTCGTTGCCATTGTCTTTAACATCGTAGGCTGCGTGCTTGCAGTGACCAATGGCGACCTTTCCGGTTTTCATTTTTCGGTTTGGGGCGTCACGTCGGGCGTGATTGCAGGCCTTTGTGGTGCGTCGCTCGCGGTGTTTAGCCGAATAGCAACCAAGACGGTCCACCCGCTGGCTGTCACGTTTTGGGGCTTTGTTTTTGGCGGTGCGGTTATGGCGGCTATCGCGGCTCCGTGGCCGGATGTCGCCGCGGCAATGTCGCCACAGCTGCTGCTGCTGTTCCTTGGCTTTGGACTCATCCCCACAGCCGTTGCTTACATCTTATATATGCAGGGTCTGTCCATGGGGCTCGAGACATCGAAAGTTCCCGTCGTAATGTCTTTCGAGACGGTCGTCACCGTACTGGTGGGCATTGGTGTCTACGCCGAGCCCGCCGGCGCGATTAAAGTCTTGGGCATCGTGCTGGTGCTCGCGTCCATCCTGATTATGAACACCGACTTCTCCAAGCTGCGCAACAGCGCCTTTGTCGGCCATATCGTTGAGAGCATGACCTTTAAGCCCAACGCGTGGTGGACCGAAAAATCTCAGGACATGGATCTGTTTAAGGAACGCACCGGCATTGCGCTGGAACCCACCGTACAGGAAAGCCCCTGGTACTTCGTGCGATAGGGGATTGCGCGCAGGGTCTGACCTGGGGTTATCCAGCTAGCGCCGGCCTACCCAGCCCAACGTTTCGAGTACGTTAAACCCGTCAACGGTCGATTTTCACCCGCGAACGGTCTTTATACTAATTAGCAATATAAGCAACGTATAAGACGTTATAATGACCATAACGAAAAGGAGGAGGCAAGATGAATCAGATCATTCTCGCATCTCATGGCGGCCTGGCCGCAGGCGCCAAAGACACGCTCGAGATGGTTCTCGGCGACGTGTCGAACGTCCACGTCGTTTCGCTTGCTCGTGACGACAAGGAGCCCATCACCAATAAGGTTGAGGCTATGATCGCCACGTTCAACGCGGACGACACCGTCTATGTGCTGACCGATATGCTCGGCAGCTCGGTCAACAACAACATGGTCGAGCTTTCCAAGAACGGCACGAAGTTCACGGTTGTCAGCGGTTTCAACATCCCGCTGGCGCTCACGCTCGCTATGAGCCCCGTCCCCGTCAAGGGCGCCGAGCTCGCGGCCCTCATCAACGAGGCCCGCACCGGTCTGACCAACCCCAACGCACCGGTCGAGGTTGCTCCCGCAGCCCCCGCCAAGAAGGCCAAGGCGTCCCGTCACAGCTCCGCTCCCGCCAAGATCGTCCTCGCACGTCTTGACTACCGTCTGCTGCACGGCCAGGTCGTCTTTACCTGGACCACCAAGGTTCAGGCCGAGCGCATCATCGTCGTCGACAACGCTGCCGCCAACGATGACATCAAGAAGGGCGCTCTTAAGCTGGCCAAGCCCCAGGGCGTGCGCCTGAATGTCTTCACCGTCGAGCGTGCCCTCGCCAAGATGGATAAGCTCAACACCCTCGGCGAGCGCGTCATGTTCGTCTTTGGCAACACGGCCGAGATGCTGCAGTTTTGCCAGGGCTACAAGCTCGACGCCATCAACCTGGGCGCCACCGCCAACCACGACGGTGCCGATCAGGTCGGCGGCAAGGACAGCTCCGTCTTCTTCGACGCCGCCCAGAAGGCCGACGTCAACCAGCTGCTCGACATGGGCATCAAGCTCTATGTCCAGCAGACCCCTACGTATCAGAGCGTCGACATCGACGCCAAGCTGTAATCAACCAGGCTTTTGCCTGACTGAAAGGAGAAGGGTATGAATACGTTCATCAGTGCGGTGCTCGTCGGCCTCGTCGGCGTGTTCTGCATGTGGGACTCCCGCCTGCTCGGTCGTCTTAACTTCGAGCAGCCCCTCGTTGGCGCTACGCTCGTCGGTCTGCTGCTGGGCGATGTGCCCACCGGCCTCGCCGTCGGTGCCGCCGTCGAGCTCGTGTCCATGGGCCTGGTGCAGGTCGGCGCAGCCGTTCCGCCCGATATGGTCCTGGGTGGCATCGTGGCCGCTGCCTTCGCATGCCTGACCGATGCTTCCGCCGAGACCGCCATGACGATCGCCATCCCGGTCGCCGTTCTGGGTCAGCTCCTCGGCATTGTCTTCCGTTCCATCATCGCCGCTCTCACCCACGTGGCCGATAGCGCGATCGATAACGGCAAGTTCAAGACCGCCTACCGCATGCACATCTGCGCCGGCTCCGGTCTGTACGCCATCATGTACTTCCTGCCGATCTTCCTGGCCGTCTTCGTCGGTACCGACCTGGTCCAGGCCATCGTCAACATGGTTCCCGAGTGGCTGTCCGTTGGTCTGAACGTCTCGACCAAGATCATGACCGCCTACGGCTTGGCCCTGCTGCTCACCATGATGATCAAGAAGGGCATGACCCCGTTTCTGTTCATTGGCTTCCTGCTCGCCGCCTACCTCAACCTGTCCGTCATCGCGGTCGCTCTGATCGGTGTGTGCCTGGCTATCGTCTTCATGGGCTTCAAGTTCAACGGTTCCCATGCTGCTGCCGGTGTCGATTCCGACTACGATCCGCTCGAAGACGACGAAGACTAAGGAGGAACACACTATGGCAACCGCAACCAAGGACGTGTCCCTGAACAAGAAGGTCAGCCAGTTCTTCTGGCGCTCCTGGGCCATCCAGGCCTCTTGGAACTACGAGCGTCAGATGAACATGGGCTTCCTCTACGGCATGGTTCCCACGCTCGACCGCCTCTATCCGGATGAGTCCGACCCCAAGCAGCTCGCTGCTAAGAAAGAGGCTTACCACCGTCACATGGCGTTCTACAACTGCACCCCGCAGACGAGCGCCTTCATCCTGGGCCTCTCCGCTTCCATGGAGGAGGAGTACGCCAAGGATCCCGAGAACTTCGACCCCGATTCGATCAACGCGGTCAAGACCTCCCTCATGGGCCCGCTTTCCGGTATCGGTGACTCCTTCTTCCAGGGCACCATCCGCGTCATCGCCTTTGGTCTGGGCGTTCAGCTGGCTCAGCAGGGCTCCATCATGGGCCCGATTCTGGCCATGCTCATCTCCATCGTCCCCTCCGTACTGATCACTTGGTTCGCTGCCAAGATGGGTTATCAGGGCGGCCACCAGTACCTGAGCAAGCTCCAGGGCGGCGACCTCATGGAGAAGCTCGTGTATGTCTGCGGCATCGTGGGTCTTATGTCCGTGGGCGGCATGATCGCCACGCTGATCGGCGCCACCACCCCGCTGCAGTTCGCTGACGGCACCGTCGTTATCCAGGACATCCTGGACGGCATGATGCCTCAGATGATCTCCCTCGGCCTCACTGGCCTTATGTATGCGCTCATCAAGAAGAACGTCAACACCGGTTGGCTTCTCGTGATCGCCATCGTGGGCGGCATCGCCCTCTCCGCGGCCGGCATCCTGGCCTAGTCGCGATCGAGCGTCTAATCGCTTTCCCCCGGGGGCCTGCCTGGCATTCCATACCCCAGGCAGGTTCCCATCCCTAAAATGTGACAAAGGGATTGTTCCTTTGTTGCGCACGAGCCGGCGATTCGGCTCATATCACGGTAACCCTGCGAGCGTCCGGCAAAGTGGCGCCGCAAAAATTCGAAAGGAATGTGTCAGATGTACGAGATCGACCTTAACCTCCCTAAGCAGATCGTCGCTGACGTCCTGTCCAACCACGAGATCCACAGCGTCGCTTTCGTCGGCTGCGGTGCCTCCATGTCCGATCTGTACCCCGCCAAGTACTTCCTGGCCAACAACACGGACAAGCTGAACGTTCAGATCTTCACCGCTAACGAGTTCAACTACGACACGCCTTCTTGGGTCAACGAGCACACCTTCGTGATCACCTGCTCCCTCGGTGGCTCCACGCCCGAGACCGTCGAGGCCAACAAGACCGCCAAGAAGCACAACTGCCCGGTTGTCTCCCTCACCAACAAGGCTGGCTCCGCTCTGACCGTCGACGCCGACCACGTCATCGTTCACGGCTTCCACGCCAACCATGCTGCCAAGGCCGAGAAGCCCGCCTACGCCATCGCTCTTGCTCTCGAGATCCTTCAGCAGACCGAGGGCTATGATCACTACGAGGACATGATCACCGGCCTCACCAACATCTTCGAGCTCATCCAGAACGCTGCTGAGTCCGCCAAGGGCCTGGCCAAGCAGTTCGCTCAGGACTTCAAGGACGACAAGATGGTCTACTTCATGGCCTCCGGTGCCTCCGAGAAGATGGCATACTCTCACGCCGCCTTCCTGTTCACCGAGATGCAGTGGATCGACGCCGCCGCCTACAACACCGGCGAGTACTTCCACGGCCCGTTCGAGGTTTCCACCGAGGGTAAGCCCTACATCTTCTTCATGTCCGACGGTGCTACCCGTCCGATGGACGCTCGCGCCCTCACCTTCCTGCAGCGCATGGGCGCCAAGGTCGCTCTGATCGACGCCAAGGACTACGGCCTGGCCGACGCCGTGCCGGCAAGCGTCCTCACCTACTTCAACCCGCTGCTGCACCTCGCCGTTATGCGCGAGTACGGCAACCAGCTCGCCGAGGCCCGTCAGCACCCGCTGACCATGCGTCGCTACATGTGGAAGCTTTCCTACTAATCGCAAGTAAGTAGACCTTACGGGTTGATTGAGAGGGGATGGGGTTTGTGCCCTGTCCCCTTTTTTGCTTTGGGGAGGGCGTGCCCGTTGCGCTGTAAAACCCCAGATAAAACCTACCAAAATAAACCTGTCCCTTTTTGGCAGGTGGGAGGAGATGCGTATGATCAAGGCAGTGCTGTTTGATATGGACGGTGTGCTGGTCGATACCGAGTGGTTCTACAACCGCCGCCGCGTGGCGTTTATGGAGGAGAAGGGGTTTCACTTTGACGAGATCCCCGATCTTTCGGGGTCAAACGAGCCAGCCATTTGGAAGGCGCTGGTGCCCGATGATGTTGAACTGCGTGAGCGCCTGCGCGTGGAGTACAAGCAGGTCTACAGCCCGGTCCATCCCGTTCCGTATGCCGAGCTGCTTAACGAGCAGACGGCGCCGGTAATGCGTGCGCTGCACGAGCGTGGCGTGAAGTGCGCCATCGCGAGCTCGTCCTATCGTGAGCTTATCGACGAGCTGGTGGAGATTGCCGGTATCGCCGACGTGCTGGACTACACCATCAGCGGCCACGAGTGCAGCGCGTTTAAGCCCGACCCCGAGATCTACCAGCGCGCCATGGAGGCGCTGGGCGTGGAGCCCGCTGAGTGCCTGGTGATCGAGGACTCGCCCATGGGCATCGAGGCCGGCAAGCGCTCCGGTGCCCACGTCCTGGCGCTGCGTCCGCACGAGGGCGTCAACCTCGATCAATCGCGAGCCGATGCCGTTATTGATAATCTGACCGACATTTTGGCCGCTTTGTAGTGTCAATCCGCCGCGAGAAGCACGGGTTCAAACGTTTTTTGCGGTGGATTGGCTCAATTTGGTTTCGATTTTGATCCGTTTGGCTTCGATTCGGGCTAAGTGAGTAGACTTTTTGGCGTAGGCCGAGCACAATGCATATCTTCCTTTGTAAAACCGCAGGTCACAGGGGTGGCGGTTTTGGGTGTGCTCGGCAGATCGTAAAAAGTCTACTCACTTGGAATTTTGCCCTTTGGTCGTGGGGGTTGCTGGTCCCGTTTTGGTTGTCGAGGGAGGTTGAATTGAAGCGCCCCCGCACGCTCCATGCTACAATCGCGGGCATGCCCCACAACCACATCTGCCTTCGAAAGGAGCCTACGTGGCGAACGCCATCGATCAGCTCACGGACCGCGTGCTCATGCTCGGCCGCCTCACCATCGTCCGCCGTGCCATTACTGCCGTGGCGGTCACAATTTCTGCCGTCCTCCAGACATTCCTGATCCAGGCGTTCATTCAGCCCGCCGACCTGCTTCCGAGCGGCCTCACCGGCGTTGCGGTCCTGCTCGATCGCGTTACCTCGCTGGGCGGCGTTCACATCGACATTTCGCTCGGTATGCTCGCGCTCAACATCCCCGTGGCGCTCCTATGCTGGAGCGGCATTAGCAAGCGCTTCGTCATCTTCTCGATGATGCAGGTCGTGCTCTCGTCGCTGTTCCTCAACGTCTTTCACTTCGCTCCATTTTTGGGCGACAAGATCATGCTCATCATTTTTGGCGGCGTGGTCTCGGGTCTGGGCGCTGCCATCGCACTTAAATCCGGCGCATCCACCGGCGGCACCGACTTTATCGCGCTGTGGGTTTCCAACCACACGGGCAAGACCATCTGGGGCGTCATCTTTGGTTTCAACTGCTTTATCCTGGCGATCTTTGGCTTTATGTTTGGCTGGGACAAGGCGGCGTATTCCATCGTGTTCCAGTTTATTTCGACCAAGACCATCGACAGTTTCTATCGTCGCTACGATCGCGTGACGCTGCAGATTACGACGCGCAAGGCAGACGAGGTCATGACTGCCTACGTAAACCATTTTCAGCACGGCATTAGCTGCGCCGAGGTCGTCGGCGGATACAGCCGCGAAAAGATGTACCTGCTGAACACCGTTGTTTCGACCTACGAGAGCCAGGACATTATCAAGTTGGTGTGCGACGTTGATCCCGGCGCCGTGATCAACGTGTTCCACACGCTCAACTTTGTGGGCGGCTGGTGGGGCGGTCATGTCGACGAGCCCATGCCCACGGCCGTTCCCGATCCCGACAAGCCCGCACGCATGGCCAGCAGGCAGGCGCGCCTCAGCGAACAGGACAGCCTGCAGCAGGACGACGGCAAGTAGGGTATTGGCATTTTGCCGGTCCTGCGCAACCCATCCGAACGAGCCCCCCGAAAGCCCCGTTGCTTTCGAGGGCTCTCGTTTGCCCAGATAAAACCTACCAAAATGAAGCTGTCGCTTTTTGGTAGGGAGGGTGTATCGTTTTATCAATATGAGGTAACATGAAACTAGACGTTATATACGTATTAGAAATTTAGCTATTTTGATAAGAGTGATCAGATATGCCTGCGCCCAAAAATGCACCGCTTTACCAGCAGATTTATGACGAAATCAAGGATGCGATCGAGAAAGGTGTTTATGCACCCAAGGAGCGTATTCCGTCCGAGCTTGAACTAGCCGAGCAGTACGAGGTGAGCCGTATTACGGTGCGCCGCGCTGTCGAGGAGCTGTGCTCCGATGGTTACCTGGTTAAGCAGCAGGGCCGCGGCACCTTTGTCTCCACGCCGCACATCAACCGCCAGTTTCACGCCTCGACGCTGCAGACGTTTACCGCGCTGTGTGCCGGCAACGGCATGAAGGCCGGTGCGCACGTGATCGATCGCCAGATCGTTCCGGCGCGCCAAAACGAGATGGAGTTCTTTGGCCTGCAGAAGGATGCGCTGCTGCTGCATATCAAGCGCGTGCGTACGGCCGACGGCGAGCCCATCTTTGAGGAGAACATCTTTGTGCCGTTTGACGCCTACCGTGAGCTGTTGACGGCCGATCTTGAGGACAAGTCGATTTTTGCCGAGGTCGAGCGTGTTGGCGGAACGCCGATTGTCTCGGTTGGCTACCGCACGGTCGAGGCCGTTCGTGCCAATACCGAGCAGGCGGCCGAGCTGGGCATTGCTCCGCACGATCCGCTGCTCAACCTGCGTGCCGGCTTCACGGGCCCCAATGGCGAGCCGGTCCTGATGGGTAAGCAGTACTACGTGGGATCGCGCTACGTTATGGTGATGTAGGGTTGGTTCCGCCGTTCTTACGAACGGCGGACCGATCGACGCTGCAAGCCCGCCAGAGCGGCAATCTGCCTTTCAACTTCGGCGGCATGATCAAAAGATCAATGCCGCCTTGTTTCAAGGCACCTTGCTCGCTCTGGTGGGCTTTCGCTGACATTGCCAAAACATTGACGTTGCCGGGCCGGCACTTGGGGACGTTCCTTTTGTGCCGGCACCTGGGGACACTCCTTAGTCGTTGGGGACGTTCTTAAACGGCCAGTCATTCAAGAACGTCCCCAACGACTACCCGCAGAATGAGCGTGGCTGACAGCCGGGCGACGCCGGTCCGCGTGGCGGCGTATAATCGGCGGCAGATGATTCTGACGTTAGGAAACCATGATCGATAGCATGCAGCAGATGGCGCTCGACACGCTCGGCGCCTATTTTGGCTACACCTCGTTTCGCCCGGGGCAGGACCGCATGGTCGATGCGATCCTTGCCGGTCGCGATGCGCTGGGTGTTATGCCCACGGGCGCCGGCAAGTCCATTTGCTACCAGGTGCCCGCGCTCATGCTGCCCGGCATCACCTTTGTGGTGAGTCCGCTGCTGTCGCTTATGGAGGACCAGACCCGTGCGTTGCTCGCGGCGGGTGCGCGACCCAGCTATCTCAACTCCAGCCTTACCCCGGCCCAGCAAAACACCGTGCTCAAGCGGGCGCGCGAGGGCCGCTATCAGCTTATGTACGTGGCGCCCGAGCGCCTGCTCGAGCCGCGCTTTTTAGCCTTTGCGCAGGAGGCCGCGGCGGACGGCGGCATTGGCGTGCCGCTCGTGGCCATTGACGAGGCCCACTGCGTGAGCCAATGGGGCCAGGATTTCCGCCCCGCCTACCTGCAGATTCGCGAGTTTATCGATTCGTTGCCGCGGCGCCCGATCGTGGCGGCGTTTACCGCCACGGCGACCGAGCGCGTGCGTGCGGACATTCAGCAGATGCTCGGCCTGCAAAATCCTGCGACGGTGGTGACGGGCTTCGATCGCAAGAACCTCTACTTTGGTTGCGAGGAGATGGGCGACAAGGCCAAGACTGCCTGGGTGCGCGACTACGTGATTGCGCATTCGAGCGAGAGCGGCATCGTGTATTGCTCGACTCGCAAGACGGTCGATGCGCTGGCGGGCGAGCTTGCCGAGGCGTTGGGACCCAGCGGCATTCGCGTGGGCCGTTACCATGCCGGCATGGGCAACGACGCCCGCCGCCAGAGCCAGCGTGCCTTTATCGACGACGACATCCAGGTGATGGTTGCCACCAACGCCTTTGGCATGGGCATCGACAAGCCCAACGTGCGTTACGTGATTCACAACAACGTGCCCGAGAGCATCGAGGCTTACTACCAAGAGGCGGGCCGCGCCGGCCGAGATGGCGACCCGGCCAGCTGCCATCTGCTGTGGAACGGCAACGATTTCCGTATGCGCCGCTTTTTGATCGACCGTGGCGATGCGGCCGACGAGGCGCTTGACGACGAGCAGCGCGCGTGGGCGCTCCAGAACCGTTATCGCCTGCTCAGCCAGATGGAGGGCTACTGCAATACCACCGGCTGTCTGCGCGAATACATGCTGCGCTACTTTGGCGACGAGGCCGCGGCCGAGCATGCGGCTGCGGCCGGTGCGGGCAGCGCCGCCACGGACGATGCCGAGGGCTGCGGCAGCTGCAGCAACTGTCTCACGCAGTTCGAGGTTGAGGACGTCACCGATATGGCCCGCGCCGCCGTGCGCTATGTGGCCACGCGACCCATGCGCTTTGGCAAGTCGCTGATCGCCGACGTGCTCCACGGCGGCAACACCGAGCGCATTCGCCAGATGCATCTGGACGAGGACCGCGGCTACGGTGAGCTGTCGAGCGAATCGGTCGGGCGCATCAAGGACATCATCGGGCAGCTGTGCGGTCGCGGTTATTTGGCCACCTCGCAGGGGCAGTACCCGGTCGTGGGACTGGGTCCGCGTGCCGGCGAGGTCGAGGACGAGGCGTTCGTCTTTACCGTTAAGCGTCGCGCGTCCAAGCGCAAGGCCTCGGCCCGCGCCCGCCGCGCCGTCGATCTGCTGCGCGAGGAGGCCGAGCTGGACCAGCACCCGCGCGTTGGCGACGATGCCGAGCTGTTCGAGCGCCTGCGTGCTCTCCGCAAGGAGATCTCGACCGAGCTGGAGATGGCGCCGTATATGGTCTTTTCCGACAAGGCCCTGCGCGGCCTGTGCCGCCTGCGTCCGCAGACGCGCGAGGAGCTGATCCAGGTCAACGGCATTGGCGAGAAAAAAGCCGACGCCTTTGGCGAGCAGTTTATGGCGGCGATTGAAGAATTTGAGTCCGAGCATGCGCGGGATGGAGCGTAACGATGGCATTCGACGATAAAACCGACCGCACTGACGTGCCCGCCGTGCCGCTGTACCAACAGGTCATGGATGACCTAAAGGGCGAGATCGCGCGCGGTGTGTACCCCGCCGGCTCGCGCATTCCTTCCGAGATGGAGCTCGTGAAGTACTACGGCGTGGGACGCATCACCGTGCGCCGCGCCATCGAGGAGCTGTCGCGCGCGGGGTATCTCAACCGCCAGCAGGGGAGGGGCACGTTTGTGTGCGCGCCCAAGCTCAAGCGCAAGATTGTCCAGAAGGGTGACGTTCAGAGCTTTTCCGAGGGTTGCGCTGCCAACGACATGGTGGCCGGAGCACGTCTGGTGTCACGCACGGTGGTTGCGGCGACGCGCGAGGACGCGGCGTTTTTTGGGGTGGAACCCGGCTGCGAGCTCATCGTTGTCGAGCGCGTGCGCACGGCAGACGGCGTGCCCGTCATGCTCGAGAACAACGCCTTCGTGCTGGCCGACCATCCCTATCTGCAGACGCTTGCCGACAAGGACCTCACGGACAATTCCATCTTTGCGCTCGTTGCCGAGCATTCGGGCCGCGCGCCGCTCAAATCCGACCCCTGCACCGTGGAGATTGCGCTTGCCGATGCTCAGGCAGCCCCGCTGCTGGAGGTGCCGGTCGGCGAGCCGCTCTTCTATATGGAGGCGTACTTTACCGATGCGGACGAGCGGCCCTTGCTGCTCGGACGCCAAAAGATCGTGGGCTCGCGCTACGTGTTCGACATCTAACGTCCATAGATAGAACAACATAGAACAAGTTTGGTGAAATGACTTCACGAGCGTCGTCGTGCGTGCTATAAATAGGACAACATAGAACGACCGCAGGTACGAGCTGTCGTCGTTCAAAACCGCCACACAAGGAGGAAAACCAGGATGAACGCACATGATCTGGTTCAGGAAATCATCGAGCGCAAGGGCAAGATTGAGAACGTCTTTTGGATCGCTTGCGGCGGTTCGATGATCGACCTGATGCCGGCTAACGAGCTGCTCAAGCGCGAGGCCACCACGTTTACCTCGACGGTCTACACTGCACGCGAGTTTTGCCTGATGGCCCCCAAGAGCCTTGGCGAGAAGTCGCTCGTTATTGCCTGCAGCCACAGCGGCAACACGCAGGAGGTCGTCGACGGCTGCGAGATGGCGCTGGCTGCCGGCGCCGAGGTCGTTGCCCTCACCGACTGCGAGGGCTCCAAGATCGATAACGGCAAGTGGACCACCTGGGTCTATCCGTGGGGCGAGGGCGTGTCACAGGTCGAGGTGCCGCAGGGCATCGGCGCTCTGATCGCCGCCGAGCTGCTCGACCAGCAGGAAGGCTACGAGGCACTCGCTGACATGTACGAGGGCCTCAAGCAGATGGATGCGCTGCTGCCCGCCGCCCGCGAGAAGGTCAACGCCGAGCTGGGCGATCGCTTTGCCGAGCTCTGCCAGCAGCACAAGTTCTTCTATATCCTTGGTTCCGGCCCCAACTTTAGCCAGACCTATGCCATGGCCATCTGCTCGCTCATGGAGATGCAGTGGCAGCACTGCTGCTACATCCACTCCGGCGAGTACTTCCACGGCCCCTTCGAGGCCACCGAGCCCGGCGTGTTCTACTTTGTGCAGCTCGGATCGGGCGAGTGCCGCCCCATGGAGGAGCGCGCGCTGGCGTTCCTCAACACGCATACCGATACGGTAATGGTGCTCGATGCACTCGAGTACGGCGTGGGCGAGGTGCCCGCCAGCGTGCGTTCGTACCTGGAGCCGATCTTCTTCTACAACATGAGCTGCGAGCTGCGCGCCGCCCGCGGAAAGGTGTTCGACCACAGCCCTGAGATTCGTCGCTACATGGGCATCGAGCAGTACTAAGTAACGGGAAAAGTATTCACCTTCGATTCGCAGGGGCACTGCGTGAGTCAAAAAAGCGGGCCGCGCCGGTGGGTTTCCGGCGCGGCCCGCTTAGTATCGCGCATAGATTCGCAAGGTTGCGGCAGCCGGCGGCCTACTTCGCGTCGTAGGCCTCGGCGTCCCACCAGTCGAGCTGGGCGATGTTGTCGCGGATGTGCTGGCAGCTCTTGTGGAAGCCCTCAAGCTCGTGCTCGGACAGGTCGAGCGTGTAGACCTCCTCGACGCCCTCGGCACCGATCACACACGGCAGGGAGGTAAAGATGCCCTCCTCGCCATACTGGCCGGTCATGAGCGTGGAGGCCGAAAGCACGGCGTGCTCGTTGTGCAGCACGGCAGCGCAGACGCGCGCGGCGGAGTTGGCGACGGCGTACTCGGTGCACTGCTTGCCCTGGTAGGTTACGTAGCCGCCCTTGCGTGCGAGCTCCTCGACCTCCATGTGGTCGAAGGCGTACTTGTCGGGGTTCTCGGCCTGAAGCTCGTTAAGGCTCTTGCCGGCGATGGTTGCGGCCTTAAAGGCGGCCAGCTGGCTAAAGCCGTGCTCGCCGATCATGTAGGCGTCGATGGACTTGGGGCTCACGCCGACCTTTTTGGAGATCTCGGTGCGCAGGCGGGCGGAATCCAGGCCGCAGCCCGAGCCGATGATCTTCTTGGGGTCGTAGCCGGTCAGGTGCCACAGCTCGGTGCACACGACGTCGCAGGGGTTGGAGATGCTTACGAAGATGCCGTCGAAGCCGGCGTCGACGATGCGTTTGGCAAAGGTGCGGGCGGCGTCGGTGGTAAAGAACAGCTCGCCGTCGCGGTTGCCGGCGGCCAGTGCGACCTTGCCGGCGGCGTTGACGATGACGTCGCAGCAGGCAAGCTCCTCGTAGTGGTCGTAGCAGTTGACGATCTTGGTGTTGTACGGGACAAACGAAAGGGAGTCGCGCAGGTCCTGGACCTCGGACGTCACCTTGGCCTCGTTGATATCGCACAGGTACAGCTCATCGGCAATGCCCTGCATGAGCAGACTGTTGGCAACATGTGCTCCTACGTGGCCCTGGCCGACCACACCGATCTTACGCGTCTGGTACATATATGTATCCTTTCGGCCGAGTTTTTCGCGTCGAACCATTGTAGCGTCCTGCTGCCACTTTGCTAGGCTAAAGCGCCATAGATTTTTGGGACATGCCGTAATCTCTACTTTTGGAGTGATTTGGGCCGCTGACGGCATCGCTGGGCGATGTGCTCGCGCGGATGGGGCCGCTCGTTGTACCATAGCTGCAACTGACTCGTAAGGAGCATCCATGCCCATTCGCATCCCCGACGCCCTCCCTGCCGCCGCGCAGCTCGAGAGCGAGAACATCTTTGTCATGACCGAGCACCGCGCGCTGCACCAGGACATCCGTCCGCTGCGCGTGCTCATCCTCAACCTCATGCCCACCAAGATCGCCACCGAGACGCAGATCATGCGCAAACTCTCCAACACGCCGCTGCAGGTGGAAGTGGACCTGCTGCGCACCAAGACGCACGAGGCCACGCACGTGAGCGCCGGCCACCTGGAGACGTTCTACCGCACGTTCGACGACATCCGCGACATCCACTACGACGGCCTGATCATCACGGGCGCGCCGGTGGAGCAGATGCCGTTCGAGGAGGTCGACTACTGGCCCGAACTCTGCCAGATCATGGATTGGTCCACCACGCACGTGCATTCCACGCTGCACATTTGCTGGGGCGCGCAGGCTGGCCTGTACCATCATTACGGCATCCAGAAGTACGACCTGCCGGCAAAGGCGAGCGGCGTGTTCGAGCATTATCTGGTGAAGCCGCAAAGCCCGCTGGTCCGCGGCTTTGACGACCGTTTCTATGCCGTGCATTCGCGCAACACCGATGTGCGCCGCGAGGACGTGGAGGCCGAGCCGCAGCTTGAGGTCGTGGCCGTGTCCGATGAGGTTGGCCTGTACATCGTCAAGTCGACCGACAGCCGTCGCTTCTTTGTATTTGGCCACCCCGAGTACGATACCGACACGCTGCGCCTGGAGTACGAGCGCGATGTGAAGCGCGGGCTCAACCCGGAGGTGCCGGCGCATTACTTCCCGGGCGACGACCCCTCCGCCGAGCCGCGCAACGTCTGGCGCAGCCAGGCTCAGCTGTTCTACACCAACTGGCTCAACTACTACGTCTACCAGACCACGCCCTACGACCTGGCCCGCGCCGGCGAGGAGCACTAGGCTGCGATGGTACTGCTGTAGCCGTGGCTGATATGGCGGCGATTAGGCGCTGATGATGTGGGGTAGCGGCAGGTCGTGAGCGTCGGTGGGAACGCGGTCGACACGCTGCTCGTCAAAGGCGATGCCGATGATTTGGCATGCGGGCGAGAGCATGGGCAGGTAGCGGTCGTAGCAACCGCCGCCGTAGCCCAGGCGCGCGCCGGTTTGGTCGAAGGCCACGAGCGGCACGACGATCATGTCGAGAGCTTCGGCAGGCACGATAGGGAAGTGGTTGCTGTCGATGTCCGTGGCCGCAAAGGCCCGCGTAGGGTGGGCGATAAACGGAGCCGCGGACGCATCGTCGGCGGCAACTGCCCGCATACACATGCGCTGGCCACAAGCCACGGTGTCTGTTGCCGAGAGCATGCACGGATAGGCCACGCGCCAGCCGCGCGCGGCGGTCGCAGCGGCAAACGCGGCAGGGTCTGCCTCGGAACCCACCGCGGCATAGACGGCAACGGTGCGCGACACCGCGGCATCCAAGCGATCCGACAGCTCAACCAGCCGCGCACAGATAACGGCAGACTTTGCCGCCCGCACATCCAAATCAAGAGCATCGCGCCGAGCAATCACCGCCCGTCGCAACTCAGCCTTGTCCATCCCGGCCCTCTCTCCCAAACCTACCAAAAAGGGACAGGTTTATTTTGGCAGGCTTTATCTGGGCAAACGCGATAAAGACGGCAAAACCACCACGAAGGTGCTGTCTCCTTTGTGGTGGTTTTGATTGCCGTGCCTTAGCCCAGCAGGTCGATGACGTTAAAGCCGGCGTTGCTCTTTGCGATGACGTCGCGGCCGCCAAAGACGCAGGTGGGCGACTCGGCTGCGATGCGCGTCACGTCGGTGCCGAGCGAGCGCAGCTCACCGGGCGTGGCGGCGAGCATCTGGGCGCGACGCTCCTCGCGCGCATGCGGATCGAGCCCGGCCAGGTAGGTCGTGTTGCGGCGCTTGGTGAGCGCGTACGGCTTCACCGGCGCGTCCATGCCGCTCACGCAGCTCACGATAAAGCCCTCAAAGGCGGCTTCGTCGGGCTCAAAGCTGCCGAGCCATTCGCCTGCGCGCGCCACGCGCTCAATCGAGGGGTCGATTGCCGGGTCGCGGTAGGTGTAGAACGCCGCCTGACGCTCGCCGGCTGCGCGGAATCCGCAACCGTACGCACCACCCTTCACGCGGATCTCGTTCCACAGGTAGTCGTAGGAGAGCGCGTTGGCAGCCACGGCCCAAGCGCCTGTCACGTCAAGCCCCAAGCGACGCGGATCGCACGCACGCGCGGCAAAGCAGATGTCGCTGGGGATCACGAAAGCCTCGTGGCGGTCGCACGGCGCCGGCACCGCGAGCGCGTCGCGGCCGGCACCATCGCCCGCATCCAGCCCCAGGTCGCCCGCGGCATCCCAGTACGCGTCAAAGTCCTCGTCGCTGCCGGTAAAGCTCGCCATGCAGCCATCGGCCACAAAGATGCGCTCCGCCAGCTCGGCAAGCTTGGTACGCAGCCCGTCCACGCGCTCGTCAAAGTGCTCGAGCAAATCGCGCAGGAACAGATAGAAATCAACGCCCGAAAGCTGCTCGCGCACCACGGCCGAAGGCGAGCTGTAGCTCATCGCGCGACCGAGTGCCGCCGAGTGGCCGTTGTTGATAAAGCCCTGCTCAAGCCCAATGCGAATCTGCGTGAGCACGTCGCGCATGCGGTCGGCGTCGGCGTCTGCCAAAAGCGTGCTCGACCATACCTCGCGCGGCAGACTCGCCAGTGCATCGATCTTCTCGGACAGGGCGCCGGCGCTCACCAGCAGGTAGGGGCGCACGCCGTCTACTTCGGGCTGCGTCATGACTTCGGTCGTAAAGCTCAAAAAGCCGAGCTTGCCGGCGAGTAAGTTATCGAGTTCCTCGGCCGAGTGCTCGCGCGTGGGCAGCTGCTTAAGCAGGCGGCAGAGCAGTGTCACATAGGGCAGGTCCTCAAACGCGACGCAGCTCAGGTCGAAATACTGCATGGCGTAGGCCAGACGGTTGGTGGGGATGCCGTGGCGCAGGCAGGGGATGGGCGCGGTCGTGTCCACGACCAGTGGCGGCTCGGGGCGCGCCTCGCCAATGTCGGACACGCGCAGGCGCGGCAGCGTGGCCTTGGCCTCGGGTGTGTCTTCCGCCTCCTGCGCGGCACGCAGCGCGGCCGTGCGCTCGACCACGTCGGCCAGCTCGGCATCGGTCATGGCATCGCGCTTGGCTGCCAGCTCGGCGGCCTCGGCACCCTCCGAACCCTCGGCGGCGTCCACCGGCACCAGCTCGACCAGTGCCATGTGATCGTTCTGCAGCACCAGCTCGCGCAGCAGGTCCTCAAAATAGCTGCCGTCCAGCTCGCTACGCAGCTCCTCGTACACCGGGCCGTACTTGAGCGCCAGCGTCGCGGCGTCGTCATCGTAGAGCCACGTGCTCAGCGCGTCGCACGCAATGGCCACGCCGTCGGCGATACCGTAGTCGCGCTGGCGCAGGTCGTATTCGTTGCTGCTGATGATGGCTTCCAGGCGCTCGCGCGGAACGCCATGCTCGCATAGGTCGCGGCAGGCGTCCTGGAACACGCGACGCAGCTCGCGCGCCACGCCGGGCTGCGCGTTTTGCAGCATGATGAGCTCGTAGGGCTGCAGGCTCTCGGCCGCGGTGTAGCTCACCACGTTGCCGCCCAGGCCGGCGGCCAGAATGGCCTTCTTAACCGGTGCTTCGTTGGAGCCCAGCAGTGCCTCGAACAGGATATCCGCCGCGATCGTGCGTTTGCGGTCGAGCGCGCTGCCCAGCACCAGGCCCAGGCCCACCAGGGCGTTCTCGGGTGTAGTGGCCATCTCGACGCGCTTGTACTCGCAGGTCACGGGTGCCTGCACGCCCAGCGGATTGGGCGCCAGCGTGGACGGGTCCTCGCCGGCGGCGACGGCAGCGTCCATGCGGCAGCTCGCGGCACTCGGCTGCGACAGATAACGCTCGTCCAAAAACGCCAGCGCGCGGTCCACATCTAGGTCGCCGTAGAGCGTTATATAAGAGTTGGAAGGATTGTAGTGGCGCGCGTGCGTGTCCAGGAACTGCTCGTAGGTGAGCGCGGGGATCGCGCGCGGGTCGCCGCCGCTTTCGTGCGCATAGGCGGTGTCGGGATAGAGCGCGGCGTTGACAGCGTCGTCCAGCACGCTCATGGGGTCGGACAGCGCGCCCTTCATCTCGTTGAACACCACGCCGTTATAGCGCAGCGTGCCCTCGTGCAGGCTCGCGGCGTTGCCGTCGCCCTCGGCGTCCTCCGACAGGTCCAGCTCGTAGTGCCAGCCTTCCTGCTCAAAAATGGTCGGCTTGGTGTAGATGGCTGGGTTGAACACCGCGTCCAGATACACGTCCATCAGGTTGTACAGGTCCTGTTCGTTGGTGGTGGCAACGGGGTAGATGGTCTTGTCGGGGTAGGTCATGGCGTTGAGGAACGTCTGCATGGAGCTCTTGATCAGGTCGACAAACGGCTCCTTGACGGGGAATTTGGCCGATCCGCACAGCACCGAGTGCTCAAGAATATGGAACACGCCGGTGGAATCGGCTGGCGGCGTCTTAAAGCCAATGGCAAAGGCCTTGTTTTCGTCGTCGCACGCCAGGTACAGCAGACGAGCGCCCGAGGCAGTGTGTCGCAGCACGTAAGCGTCCGAGTCGAGCTCGGGCACGGTCTCGCGGCGCTCGACGGCAAAGCCGTGGCAGGTAGTGCCGGACACCAGCAGTGCAGCGGCTGCGGCGCGCGGGTCGGTTGAGGTGGTGGGCATATGCAGTCTCCTTTGACGCCCCAGCGGGGGCGAATCGAGTCGAATCCTCGAGAGTATACCCATATGGGGCCGCGACCCTGCGGCGAACTGGAGACGATGCCAGCGGATTGGGCGAAGGGCTCGCGTGCCCGCCGCACGAGCGTGGAAAATTGGACACTCGCCAAACGAGAGTGGATATTCGGAAATCCTCGCTCGTCCATCACTCGCGTATCTCTCGTCTCTCATTCGTTTCTAATATGAGAGATGACAGGAAGATGAGAGAAAATTATGAGAGATAACTGAGCAGCAAAGAGACGGGCAATCATGGTATTGTCTCAATACCGATTGTTCTACCAGCAAAAATATGTATAAATGAAGCAAATGGTAGACATTCCATCTCTATCTATCTCTTATCTCTAAGCCGAGAGATAGAGAGATAGATGAGAGATAATTACGAGAGATAACTGAGAGACGAGGGAAATCTATCCGCGGCATTCTCCGCAGGACCGAGCGAAAGGACGTGCAGATGAACGAAAACGAGCTGACCGGTCTGCTTGAGTCTTTAAGGCGTATGGGCTCGGATGATCTTAACGTCGAAGTGAAGGAGAGCGCCACGACGCTTTCCCGCGATGTGTGGGAAACGGTGAGCGCATTCGCGAACACTGCCGGCGGAATCATCGTGCTCGGAGTGAGTGAGCGCGCAGGTTTTGTCCCGGTTGAGAACTTTGAGACCGAGAAAGTGCTCAACCAATTTGTGTCAGGCATGGGTGATGCGGGCGGTCGAGGAAAGCTGGCCAATCCGCCTAAATACACGATCGAGCGAGTGGAGCTTCAGGGCGTCATCGTTCTCGTCATTACGATTGAGGAGCTCGATCCGTCGAGCAAGCCCTGCTATGTCATAGAGCGGGGCGCCCAGGGCGGCAGCTACAAGCGCATCGATGACAAAGATGTGCCGCTTTCATCGACCGAGGTGCTCACATTGGCGTCATACGGTCGAGCGACTCCGAGCGATCGGGACGCGGTGGCGGGTGCGGGCGCGGACAATCTCGACGAGACGCTGGTCGACCGTACGATAGATCGGGCTTTCTCGTTGACGCCCCGGGCAATGCGCGGCGCGCCGGACAAACAAACGAAGCTGGAGCGCCTAAATATCCTTGATTCCCAGGGCAATGTCACCAAGGCTGGACTCCTAGTTGTGGGCACCTACCCTCAGCAGTTCTATCCCAAGCTCTTCATTGACGTGGCTGTCCATGCGGGAACTCAGAAGGGCATGGCGGGGTCGCTGAGGTTCATGGACCGCACAA
Source organism: Collinsella aerofaciens (assembly GCF_040926185.1). Classification (GTDB taxonomy): domain Bacteria; phylum Actinomycetota; class Coriobacteriia; order Coriobacteriales; family Coriobacteriaceae; genus Collinsella; species Collinsella aerofaciens_BC. Next base: position 22,271 of record NZ_JBCOIQ010000019.1, read on the forward strand.
TCTGTGAGGGAACGTTGGGCGAGATGATTTCGGATGCTGTCGCGGCCGTCGCCAAGAATTTGCGGCGAACCTCGACCGTCCAAGGCGTCTCGCGTGTCGACTCGCTGGAGATTCCCGAGGAGGTTCTGCGCGAGGCAATCGCCAACGCCGTAATCCATCGAGAATACGGGGATCGGTTCTGTGGACAATCGATTGCCGTCGACGTCTTTGACGATCGTGTCGAGGTGACGAATCCTGGCGGCCTTTACGGGGGAAAGACTCGCGAGAACTTGTTTGACGGCAGCTCCCGATGCCGTAACGCGACGCTCGTGAAACTCATGTCGATTGTCCCGCTGCCGGATGGCGCAGGTTCGCCGGCTGAGGGCAATGGCTCGGGCATCCCGATGATGATCGATGCCATGCGCGCGCATGGTCTGGCCGAGCCCCTGTTCTGCCCGGGGTTCGATCGGTTCAAGGTCGTACTTTACCGTTCAAAGATCGAGCCGGTCGATCATGGCGGGGGCTTAATTGTGACGGCACTCAAACACTACGGCGAGCTGGGGACGCGTGAGCTGGCAGAACGTACGGGGCTTACAATTTCCCAGGTAAGGTCGCGCGTCAACGCGCTCATTGCTCAAGGCGAGCTTGAGCCCACGGCGCCGGCGACGAGCCGCAACCGCAAGTATCGACTGTCAGAGCGCGTGGAATAAATGCGTTAGTGGACGAGGCGACCCAATAATCGACCCTCAATTGGCGCCCACTAAGGTAAAGCGGTTGTTGCTCAGTCGACGGTGATGCTGAAGACTCGGCTTACGCCGGCATGGCCCCGAACCCGTCCATCAAGAACAGCCTAAGAACCAGCTTGATGACATTTCCCGGTTTGACTTCAGCCGCGTCAAAGACGTGGCGCTCGGCGAGCTCGCTGCAGTATGCATAGATGTCGCGGATAAGGTCCGCGCCCGAAAGCGTAAACATGTAGCCTGCGTCCGAAAGCGCATTGGGCGCGGCGGGCAACTTGGCCATGTGGCAGAACGTTTGCAGGTCGGGCGCCATAACATTCTGGTAGTCGAGGTGGCCGCCGGCATCCTGTTCGGCAAGCTCCAATTGGCGCACGAAATCCAGCGCCGCTGCCAGCACAAAGCTCGGCGTAGGCGCGTTGACGTCCTGAGTGGTCGCCACGAGCCTGCCCGCCGCCTGCGTGACAAGCCAAGCGACCTCGCGCTGGCAACGCACGGCCTTGCGCGTAACCGGCTTGATGGACGAAGAAGAAACGCTCCCCTTAGGCGGATTCGAAGCAGCCATAAGACCCTCCCATGAACAATCCGGCCCAACAAGCCCGGATGAAACACGTGTTACATCAGTATACGGGGAAGTGGGGTGGAAAAACGGAGTCGACAGCGTGAACTGCCGGCTCCGGATTGCTTGCCTTAGAGGCCGTACACTTCGACCATAGCTTCGCCAATGCGATGGGGCACGCCGGTGACGAGTGCGTTGCCCATGCAGAAGGCCCGATGGCCGTCGGTCATGCCCGTATCGGTCCAACCTTTCGGGAATCCCTGAAGCTGATCGAGCTCGTCGGGAACAAGACGGCGGAAACGGCCATCGGGACACTCGATGACGTGCTTGAAGCGGCTCGCTCCCGTGCCGCCTTCTCCTGTGAGGATGGTGCGGCTCGGCTTGTCGGTGGCATCCGGGAAGCTCATGGCTCCCTCGGAATACGTGTACGTAAAGCCTGTCTTTTTGTTAGTGCGCTCTTCGCGCTTGCTGCCCTTAAGGTAGCGCCAGTCGGGAAGCTTTTCGTCGGAGATGTAGAACTGCTCCGGGACATCAGCCTCGTCGACAAGCACGTCGCCAAGCACGTGGCGCTCACCGTGATAGTCCTCGGCAAAGTCGCAGGTCAGAACATGACAGCCCTGCATGACGCCAGCATTCTTGAATTGAGAGGTCTTTTGGCCGACGCCAAAACGAGTTGAGTTCTCGTAGGGGTCGGGCAAAACGTCGAGCTCGGACATCTCGTCGGGATAGATGGCGGGGAAGGCTTTAGCCATGACGCCGTTGTGCATGCGATTAACGAGATCAACCTTGCCAGCGTCCTTTTCGCAGAAGATATAAACACGCTTGCGACGCTGGGGGAAACCGTATTCGGCAGAGTTGACCACGCGCCATTCGACCGTGTAGTCGAGGTCGGCAAGACAGCTTAGGATGATGGCGAAGTCGCGACCGCGTTGAGACGCGGGCGACTTGAGCAGGCGGTCGACGTTCTCAAAGAGACCGAACTTGGGCTTCTTCATTTCGAGGAAGTGATAGATGTCCCACCAAAGGACGCCCTTCTTGCCCTCGATGCCGTGTGCCTGATTGAGCGGACGCGCGACAGAGTAGTCTTGGCAGGGGAAACCGCCAACAACCATTTGGACATCGGGGATTTCGATTTCTTTCGCCTCGGCCTGCTCCAGGACCTTATTGATGTCTTCGTTGACGACGGAATCATTGCCGAAGCGATCCATGTAGCAACGGGCCGCGAACTGACGCGCCTTGGTTCCGGGCGGCTCCCACTGATTGGCCCAAATGGTGCGGAAGGGGCCGGCGGGCTTCATATAAAACTCGGGATGTCTAGGGTCGGCATAGCCTTCGAGACCCAAACGAAATCCACCGACGCCCGCAAAAAGCTCGGCAATATTAATCTCAGACACGTTTCTCCAATCGCTGCTGTGTCCGGTTATGGTGGTCACAACAATAACCGATCGAGGGGACAATCAAGACCTCAATTTTCTGGGCGTTAGTAGTTGCTCTGAACTACCATGAGGTTAGTTGCGAGTTTCGGAGGTATCCCGTGTCTAAGAAGCGCCTCGATTTCAAGCGCATGCTTGACGATACTGATTTTTCTGACCCCTCAAGTATTGAGCGCTATGCTGCCAATCTCGATGGCATGACGTTCCGCGATATTCTCGAGCTCGGTATTGCTCCGGAGGGGGAGAGTGCGCCCAAGGACTTTGGCTCCAAGAAGTACAAAGGCGGTATGGGCACTCTTATCGAAGAACGTTACTTTGGCTACAAGGCCAATAGTGACGATCGCCCCGACTTTCCCGAGGCGGGCGTTGAGCTCAAGGCAACGTGTTTTGATGTGCTCAAGAACGGCCGGAAGTCTGCTGGCGAGCGCCTTGTCCTGACCATGATTCCTTATGACCGACCTGTTTCGCTCGACTACGACAGTTCTCACCTCAAGACCAAGCTCAGCAATATCCTGTTGATTTACTACGGCCGAGATCGTTCCATCGATAAATACGACCAACGCATTGAGCGTGCGGTCATGGTTCGTCTGCCCGAAGAGGACATGAAAATCATTCGCGCCGACTACGAGAAGATCATTTCCTATATTCAGGATGGCCGTGCGGACGAGCTTTCAGAAGGCATGACGACTTATCTGGGTGCTTGCACGAAGGGCGCAACTGAGGCCACAATGTGGGCGGACCAGTATTATGAATACTTCAATACCGATACGGGCGAGATTGAGCGCCATCGCGCAAAGCGTCGCGCCTTTTCCCTCAAGCGCTCGTATATGGACTATGTGCTCCATACTTATGTCCTCGGTGCTCCGCGAGTCGGGGAGAGCATTGTTCAGGACGATGGCAAGTCTATCGATTTCGAAAGTTACGTAACTGGACTTATCGAGCGCCATTACGGTGAGACCGATCGTCAAATTGCCGAACAGTATGGACTGGAGTACACGGGCAATAAGGCGCAGTGGACAACGCTCGTTTATCGTATGCTCGGAATCAAAAACAATGCTGCCGAGGAATTCGTCAAGGCAGGCATTTCCGTCCGAACTGTTCGAGTTAACAACAGGGGGCACATCGAACAGGCTATGTCGTTCCCACCGTTTGAGTTCAAGCGTTTGATTGAAGAAGACTGGGAGACGTCGCCTCTTCATGCGTGCCTTGAGACCAATCGCTTTTTCTTCGTTGTGTTCCGTGAGGACCACGATGGCGTGCTGCGTCTCGATCGTTGTTTGTTCTGGGCAATGGGAGAAAACGAAATCGAAGGCCCAGCGAAAGCTTGTTGGGATGAGACGCGAAAGGTAATACGTGAGGGCGTTGAGCTCAATCCGTATCGGGATGCGAGCGGAAAGCTCAAAGTGACTAACAATCTGCCCGGTATGGCGGACAATCCAATTGTTCACGTTCGCCCGCATACGTCAAAAGCGGCTTACAAGTTTGCCGATGGAACAGAGATCGGTGACATCGCAAGGAATGCTTACGAACTGCCCGACGGGCGCTGGATGACGAAGCAATCGTTCTGGTTCAACAAGGGCTACCTGGAGCATATTCTGGGGCTGTAGCGTTTCGAGATTATTTAACAATCAACCCCTGCTCCTCGATACCTCGATGTTGCCCCTACAAATAAATCCCCTCACCGAGTTGCTTGTGGAACTCGGCGTGATGGTCGCGTGCCCAGGTAAAGAGCGCCTGGTCAAAGTCGGTACGCGTGGCCGGGACGCCAAAGACGCCGGCAACTTCGACGCGTATAAACTCCAGTGCCGGCAGCTTGTTGATGGCAGTGAGGGCAAACGGGGACGAGGGCTCCTCGAACAGATAGCGGCTGCCTTGCAGCGCGTCGCAACTGGTGCACGTGTTGCCGAGCGACGGGGCTTTGGAGGCTCGCGCGCCTACGGGCTTGTAGCCGCAACGCTTATGAAGGTAGTCGCGGATCTCGCCCGGCACGCAGCCAAGAGCGGGCACGATGGCGAGTGCGTTGGCGTTGGCCGTGTCGATGGCAATGTGCCCGGCTTCGTTGGGCGTGTGCGCGATGGCGATGCTCTTGTCGTTATCGGTTCGATAGGGAATGCCGAAGGCCGCGACCGAGGTCTCTTTGTGACACTTCCAGCACTCGCGCTTGCCCAGTACTAGATATATATACGGTGCTGAGGGGTCGGATCGGTCAACACCGGGCAGCCACTCGGCAAAGGGCTCGGGGTTGACGCCGCTGGGCACATACCAGATCTTCTTGGTCCGGTCCCATTTGGCGCCCAGCGCCTTGGCTTCTTCTTTGTGCGAAAAGGGGACATCGAGCTCGGTGCGCATGGTGGCTCCTTGGTGCTGCAGGTGCAAGTGGCTCAAGGATACCGCAGGACGCAGACATCGCGGCGTTTTGCTGAGAAGTTGCGGCTCGGATGGGTTCGAGACGCGTTGGTCTCGGCCTCGGTGGCTATTGGGGCGGTTTTGATTGACTGCGGAGTCAGCCGGGATAGGCACTTGGGTCGCTGACGTGGTTTTGTGCATGGGCAGGGCGGTTGGAGCTGCTAGCTGATTTGGCGACATAAAACAAAACAGCCCAGAGGACATAGCCTCTGAGCTGCGAACATTTGGTGGGCGTTAGAAGATTTGAACTTCTGACCTCTTCCGTGTCAGGGAAGCGCTCTCCCCCTGAGCTAAACGCCCGATCAAGGGTGCGCAAGCGCGCAAGGGATAATATAACGGAGCCTGAACTCGGTGGCAAGAACATTTTTAAAAATCGCTTACATTGTGGAATTCGGGGGCTTTGTCGTATCCATTTCAAAAGAGCCTGCTGCCGCGATTTGGCTGTCGCATAATGCAAGGCCATTGCGGTATCGAGCTATGGAAAGACGCCTGCGGAATTGTCCTACCGATAAGCGGACAAGCCTCCAGCTGGTGACTTCGCCGTGGTAAGGTAAACCGAATTGTTTCCAGGCTGTTTCGGGGGAGTGGAATGAGCAAAGAGTGTGTCGAGCAGGTCGAAGGCGCAGGGGCTTCGGTGCCGATGACCGATATATCGAACATTGATGTGCCCGAGGGCACCGACGAGCTCAGCCGCAACACCCGTCGCGCATGGCGCGACCGCCTGAACAGCGCTTCGACGCGCAAGATGATCACGGGCGTCTTGGCTACGCTGGTGGGCGGTTCGTTTTGGGGCTTCTCGGGCACCAGCGCGAGTTTTTTGTTCGATACCTACCATGTCGATACGCTGTGGCTTATGAGCGTGCGTCAGATTCTCGCCGGCCTGCTCTTTATGGCTGTGGTTGTCACGCGCGACCGCGCACGCCTGGTCAAGCTTTGGACCACACCCGCCGATCGCAAGCAGCTGCTGCTCTTTACCGCCTTTGGTCTGTTGTTCAACCAGTTTTGCTATCTTTCGGCCGTGCGCCTGACGAACGCCGGAACCGCGACGGTGCTCCAGTGCCTGCAGCTCGTTATCATCATGGGCTACACCTGCGTGACCGATCGCCGCATGCCGCGTACTCGCGAAGTCATCGGCATTGGCCTGGCTCTGGGTGGAACCTTTTTAATCGCCACCGGCGGCGACCCCACCAGCCTGAATATCTCGCCACTTGGCCTGGCAGCAGGTCTTATGTGTGCGGTCAGCGCCACGTGTATGGCGGTGATTCCCGCCAAGATCCTGCCCGAATACGGCAGCCCCATCGTCACGGGCTCGGCAATGCTCACGGCGGGCGTGGTCTCGTGTGTCTTCGTGCAGCCCTGGGCGCATATGCCGGCGCTCGACGCTGCCGGCGTCGAGGCGCTCGCGGTGTTCGTGGTTATCGGCTCGTTTTTTGCTTACATGCTCTATATGCAGGGCGTTAAGGACATCGGCTCGGTGCGTGCGAGCCTCATCGGAACTGTGGAGCCGGTTTCGGCGACCATCACCAGCGCCGTTATGCTGGGCACGGTGTTTTTGCCGACCGACCTTATCGGCTTTGCCATGATCATCGTGATGATGTTCCTCACGGTGTAGCTGGCGCCGCCGCCAAGATAGAAAAGGTGTTGTGCCGCATTTTCGCCAATTGATGTCCGTGTCTGGAGTTTAGCTGTCGATGCTCAAAATGCCATAAACTAGTAACGTTATGGACTTTTTCATTGCGACTCAATTGCGAGGATTTCTTTATGGCTGGTAATCACTTTAAGGGCAGCGATAGCGGCCGCCCTGCAGTTCCGCCGCGTCCGAATGGGGCTAGTAAGGCCGGCACGCCGGGCGGCGCTGGACAGGGCGGTTCCGGTAAGCGCGTGTCCCCGGGCGAGACGGCGATGTTTACCGCTCTGTACGAGCAGTCTCAAAAGGCAAAAAAGACCGGCCGTGCAAGAGGGAATGTCTTTGCGGGCGGTGCAACCTCCGCGTCGCAGCCGATCGGGGCTCCTTCGGTACCCGCGAACAACGCGGGTGCTGCCAACGCCGCGAATGCCGCCGGCAACGTTAATGCCGACAAGGCCGCCAACAATACTCCCTCTGCCGGTGGCGCGGGGCTTACGGGTAACCTTGGCACGATTTACACCGGCGCCTCCGAGACTGGCACGTTCGCCCGCCTGGATGATAGCGGTGCCGAGTTTGCGGGCTCGGGTTCCAAGGAAGATTATTACGATTTTGGCTTGAACTACGGTAGCGACGCTTCGTCGAGTTCGACTTCTGACGGTCTGGTCCGTCATCGTCATCGCAAGGGCGAGCGCAAAAAGCGTCACACCGGCGCCATTATTGCCGCTGTAGTCGCGGTGCTTCTCGTTGCGCTTGGCGCAAGCGGCTTTATGCTGCTTAACTCGGCAAAGACCGTAAAGAGCGAAGCGAAGGAGGCTGTCGAGATCGTCGGTGGCCTTAAGGACAAGGTCACGTCGGGCGATTTTTCGACGCTGCCTGACGACGCGAAGAAGATCGATGAGCTCTGCAACAGCATGAAGGCGGAGACCTCGAGCCCGCTGTGGACGGCGGCTTCGTTTATCCCGGTGTATGGCAGCGACATCAACGCAGCCCGCACCATGATTGATGCCCTGTCCGATGTCTCGAGCAACGCGCTGGTTCCCATGGCCGATAACCTCTCGCAGGCCACGCCCGGCAAGCTGTTCCAGGACGGCATGATTAACGTGTCCGCGCTACAGGCGGTCGCCGATTCGCTTTCCAGCAGCTCGAAGGTGTTCAAGAGCGCCAACGAGAAGATCCAGGGCATTGGCGATACTCATATTTCCCAGGTGACCGAGCTGGTCGATAAGGCCAAGGACGGCTTTGCCACCCTCAACGGCGCGGTTGACGCGGCGGAGAAGGTCGCCCCCGTCCTTCCCCAGATGCTCGGCGCCAACGGCCAGACGCGTCATTATCTTGTGCTCGCGATGAGCAATGTCGAGATCCGCGCCTGCGGCGGTTTCCCCGGTTCTCGCGGCGTGATGTCGGTGACTGACGGTAAGCTCGAACTGGGCGATTTTGTCAAAGTCGACATGATGAAAGAGCCTTTGAGCCCGCTTCCCATCACCGATGAAGAGGCAAACTTATTCACGACCGGATGGGGCCTGACCGGATTCAACACGCTCGGATACACGATGGGCGACGTTACGATGACGCCTGATTATCCGCGTGCGGCTCAGCTTGCCAGCGATATGCAGAAGGCCATTGTCGGAGATGACATCGACGGCGTATTTGCAGTCGATCCGGTATTTTTGCAGTATATGCTCGGCGTTGTAGGCGGCACACAGCTTCCTGACGGCACCGTCGTTGATGGAAGCAACGCTGCGAAGGTGCTGCTGCACGATATTTATTGGAATTACCCGGTAGAGGAACAGGACGCCATTTTTGCGGCGGTTGCCGGATCAGCTTTTAACAAGATCGTGGACGAACTGGGCTCCAGCGATATTACTAAGATTGCTGCCGCCATCGAAAAGGGCGCTTCCGAGGGTCGCATCCTCATGTATTCGAGAAACGATGACGAGGAAAAGGCCGCGAAGGCTCTTGGAATATCGGGCGCCCTCCAAACCGATACGTCGGAGGCTCCGATCTTGGGCGTCTATGTGAACAACTACAGCTATTCAAAGATGGATTGGTTCCTCGATAAGCGAGTCACCATCGATTCTTCGGTTGAAAATGCCGATGGCTCGACGACGTATCGAGTGACCACCTCGCTCAAGAACACGATGACCCCCCAGGAGAAGGCCGAGATGCCTGGTTATTTCCAGGGCCATAACGGCATTAGCCAGGATATTGATGATGAGGTGCTGAGGCTTTATCTCTATGCTCCTGCGGGAGGCAGCATTTCGGACATTAAGACTTCGGGCTCCGGTTCTATCGAGATGAACGAAGCGACGCACGATGGCTTGAAGGTTGCATGGGGCGGTGTCCACATGCTTCTTGGACAAGACATAAAGGTCGAGTACACGGTCACGACTTCGAAGGACTCTGGGCACAAAGAGCTTAAGGTTCGTACCACGCCAACCGCTCAAACGTTCGAATAGGATAAGTAAGATATGAAGTACTTTGGCACCGACGGCTTTCGCGGTGAGGCCAACGTTGGGCTGACGGTAGAGCACGCTTATAAGATTGGCCGTTTTGTGGGCTGGTATTACGGCGCCAACCGCAGTGCTAAGGCGCGCGTCATCGTGGGCAAGGACACACGTCGCTCGAGTTATATGTTTGAGGCGGCGCTGGTGAGCGGCCTGGTCGCGAGCGGTGCGGACGCCTATATGCTGCACGTGATCCCCACGCCAGGCGTAGCGCATCAGACTGTGGAAGGCTGCTTCGATTGCGGCATCATGATCAGCGCGAGCCACAACCCGTTTTGCGATAACGGCATTAAGCTCGTCAACAGCGACGGCTTTAAGATGGACGAGGACGTGCTGGAGCTCATCGAGGACTACATCGATGGCAAGAGCGAGGTGCCGCTGGCCACGGGCAACCACATCGGCGCCACGGTGGACTACATGCAGGGTCGCAACCGCTACATTGCTTCGCTCATCGCCAGCGCGAACTTTTCGCTGCAGGGCGTCAAGATCGGTATCGACTGCGCCAACGGCTCGGCTTCCTCGGTGGCCAAGCCGGTGTTTGACGCGCTCGGTGCCGACGTGCGCGTGATCAATGCCGCGCCCGATGGCTTTAACATCAACGTCGACTGCGGCTCCACGCATATGGAGCGCCTGCAGCGCCATGTGGTGGAGCAGGGCCTGGACGTGGGTTTTGCCTACGATGGCGATGCCGACCGCTGCCTGGCCGTGGATGAGCGCGGTCGCGTGGTAGACGGCGACCAGATCCTGTACGTGTGCGGCGTGTATCTGAACAAGCACGGGCGCCTCTCGGGCGGTACCGTGGTGCCGACGATCGCCAGCAACTTTGGCCTTGTCAAGTCGCTGGAGCTTGCCGGTCTGAGCGCCGTGACCAGCGGCGTGGGCGACCGTCACGTGTATGCCAAGATGCGCGAGGGCGGCTACAGCCTGGGCGGTGAGCAGACGGGCCATACGATCTTTGGCGATATCGAGCGCACGGGCGACGGCATTATGACCTCGCTGCGCGTGATGGAAGTGATTCGTGCCGAGCGCGAGACGCTCTCGCAGCTCACGGCTCCGTGCAAGCTGCTGCCGCAGGCGCAGGTGGCCGTGCACGTGGCGGACAAGGACGCCGCGCTCGAGAACATGAGCGTGCAGAACGCCATCGCCGAGGCCGAGGCTGCGCTGGCAGGCGAGGGCCGCGTGCTCGTGCGCAAGAGCGGAACCGAGTCGGTGATTCGCGTTTTGGCCGAAGCCCCCGACCAAGCCGCCGCCGACGCCGCCATGAAGCGCATCGCCGCCGCGCTGGAAGCTCTGTAAGGTAGTCATTGGGGACGTTCTTAAACGACTAGGTGAAAAAAGGGGACGCTGCGGATTGGTTCCGCGGCGTCCCCTTTGCGTTGGCGTGTCGGTTATGCCTTACAGCTCGTAGAGCGTGGTGAACTTGTCCTGCAGGTAGCTGCAGTAGTAGCGGGCATCGAACGCCATGCCGCACGCGCCCTTGATGAGCTCCGGCGCGTCCTTGGCGCGGCCCCACTGCCAAATGTGCTCGCCCAGCCAGGCGCGGACGGGTGTCAGGTCGCCGCTCGCACAGGCGCCGTTGAGGTCGACACCGTCGCGGCACATGGCCGGCACAAACATGGCGTCGTAGGCGCTGCCCAGCGCATAGGTGGGGAAGTAGCCAAACGAGCCGCCGCTCCAGTGCGTATCCTGTAGGCAGCCGTGCGTGTCGTCGGAAACGGGAATGCCCAGGTACTCATCCATGAAGCGGTTCCAAAGCGCGGGGATATCCTTGGCTGTGGCCTCGCCGGCAAACAGCATGCGCTCGATCTCGTAGCGCACCATAACGTGCAGCGGATAGGTGAGCTCGTCGGCCTCGGTGCGGATCAGCGAAGGCTGCGCGATGTTCACGGCGTGGTAGAGCGTGTCCTCGTCGACGTCGCCGTAGACCTCGGGTGCGTGGCGGCGCAGCACCTCGAGCAGCGGTCCCATAAAGGCGCGGCTGCGACCCACGGTGTTCTCGAAAAAGCGGCTCTGGCTCTCGTGGATGCCCATGGAGGTGCCGCCCTCAAGACAGGTGCGCGCATAGGCGGGATTGACGCCCAGCTCGTACATGGCGTGTCCCGCTTCGTGGATGATGCTGTAGACGTTGGAGATGCAATCGTCCTCGTAGATGTGTGTCGCGATGCGCGCGTCACCCACGGCAAAGCCCTCGCTAAACGGGTGCTCGGTAAAGGCAAGCGTGGTGTCGTTCAGGTTCAGGCCGACGAGCTTCATAAGGTCGAAGCTCATGGCGCGCTGGGCGGCCTCGGGCACGCGGGCGTGCAAAAAGTCGGCAGCGGGCTGCTGGCCGCGCTCGCCGATAGCGTGCACGAGCGGCACGACCGTCGCCTTGACCTCATCGCAAAACGCATCGAAGCTCTCGGCAGAAAGGCCGCGCTCGTACTGGTCGAGCCAAACGTCGTATGGGTCGCGCTTGGGGTCCATGAGTTCGGCCTGATGCTTAAGTTGGGCGACGATTTTATCCACATAGGGCTCAAAACTCGCCCAGTCGTTGGCCGTCTTGGCCTTGTGCCACACGGCATCGGCCTCGCAGGTGAGCCTGGTCCAGGCCTCGGCCTCCTCGGTAGGAATAACGCTTGCCTCGCGCTGGTCGCGGCCGAGCACGCGGATCTCGTCAAGCAGCTGCGGGTCGTCGATCTTGCCGCCGGCGACGGTCTCGCGTGCCAGCGAGTGCACGAGTTCGACAGACTTCTCGCTGGTCAGTAGCTTGTGATGCTCGCCGGCAAGCGTGCCCATGGCGTCAGCACGGGCGGCAGCACCGTTGGCAGGAGCAATCGTCGCTCCATCGAACTCGGCAATCTTGAGCAGGTACTCGCGAGTCCACAGCTTGCCCTCGAGTTTGCGGAACTTTTTGACGGCCTTGTCGACTTTAGCAACCTTGACGCCCTTGGCAGCTTTTGCCACGGCGGCCTTGGCCTTCTTATCGAGTTTCTTTCCCATACCGTATCCTTAATCTCGCAGGCCGAGCGCCGCAGGCGGGTGCGCGGCCAATTTGCACAGCTACCTGCCTTGTACCCAGCGCGAACAAAACGGAACGCGGCGATGCGCTCGCGAAATGTGTTATCCTATAGCCCAATGCGTTGACGGAGAGGGTTTTTGCCCGCCGCGTCGCCGGCAAGAGAGGGAAGGTCATGGGCTGCAAGCCTTCCTGCGGTGGCAAGGGCCAAGCGTTCACTCCCGAGCAGCAACCTCAACGGGCGCGCGGCCGACGGCGGTGAAGCCCCAGTAGGGAAGCCGTGAGCCTCGCGACAAGGGGCGCAGAGTGGGCACGGCGGGCCAGACATCCGCCGGGTCAAACAAGGTGGTACCGCGGAATTCAACCGTCCTTGGGCAATGCACATGCCCGAGGACGGTTTTTTGTTACCGAACCGGGCCGCGCATCTGCAGCATCGGGCGGCGTCAGCCGTCCCGGAGCGCGGATGCGCGAGAGACGAAAGGGAAGACATGAGTCTGATTGATGATCTGGTCAAACTCGAGGAAGAGGCCAAGGAGCTCGTCACTAGCGCCGACGACGCCGCCAAGCTCGAGGCTGCGCGCGTTGAGCTGCTCGGTCGCAAGGGCCGTATCACCGGCCTGATGCGCATGATGGGCAAGCTCGCCCCCGAGGATCGTCCCATGATGGGCAAACGCGCCAACGAGATGCGCCATCTGATCGAGGGCATGCTCGACGAGCGCACCACCGAGATGAAGGCCGCCGCCCTCAAGCACGCACTCGAGCACGAGGCCGTCGACATCACGCTGCCGGGGATCCGTCCGCAGATCGGTCACCAGCACCTGATCAAGCAGATCATCGAGGAGGCCGAGGACATCTTCTGCGGCATCGGCTACACCGTCGAGTCCGGCCCCATGGTCGATACCTCCTACTACAACTTCACCGCACTCAACGCGCCCATGGATCACCCGAGCCGCTCGGCTCGCGACACGTTCTATGTGGTCGACAACAACCCCGGCAGCGTCGCGCATCCCGAGGCTCACGCTCACGGCGAGTCCGACGTGCTGCTGCGCACCCAGACCTCGGGCGTGCAGATCCACACCATGGAGTCGCAGAAGCCGCCCATCTACATGATCTGCCCGGGCACCGTCTACCGTCCCGACACGGCCGACGCCTGCCACCTGCCGCAGTTCAACCAGATCGAGGGCCTGGTCGTCGACGAGGGTATCACCTTTGGCGATCTTAAGGGCACGCTCGACTACTTTGTTAAGTGCATGTTTGGCGAGGACCGCAAGACGCGCTACCGTCCGCACTTCTTCCCCTTCACCGAGCCTAGCTGCGAGGTGGACGTGAGCTGCCACGTCTGCGGCGGCAAGGGCTGCAACTTCTGCAAGCACAGCGGCTGGATCGAGATCCTGGGCTGCGGCATGGTCGACCCCAACGTCCTGATCAACTGCGGCATCGACCCCGAGAAGTACACCGGCTTCGCCTTTGGTATTGGCGCCGAGCGCGTCGCGGCACTGCGCTACGACCTGCCCGACCTGCGCACGTTGATGACTGGTGACATGAGGTTCTTGAACCAGTTCTAGAACGCTTTCTTCTTAGTTGCAGTTTCCGGCTCAAAGCCGCATTTATGAAAGGAGACCAGTTAGATGCGTGTTTCTTACGACTGGCTCAAGACCATGATTGATATTCCGGAGGATCCCAAGACCCTTTCGGACGAATATATCCGTACCGGCACCGAGGTCGAGGCAATCGACACCGTGGGCGAGTCCTTCGACCACGTGGTGACTGCCAAGGTGCTCACCAAGACCCCGCACCCCGATAGCGACCACATGTATGTGTGCTCGGTCGACGTGGGCGACAAGAATCTCGACGCCGAAGGCAACCCCGCCCCGCTGCAGATCGTCTGCGGCGCGCAGAATTTCGAGGCCGGCGACCACATCGTCACGGCCATGATTGGCGCTGTCCTGCCCGGCGACGTCAAGATCAAGAAGAGCAAGCTTCGCGGCGTCGTGTCCATGGGCATGAACTGCTCTGCGCGCGAGCTCGGCCTGGGCGGCGACCACTCCGGCATCATGATCCTGCCCGAGGATACGCCCTGCGGCATGCCGTTTGCCGAGTACGTGGACTCGAGCGACACCGTGCTCGACTGCGAGATCACGCCCAACCGCCCCGATTGCCTGTCCATGATCGGCATGGCCCGCGAGACCGGCGCAATTTTCGACCGCGATTTCCACGTTGAGCTGCCCGCCATCAAGGCCGAGACCGGCCGAGCGACCGACGACGAGCTTTCGGTCGAGATTGCCGACGAGGGCCTGTGCGACCGCTACGTTGCCCGCATCGTGCGCAACGTCGAGGTCGGCCCGTCGCCAGACTGGATGGTCAAGCGCCTCAACGCCCTGGGCGTGCGCCCGCACAACAACATCGTCGACATCACCAACTATGTGATGATGCTCACCGGTCAGCCGCTGCACGCCTTTGACCTGGACACCTTTGCCGAGCGCGATGGCCACCGTCGTGTGGTGGTTCGCGCCGCCCAGCAGGACGAGAAGTTCACGACGCTCGACGGCGAGGAGCGCGTGCTCGACGCCGGCATGGGCCTCATCACCGACGGCGAGCGTCCCGTGGCGCTGGCCGGTGTCATGGGCGGCATGGATTCCGAGATCGAGGACGATACCGTTGACGTGATGGTCGAGAGCGCCTGCTTCAACGCCGGCCGCACCTCGCACACCAGCCGTGACCTATCGCTGATTTCCGACGCCTCCATCCGCTTTGAGCGCCAGGTCGACGAGACCGGCTGCGTGGACGTCGCCAATGTGACGTGCGCGCTGATCGAGGAGATCGCCGGCGGCGAGGTTGCTCCCGGCTATGTGGACGTGTTCCCCGCGCCCAAGACCATCGACAGCATTAAGCTGCGCCTGGCCCGCGTGCGTGCCATCTGCGGTGCCGACATCGAGCCCGACTTTATCGAGCGCTCGCTTACCCGCCTGGGCTGCACCGTCGAGCGCGACGGCGAGGACTTTATGGTCACGCCGCCGAGCTTCCGTCCCGACCTGCCGCGTGAGATCGACCTGATCGAGGAGGTCTTGCGCCTATGGGGCATGGGCCGCGTGACGGCGACCATTCCGGCTGCCAAGAACCACATCGGCGGTCTGACCCGCGAGCAGAAGCTCACTCGTAAGGTCGGCGAGATCCTGCGCGCCTGCGGCCTCAACGAGACCACGACTTTTGGCTTTGCCGCCCCGGGCGACCTGGAGAAGATCGGTATGTCCACCGAGGGTCGCGGTTGCCCCGTGGTGCTCATGAACCCGCTGGTAGCCGAGCAGACCGAGATGCGCCGCTCGCTGTTGCCAGGCCTGTTGCAGTCTGTGGCCTACAACGAGGCCCACGGCACGCCCAACGTGCATCTGTACGAGGTCGGCAGCTTGTTCCACGGTCGCGAGAACGCCAGCCTGCCCAAGGAGACCAAGTCCGTGGCGGGCGTGCTCTCGGGCCAGTGGAGCGAGCAGTCTTGGACCATGAAGTACCGCAAGCTGCGTTTCTTCTTTGGCAAGGGCATCGTTGAGGAGCTGCTTGCCCAGCTGCGCATCGAGAAGGTTCGCTTCCGTCCCGTCGAGGGCGAGAGCTATGCCTTCCTGCAACCGGGTCGTGCTGCCGAGGTACTCTCGGGCGGTACCGTGCTGGGCTGGGTTGGCGAGATCCACCCCGAGGCGCGCGAGGCTTGTGGTATCGACGAGGTCGTCGTTGCCTTTGAGCTCGATCTGGACAAGCTGATCAAGGGCGCCCGCAACCAGGAGAACTACCGCGAGTTCTCGCAGTACCCTGCCGTTGAGCACGACCTTGCTATCGTGGTCGACAACACCGTGACCTGCGAGGATCTTGAGCGCCGTATTACCAGCGCCGGCGGCAAGCTGCTCGAGGGCGTGCGCCTGTTCGACGTCTACCGCGATCCCATCCGCATCGGAGCGGGCAAGAAGTCCATGGCCTTTGCGCTTACGTATCGCTCCGACGACCACACGCTCACCAGCGAAGAGGTCGAAAAGGCGCACCAGAAGATCGTCACCAAGGTGTGCAAGGGCGTAAACGGCGAGGTCCGCGGCTAGGTCCTGCGCTGGGGTATGGGTCAGCGGTGGCTGCTGCCGAGTCCTACGTGACTGCTGTTTTCGGTATAAGGCACCGTTGAGCCTGCATATATGACACGCGCATTACATAACGGCGTGCTGCTTTGTCGGCAGTGCGCCGTTTTGCTATGATAGCCCGCGGCGTGTTACGAATCTTACAATGCGTAACACTGACAAGGTGATTTAAGCGGCGTTGCAATTCTGTGCGCCGATAACCGGGAGGCGTGCATGCACATTCCAGATAATTATCTGTCCCCGCAGACGGATGCCGTCATGGCAGTGGCAATGGTGCCCGTTTGGGTCCACTGCATCAAAAAGGTGCGTGCCACGCTCGATCGCGAGCACATGGCTTTCCTGGGCATCTGCGCCGCATTTTCCTTCTTGCTCATGATGTTCAACGTGCCGCTGCCCGGCGGCACCACGGGTCACGCCGTCGGCGGCGCGCTCATCGCGCTGCTGCTGGGCCCGGAGGCCGCGGCCATTGCTGTCTCGGTCGCGCTGGCGCTACAGGCACTGCTGTTTGGCGACGGCGGCATCCTGTCCTTTGGCGCTAACTGCTTTAACATGGCCTTCGTGCTGCCGTTTGCCGCTGCTATCGTGTTCCGTGCGCTCAACAGCCGTCTGCACGACAAGAGCTGGGGCACCTCGGTTTCTGCCATCGTGAGCGGTTGGGTCGGCCTGTGCCTGGCGGCCCTGTGCGCGGCAATCGAGTTTGGTATTCAGCCGATGCTCTTTACCAACGCTTCGGGCGCGCCGCTGTACTGCCCCTTCCCACTGTCTATTGCCATTCCTGCCATGATGATCCCGCATATGCTGGTCGCCGGCGTGGTCGAGGGCGTGGCGACGGCCGCCATCTACGGTTTCATTAAGAAGACGGCGCCGAGCGTTATCGTCGGGCCCGAGGCCGTCGATGGCCAGCTTGCTGCCGAGGGCGCTGCTGCCAAGAAGACCTCGCTGGTCCCCACGCTCATCCTGGTTGCCGTGCTTGTCGTGGCCACGCCGCTGGGCCTGCTGGCCACGGGTGACGCCTGGGGCGAGTGGGACGCTGAGGGCGCCGCGACCGCCGTTCAGGAGGCTGGTGACAACAGTCTGCAGACTTCGGTCGGCCTCGATACCCCGACCTTTGCCGATGCCCTGCCCACGGGCGATTATCTGCAGGCCTATTCCGAGGAGCAAGGCCTTGGCTTTGCCGGCCAGGCCGCGATGTATATTCTTTCGGGTGTGATTGGCGTGGCGGTGCTCACCATCGTATTCCGCCTGGTCTCGCTGACGGTCAAGGAAAGCGGTGCTCATGGCAAGAGCCGAGCTGCCTAGCTGGCTTGCGGTCGAGCAGCGTTACGAGCCCGCGGGGGCTCGGCATCGTGTGATGCAAAAGAATGTCCTGCACCTGGCGAGCCTGCTTGAGCGGGTTCGCCTGGGTGGAGGCGTACACGAGGGCGGGTCGATGGTCGACCGCGCCCTTTCTTGCGTTTCGGCTCCGGTACGCCTGGTGGGGATGTTCGTTTGCGTCCTGTGCGTGTGTCTGACGCAGAGCCCTCTGTACCTCATGTTGATGGCGGCCATTGCGCTGGTGCTCGTTGCCGTGCGCCCCGTACGCGGGCTGCGGGCAACCTTTGTGCCGGCGCTTGGCGCTGCGGGGCTCGCGGTGGTTCTAGCGCTGCCTGCCCTGCTGCTGGGCGCGTCTGCCACGGGCGCCATGCTCAAGATTGCACTCAAGACCTTCATTAATGTGTCGCTGGTGCTGGGTGTTTCGTGGACGCTTACCTGGAGCCGCATGTCAGCGGCGCTCAAAATGCTGCATCTACCCGACGAGGTCATCTTTACCTTCGATATGGCGCTCAAGCATATCGAGGTGCTGGGACGCACGGCGCACAATCTGTGCGAATCGGTCATGCTGCGCAGCGTGGGTCGTGCGTCTGCGGGTTTTTCGCGCACCGACTCGCTGGCGGGTATCATGGGCATGACCTTTATCAAGGCGATGGAATGCAGCCGCGCGATGGACGAGGCTATGCTCTGCCGCGGCTTTGCCGGTGCGTATCCGGCGCCCGCACGCGCCGGGTTTGGCTGGCGCGATGCGGTTTACGCGGCCGTTGTGGCGTTGCTCGCCGTGTTGTGCGCTGTGTTGTAGCGCGGACGGTCGAACCGTCGATGTGAATAGGGAAGGGCGACGTTTTGACGATCGATATGAATAATGCGGCGGGCACGAACGGTGCGGGCGGCGCCGAGGTCACGCCGCTCATCGAGCTGCGCGACGTGGTGTTCTCCTATGTGGGGCATACGGTGGTCGACGGCGTTTCGCTGCAGGTCGATCGTGGTGAACTCGTTGCCCTACTCGGTCCCAACGGCTGCGGCAAGACGACAATCATGCGTCTTATCAACGGCCTTGAGCTCGCGGATGCCGGCGCATACCTGTTTGACGGACGCGTGGTCGATGCGGCGTATCTGAAGGATTCTGCTGCTGCTCAGAAGTTCCACCAGCGCGTAGGCTTCGTATTCCAAAACGCCGATGCCCAGCTGTTCTGCGCCACGGTCGGTGAGGAGGTCGCTTTTGGACCGGCTCAAATGGGGCTGCCGGCAGACGAGCTCGACCGTCGCGTGCACGATGCCATGGAACTGTTTCAAGTTGCCGACCTGGTCGATGCCTCGCCCTATCAGCTTTCGGGTGGGCAAAAGAAGCGTGTGGCGCTGGCGGCAGTCGTATCGATGAACCCCGATATCTTGGTTCTCGACGAACCCACCAATGGGCTCGACGAGGATTCATGCGACATCGTGGTCAACTTCTTGCTGGCCTACGTCGCGGCGGGTAAGACGGTCTTGATGAGCACGCATCACCAGGATTTGGTGCGACGCCTGGGTGCCCGTGCAATCTATATCGATTGATATCACCATGTGGTCGAGGCGTCTTCGCCGTCGTATGGAACCGAAAGCGGTGCTACGGACTAGTTGCTGCGTAGAGCGTGCGTAGCCGCCTGCGCGGCTTTGCCGTGATGGTATAGTTATCCAGGTTTTTTATGGGGGGTGGCTATGCCAAGCTGGAACATTCATATCGCTCAGACGGAGCGTTTGCTGGAGCGCACTGGTGCGCTTGCCAATAGCGTGCGCGACCGCAATGCCTTTTTGTTTGGCTGCGTGGTTCCGGATATCTTCGTGGGCTATATGGTCCCTGGCATCGCCGATCCCATCCCGTACCGCATTACGCACTTTGCAAAGCCCGAGCCTATCCCTAAGCCTCGTGAGCATGAGTTCTGGGATACCTATGTGGCACTGTTGCTTAAAGGGGCGCCTGTTGGTACGCCGGCTGCCGCGACCTCGATTGTCGAGGAGCGTGAGCGACTCAATCGGGTACATTATCCCCAACGCTACAAGGATGCCGAGCCGGTTGCCGGTCCCGGTGCTAGCGAGCTTTCGCTCGCGCCCGATGACGTGGCGCAGTCGCTGCTCGATCTGACGCTGGGCGTTTGGTCTCACCTCGTGGCCGATACCGTGTGGAATACGCGCGTGAATCAGTACCTGGAGGCGCACGGCGGCAAGCCGTGCGAGGAATTCCGCATTAAAAAGCAAGGCGACTTTGACTGGTTTGGCAAGACGCTCGGGATCGTTTCGATTCCGCGCGCGACCGATCGCCTGTATACTGCGGCGACGCGTTTTGGTCAGTATCCCATCCATAAGGAGTATGTGCTCAAGACCATTGGCGTTATGCACGAGATTGTACGCGAAAACCCCGGCGAGCCCGACCATCCGCCATACCGCCTGCTGACCGAGGAATTCTTCGACGCGACGTTTACCGAGGTCATCGAGCTGACCGAGGCGGGTTTTGCCGCCCGTGTCGAATCGCCCGATGTGCCTGCGCTGCCTCTGATTGCTAGCTGCTAGCTGGCCGGCCCGGCAGTGAATAGCTCAACCCAATCGACAAGTAGCTCTTGCCGTAAGGTATCTTCGGCAATGCGCTCCTGTTTGGTCTTTGGGATGTGGGGAAGCCCGGCCTTTTTATGGATGAGCTCGGCTATGTGGTCGAAGCTCTTCTTCTCCTTGATCTGGTCATAGGTAATTTGGATGACGTCGTAGCCCATGCTTGTGAGTGCGGTGGCGCGCTTGGCATCGGAGAGGCTCGCGGCTTCGCTGTCGTGGGCAGAGCGGCCTTGGCATTCCAGAATGACGCCCATGCTGTCGGTGGCGCTTTCGATGAGGATATCGGCGTAGCAGCAGGTTTTGTCATACAGCGAACGTGCGGCTTCACTGAGCGGGATGCGCGCGTTGTTGGCGATCTCGATGCCCTGGCCGCCCTCGTCGCGGGGGAGCGAGATAAGCATGGAGGTCTGTACTTCGAAGGGCGAGGCGGCCTGCCCCGTCATGTGCTCGGCCGCCCAGCGCAGTTGTTTGACGCCGCGCAGGCCTGCGGCTTGCTTGGCGAACGCGGCGATATCCGTTGCGGTAAGAAGCGGCGTGCGCTTCCACAAGTTGGTGTCATTGCCCTTGGTGTCGTTAACTCGCTCCCAGCCGCAGTTGGGTGGAATGAACTTAAGCGAAATAGCTTCATCGAGTTGTTGTTGCGTTCGCTCGCAGGGCTTAAACACTGCAAAGGAGCCGCACATCTCGTAGCAAGCCATGAGTAACTGGTTGCGTGAAACCTGCGTAGCAAGGTTGAGCAGCGTGAACTCCGGTGACGTGACATCAAACCCATGTTCAGTCTGCCTAAACGACCCCGGAGGTGGTTCTTGGGTCAGGAGGTGCGATTTAAACAGGCTTCGCGACCCGGATTGTGCCCGAGTGAATACAAGCCTGTGAAGTGGTGCGTGAAGCAGGTCTTTTACAACTGCATGACTTCCGAGGCCACAACATCTGCGATCCATATTGCCAAGGCTAATGGCGGGGTAAAGGCCTAATACCTGCGGCGGGATGCGGTAGTAGTTAAAGGCGGATTGCCCACAAAGCGTCAGGTCCATAATGCCCTCCTGGCCGAAATCATCTCTTTGAAGCGAGTGATGCCAGCGTCAATCCGGAAGTATGCGGCAAAATCTGAACCCTATGAGCGGACCTGGCTTTTGAGGCTAGTTTATCAGGCATTTTGTTGCGAAAAAACAGGGTGTGCTCGGAGGTTCCAGAATTTGCCGCATACTTCCGAAAACCAGGTCGATTTGGTTCTTGCTAAAACGATTTATCAGCCCTGTGTGAGGTGTGGGTTTGCCACCGGGCGAACACTTTTAGCGCTTGGGGCTTTATTTTTTGGGCCTCGGAGGGCGGATTTCGCGCTTTTGGTAATGAAATGGGTGCGTGCCATGTCGTGCGGTAGGCATCGGTGCACAGAAAAAGGGCCCGAAAGGCAATGCCTTCCGGGCCCTTTGCAATGCAAATTTGCTTGCAAGTGCGATTTAGCGCACCTGAGCGACGTAAGCGACGTTGGTCGAGGAGACCTTGTCCTCGAGCTGGATGCTCATGCGGGGGTCGCCGGCGGTGGCGACGGTCAGATCGCCGGTCTCGACGTAGCCGAGCTCCTTAGCGGTCTCGATCGCCTTGACGATCGTGCCGTTGACGGTGCCCTGGGTAATCTCGGCCTGGTGCGGGATAACGCCCCAGTACATAATCATCTGCTGGACGGCCCACTCGTGGCGGGAGAACGCGCAGATCGGCATGTTGGGACGGAAGTGCGAGATCAGGCGAGCGGTACGACCGGTGGTCGTCGGCACGGTGATGCACTTGGCGCCAACGGTGGTGGCCATGTTCACAGCGGACATACCCACAACGTTGTTGACAACGCGGGTGCCGTGAGCATCGGCCGGAACCTCGAGCGGAGCGTGAGCCGGGAGGTACTTCTCGGTCTCGAGAGCAATGCTGGCCTGCATCTTAACGGCCTCGACCGGGTACTTACCGGCAGCGGACTCGCCGGACAGCATGACGGCGTCGGTGCCGTCGTAAATGGCGTTAGCAACGTCGGCAACCTCGGCGCGCGTCGGGCGCGGGTTCTGCTGCATGGAGTCGAGCATCTGCGTAGCGGTGATAACGGGCTTGTAGGCCGCGTTGCACTTGGCGATGATCTCCTTCTGGATGTGCGGAACGAGCTCGGGCTTGATCTCGATACCCAGGTCGCCACGGGCGACCATGATGCCGTCGGAAGCCTCGAGGATCTCGTCGAAGTTCTCGACGCCCAGGGCGCACTCGATCTTCGGGAAGATCGTCACGTGCTCGCCACCGTTCTCGCGGCAAAGCTTGCGGATGCCGCGGACGGACTCGCCGTCACGGATGAAGGAAGCGGCGATGTAGTCGATGTTCTCGGTCAGGCCAAAGAGGATGTCCTGACGATCGCGCTCGGTGATGGCGGGCAGCGAGATGTTGACGTTGGGCATGTTGACGCCCTTGCGCTCGCCGATCAGGCCGTCGTTCTTAACGACGCAGGTCATGTCCTGGCCGCTGACGGACTCGACCTCGAGGGCAACCAGGCCGTCATCGATCAGGATGAGGGAGCCCTTCTCGACCTCGGAAGGCAGAGCCAGGTAGTCGAGGGAGATGTGCTCAGCGGTGCCGTGGAAATCCTCGGACGTGGGCTGAGCGGTGACGACGATCTTATCGCCGGTCTTGACGGCAACCTTCTTGCCGTCGACCAGAAGGCCGGTGCGGACCTCGGGGCCCTTGGTGTCGAGCAGGATGCCGACAGGCAGATCGAGCTCCTTGGAAATACGGCGGACGCGCTCGATGCGACCGTGGTGCTCGTCGTAGGAGCCGTGCGAGAAGTTAAAACGGGCGACGTTCATGCCCGCCTTGATCATCTCGCGGATGGTCTCGTCGCTATCGCAGGCGGGACCCATGGTGCATACAATCTTAGTGCGCTTGTACATTCAGACCTCCATCTGACATCATCTTGCGCTGATAGATAAACCATAAGAAATAAAACCGAGATGATTATAACGAAATGCCGACCGAATACCCCAAAAAATCGACCGTATGCCGAAATGGAAGTTCATTTCCTTGATTATCAACTTCATCCGAACACTTCCCACATTCATCCGCACATGTGCGGATGAATGTGGGAACCCGATAC